>DASVPC010000296.1:0-6753 GCA_036383055.1 Rhizobium sp. | reverse complement strand
CAAACTTTCCGCCGATGTCGCCTTCGCGCCGGCCGAAAACCAGCTGAAGCTGAAGACCCGGATCTCCGAGCCGCGCGACGGCATGCTGGCCAGCCTTCTGCACCTGCCGGGCGGCCCGGCCATCAACCTCGACCTCTCGGGCGACGGTCCGCTTTCGAATTGGGCCGGCAAGCTGCAGGCGGCACTCGACGGCAAGCCGACGGTCGCGATCAACGGCCATCACAGCCTTTCCGCCGATGGTCTGCACCATATCGACGTCAAGGGCGGCGGCGACGTGGATTCGCTGCTGCCGCCGACGATGCGACCGCTCTTTACCGGCCAGACGACCATCGACCTTTCAGCCACCTTCGACGGCAAGGGCAAGATCGACATCCAGACCGGCAATCTCGCCACCGGCAGCGTCGTCATTGCCGCGTCCGGCACGCTCGATCCCGCCGGCAACAACAGCCTCAACGCCAATCTCATCGGCACGTCAGGCCCGGTCGATTTCCGCTGGCCGATGGAGAATGGTGAGGTTCGCGCCCTGATTTCGCGCGTCGATGTCGCGCTCACGGGTGCCGCCCAATCGGTGAAGATCGATGCCAAGGCCGCAGTCGACACCGCCAGCACGCCTGAGGGGCAGATCGGCCAGGTCAATCTCAGCGCCAGAAGCGACGCTTTCAACCTCTCCAACATGTCCGGGCCGCTGCAGCTTCGCCTCGTCGTCGGCCAGACGGCCTTCATCAGCGACGACCTCAACCGCCTTATCCGCGCGCCGATCGCCCTGACCGCCCCCCTGCAGCTGTCGCCCGATACGATCGGCTTCAACAATACGACGCTCGAAAGCGCCAGCATCGGCGGCACCGTCAACGGCAAATATACGCTGTCGTCAAAGGCGCTGACAGGCAACTTCAAGCTCTTTGCCCTGCCCGCCGTGCTGCCGGACGGCGTGTCGAACAAGTTCGAGGGAACGATCTCGCTGGAAGGTCAGGTCGCCGGCACCGTGCCGACGAAGATCAATCTCTCCAATCTCTTGGTGAAATCGAATGTCGGCGAAATCAACGGCAATGCCGCGCTCGATGGCCAGACGTTGGCATCAAACCTGACAGGCAAGCTGCTCGACCTCTCCAAGCTGATCCCGAACGCCGAGGGCCAGGCCGACATCGGCCTCAAGACCAAGGGGCCGTTGACAGCCCTCGGCATCGACGCGACGGTGAAGGCCGTCAACGTCAAGCTCGCCGGCCGATTGCTGGACACGCTCGATGTCGCCCTGACCGGGACAGCCGATCCGAATGCCCCGCAGGCGAATGTGCAGGCAAACGGCGCCATCGACGGCAAGCCGATCAGCATCACCGCCAATGCCAGCTCGCAAGGCGGCCGCACCAGCATTCCGGCACTTGCCGTCGAGATCGGCCCCAACAGGCTGCAGGGCAAGCTGGACTTTTCGCCGAGTTTCGAACCATCAGGCGCGCTGACCTTCGATCTTCCCGATCTCAGCCTCATCGCCGCCCTTGCCGGACAGAAGGCCGCCGGCGACTTGAAGGGCACGCTCGATCTTTCCAACACCAATGGCAAGATCGGCCTGAAGGTCGATGCCACCGGCGGCGGCATCCACCGCGATGATCTTCTCATCGACAAGCCGGCCATCGCGCTCACCGTTGATGATCTGAGATCCTTTTCCGCCAATGGCAGCATCCGCGCCGGCGCCGTCGCGTCGGGCGCCAATCGCATCGCCGATCTCGGACTGACCTTCACGCAGCAGGGCAGCCGAACGGTTTTCGATCTCAAGTCGAGCTATGACAACGCGCCGCTCACCGCCAGCGGCGATGTCGAGACCGGCGGCGGCCAGACGGTCGTCAGCCTCGATAATTTCGCCGGTGCGCCGCGCACCATTCCGGTGAAGCTGGCCTCACCGACCAAGATCATCATCAAGGACGGCACGGTGGCGCTGAACGGCCTGACCATCCAGACCGGCGGTGGTTCCGTGGTCGTCGACGGCACTGCGGGCCAGGCGCTGAATATCAATGCCAGGATCGCCAACCTGCCCGCCAGCCTCGCCAATGTCTTCGCGCCGACGCTTGCCGCCGAAGGCGCGATCTCCGGCACGGTGACCGTTACCGGTAAGCCGGCCTCGCCTGTCGTCGGTTTCCAGACCGATTGGTCGGGAGCCGCGACCAGCCAGACGAAATCGGCCGGGCTCGGCCCACTCGGCATCAAGGCAAACGGCAAATTCGCCGATAATGTCGTCACCATCGACACCAATCTCACCGGCCAGGGCGGCCTGGCGCTGAATGGCGGCGGCACGGTCGCCGTTGCCGGCAGCAAGGCGCTGGCGATGAAATTTTCCGGTAACCTGCCCTTCGACGCGCTGGCTGGCCAGCTTGCGGCACAGGGTCTGGTGATGACCGGCACAGCGAAAATCGATCTGCAGATCGGTGGCTCGACAACAGCCCCCGCCGTCACTGGTACCATCACCACCGACGGCAGCAAGCTCGTCGATGTCCGCCGCAACCTTACCCTCAACGGCCTCGCCGTCACCGTCGCGCTCGACGGCAAGCAGGCTGTGATTTCACGCCTCAACGGCAATCTCGCCAGCGGCGGCAGCGTCTCGGCAAGTGGCACGGTCGGCATCGTCGCGGATAGCGGCTTCCCGGCCGACATCCAGCTGAAATTCAACAACGCCACCTATGTCGACGGCACACTGGTGACGGCAACCGTCAACGGCACGCTCGGCATCAAGGGACCGCTCCTGACCGCGCCGATGCTGACGGGCAACCTCAAGCTCAACAAGGCGTCAATCACCGTACCGGAAAAGCTGCCGGCCTCGCTCTCCGAGATCAACATCAAGCACAAGAATGCACCGGCGGCTGTCACCGCCCAGTTCAAGGACCAGAAACCGCAAGGTCCGAGCAGCAAATCCACCAGCCTCGGCATTGAGATGCAGATCGACGCGCCGTCGCAGATCTTCGTGCGCGGCCGCGGCATCGATGCGGAGCTCGGCGGCAGCATCACCGTTCGCGGCACGGCGGCAAATCCCGTCGTCTCCGGCGGCTTCACCATGCGGCGCGGCCGCCTGACCATCCTCAGCCGCCGGCTGGATTTCACTGACACTAGCAAGATCACCTTCGGCGGCGACCTGACGCCCGCGCTCAACATGGAAGCCACCTCGTCGGTCAGCTCCACCACCATCACCGTCGATGTCACGGGCCTGGCCACCGACCCGCAGATCGCCTTTTCCTCCTCGCCTGCCCTGCCGCAGGACGAGGTGATGGCGCAGCTGATTTTCGGCCAGTCGATGTCGAAGCTTTCGGCGATGCAGATCGCCCAGCTCGCCGATGCCGCCAGCCAGCTTGCCGGCGGCCGCTCCACCTCGCTGTTCGACGGCCTGCGCAGCCATCTCGGTGTCGACGATCTCGATATCTCCACCGATGCGAACGGCCAGGCACAGGTCGGCGCCGGCAAGTACCTGAACAAACGCACCTATATCGAACTGCAGCAGGGCTCTTCCAACAACACCAAGGCGATCATCAATCTCGATGTCGGACGCGGCGTGAAGCTGCGGGGTGCCGCCGGCTCGAACGGTGCAGGCGAAGCGGGCGTTGTCTACGAGCACGAATATTAGGCGATATAACCGGAAAAGCCTGTTCACAGGCATTCCCGGCCATCGGATATGCTAGTCAGGCGCCAACGGCGCTGCGATGCGCGTCGACAAATTCGGCAAGGCTCTTGAACACGAAGTCCACCGTCGGGATGCTCGACGGCACCGGCGTGGCGCCGCCACCGGGCTGTCCGGAACGCCGGTCGATCCAGGCGCGGGCCAGGCCTGCTTTTGTCGCCGGCACATGATCATGATGAAGGCTCTGTGCGACGTGAAGCACCTGCGAAGGCGCAATACCGAAATCATCGCGCAAACGATCGAGCAGATAGGTGAAATTGCGCGGATCGGGCTTATAGGACCCGATGTCCTCCGCCGTGTAGATCGCATCGAAATTCACCCCCAGCTTCCGATTGCTGGCCGCAAAGCTGGCGCGGTCGACATTCGACAGGATGATGATCTTGTAGTGCTTCTTCAGATAGGTGAGCGCCTCGGTGGAATCCGGAAAAGGCGGCCAGTCCGGAACCGACATGCCGAAGCGGTCATGCATCTCCGCGGAAACGCGCGCGCCCCAGAATTTGGCCATTCGGGCATGCACGACCCCGAGCAGAGAAGAATACCGCAGCGACGGCGTTTCAACCTCCTGCTCCGTCTCCATTCGGCCGAAGAGTTCGAGCGCCTCCTCGCGGTCCATGGTCAGTCCGCCTTCGCTCAAGAGCGGTTGAAGAGCGTTCCAAAGGCCAGCCTCCCAATTGATGAGAGTGCCGTAGCAATCGAAGGTGAGAGCCTTGAAATCAGTCAATTTGGTCAAGCGGGCCTCCTGTAGCCAGATGTTTGTCTGGCGGAATTTCGCAGGAATCGGGCCCCTTGTGATGAGGCGAAACTCCGAATGACTTGATCGAACCTCCGATCCTCAGTCCGCAATGCCCTTGCCATCCGCATCGGCATTGCGGAAGGCCGATGGGGTCACGCCGAATCTTTGCTTGAACTGTCGGTTAAAAGACGAGGCATTTCGATAGCCAAGATCATAGGCGATTTCTGAAATCGGCAGCGATGTGTTGATGAGCAGATCGACCGCACGGTCGAAAAGCTTCCGCAACTGGTATTGCCTCGGCGATTGACCGACCGTCTCCCGAAATAGCGCATGGAACTGGCTTTGCCCAAGACCGGCCTTGCGCGCCATGTTCGTCACGCTGGTCTGCCCAAGGTCGTTTCCCAACGCGCCGGCAGCATCAAGAACACGCCGCTCGGCCAGGCTTCGAGGTGGAGCTGCCGTCACCTGCTCCTGCCGGACAAGCTGCAATCCGCCCAACGCCAGATGAGCGGCATCCGGCGCGCGACGCCTGTCCGCCTCGACCTCGCGGCCAAGCTGATTGAAGAGCCGCCAGAGCCACGGCTCGATCCGGACCGTCAAAGCCGACGAGCCGCACAAGACGGACGGAACAAGCGCATCGGGAAGAGACCCGAGCTCCACATCCATGACCATGAGGCTGCAATCGGCGCTCGGTGCGAAATTGTGCATACGGTCCTGCGGGATGATCGCCATGCTGTTACTTGAAACGACATCAGCCCGCCCTTCGATATCCACCAGCATGGAGCCACGCATCGGAAACAGAATCTGGCTATAGTCGTGACGATGACGATCGGGACCGGCATATTGCCGGATTTCAAGATTGATTGACATGTTGACCTCGGGGCGAGACGCTCCATCTGACCGATTAAGTGTGCGGGCATCGTTCTCGATAACTATGCCCCAGAAGAGACGACCAGACCACCGCTGCGGCCTCGTACTTAAAATCCCATCTTGCTCGTTTTCAGCAAGATATTAGACTCCGTCGTGTTGATGCCATTGATGAGCCGGATGCGGCGCAGCGTTTCGTCGAAGGAGGCGAGATCGCGGTCTTCGAGTTCGGCGATGAAATCCCATTTGCCGTTGGTGCTGTGCAGCGCCCTCACCTGCGGCAGCCCGCGAAGCTGATCGGCGACCTTGTCCGCCAACTTGCCAAGCACCTCGATCAGCACGATGGCCCGGACGCCGGCAGCGCGGGTTTCATGGCCGGTTCGGATGGTGAAGGCGGTGATGGTGCCGGTGTCGACCAGCCGCTCGATACGGGCCGCCACTGTCGCGCGCGAGGCGCCGGTCGCAGCCGCAAGCGAAGAGACGGAAGCGCGGGCGTTGTGACGCAATGCACTCAGGAGGTCGCGGTCAAGATCATCCATGGGCTTATCATTCTGCTAAAACGAACTTATCAATCTGTCAAAAACTACTCGATTTTCGACACTTTTCCATCTTTTTGCTGTCGCCTCCCTGGCCAATAATGCGAATCAACAGCCCCTAACCCTTTGGAGCGCCGCCGATGAGCGTAGAACCCACATCCGTCACCCTGATCGGCGTCCCGCTTGAGGAAGGCTCCGGTCGCCGCGGCGCCAGCATGGGGCCGACCGCCCTGCGCATCGCCGGCATCGCGACCATGCTGACCGAGCTCGACCATCGCGTCACCGACAGCGGCGACCTGCATCCCGCCCCTGCCGCCGACCTACCGGATGACCCGAAGGCGCATCATCTGAAGATCGTCGGCGCCTTCACCCGTGCCCTCGAAGCCAAGGTCTATGATGTCGCCTCATCCGGCGGTTTCCCGCTGATCCTCGGCGGCGATCACAGCCTTTCGATGGGCAGCGTCTCCGGCATGGCGCGCTATGCGGCGGAGGTCGGCCGGCCGCTCTTCGTGCTCTGGCTGGACGCGCATTCGGACTTCAATTCGCCGGCGACATCACCATCAGGCAATATTCACGGCATGCCCGTCGCCTTCTTCTGCGGCCAGGCGGAGATCGCCAATGTCCTGCCGGCCGGCCGGCCACTGGTCGACCCGAAGAAGGTCTTCCAGGTCGGCATCCGCTCCGTCGATCCGCATGAGCGCGAGCAGATCCGCGAGCACGGCGTCAATGTCTTCGACATGCGCTCGCTCGACGAACAGGGCGTCGCCGCGATCATGCGTCGGGTGCTGGACACGGTCAGCGCCGCCAACGGCCTGCTGCACGTCAGCTTCGACGTCGACTTCATCGATCCGGACATTGCGCCGGGTGTCGGAACGACGGTGCCGGGCGGTGCGACCTATCGCGAAGCCCACCTGATCATGGAAATGCTGTCCGACAGCGGCCTCGTCTCGTCGCTCGATCTG
>DASVPC010000295.1:0-7815 GCA_036383055.1 Rhizobium sp. | reverse complement strand
CGCAATTCCTCAGGGACTTCTCCGTCTCGCTAAACGACTGACAATTATTTACCTGCCACGCACCAGGCCCTTCGCTTAAGCTCAGGGCGTTCGTCGCCGAAACGCCCCACTGGAGCGTTTGGTCGGCTAGGCCGACCACTCCTCACCCCGAAAACTTGCCGGTTCTTGGGAAGCCTTTCGGCACCGCGCGGCCTGCGCCAGAACGATCACCCAGCCATTCGGCCAGTTCGTCCTTGGTCTTGGTGAAGGTGCGGCCGGCGCTGTCTTCCCAGGTCAGGCCGTCGGCGATGGCGAAGCACTTGATGTCCGAGACACCGCCGTCCTTGTAGCGCTGCAGGCGGACACCCTTGCCGCGCGACATTTCCGGGACCTGCGACAACGGGAAAACCACCAGCTTGCGGTTCTCGCCGACGACGGCGACATGATCGCCAGACACGGGCACGAGCAATTTCGTCTCGTCCGGGGTCGTGAGGTTCATGATCTGCTTGCCCTTGCGGGTATTGGCGACCAGTTCCGTTTCCGCCACGACAAAGCCGTTGCCGGCGGTGGACGCGACGAGTTGCTTGCGCTGCGGATCGTGGACGAAGGCAGTCAGCACGTCCTGGTCGTTTTCCATGTCGACCATGATGCGCAGCGGCTCGCCATGACCGCGCCCGCCGGGCAGCTTGTCGCCGCCGAGCGTATAGGCCTTGCCGCCGGTGGTAACGATCAGGATCTTGTCGGTCGTCTGCGCCGGGAAGGCCACCTTCAGCGCGTCGCCCTCTTTGAAGGTGAGCGTGGAGGTCTCGGAGATGTGTCCCTTCAGCGCGCGAATCCAGCCCTTTTCGGAAACGACGACGGTGATCGGTTCCTTCTCGATCATCGCCTGCTGCAGCGCCGCGTCATCGGCCTCGGGCGCTTCGGCAAATTGCGTGCGGCGGCGGCCGACTTCGGTTGCCTTGGCGAACTTCTTCTTCACTTCGCCGATTTCCCAGGCAACCGTCTGCCACTGCTTTTCATCGGAGGCGAGCAACGCCTCGATATCGGTCTTTTCCTTGCTGAGGCCATCGAACTCTTTACGGATTTCGAATTCCTCGAGCTTGCGCAAGGAGCGCAGCCGCATGTTGAGGATCGCTTCGACCTGATTGTCGGTAAGTCCAAACCGCTCCATCATCACAGGCTTCGGCTCATCCTCCTCGCGGATGATGGCGATGACCTCGTCGATGTTGAGGTAGGCGATCAGGAAGCCGCCAAGGATTTCCAGGCGTTTCTCGATGGCCGCGAGCCGGAAACGCGAGCGGCGTTGCAGGACTTCGCGGCGATGGTCGAGCCACTCCCTCAGCACCTCGTTCAGCGCCATGACTTTCGGGATGCGCCCCATGGACAGGACGTTCATGTTGAGCGGGAAACGGCTTTCCAGCTCCGACAGCTTAAACATCGATTCCATCAGGATCGTCGCATCGACGGTGCGGCTCTTCGGGATCAGGACGACACGGATATCCTCGGCAGATTCATCGCGAATGTCCTCGAGCAGCGGCAGCTTGCGCGCCAGAAGCAGCTCGGCGATCTTCTCGATCAGCCGCGACTTCTGTACCTGGAACGGGATTTCCGTGATGACGATCTGGTAGCCACCGCGGCCGAGATCCTCGATCTCCCACTTGGCGCGGACGCGGAACCCGCCGCGGCCGGTCTTGTAGCTTTCGATGATGCTCTGGCGATCGTCGATGATGATGCCGCCGGTCGGAAAGTCCGGGCCGGGAATATAGAGCTCCACCAGCGTCTCGACGGTGGCGTCGCGATCCTTGATCAGATGCAGTGCTGCGTCGCAAAGCTCATGGGCGTTGTGCGACGGGATCGAGGTCGCCATGCCCACGGCAATGCCTGAGGAGCCGTTGGCGAGCAGGTTCGGGAAGGCGCCCGGCAGAACGGTCGGCTCGGAATTCGACTCGTCGTAGGTGTCCCGGAAGTCCACGGCATCCTGGTCGATACCTTCGAGCAGCAGCTCGGAGACCGCCGTCATCTTGGATTCGGTATAACGCATCGCGGCCGGGCTATCGCCGTCGATATTGCCGAAATTGCCCTGACCGTTGACCAGCGTGTAGCGCTGCGAGAAATCCTGCGCCAGGCGGGCCAGCGCATCATAGATCGATTGGTCGCCGTGCGGGTGATAGTTACCCATCACCTCGCCGACGATCTTGGCGCATTTGCGAAAGGCCGAGTTGGGACGCAGGCCCATTTCGCTCATTGCGTAGACAATGCGGCGATGAACCGGCTTCAGGCCATCACGAACATCCGGAAGCGCACGGTGCATGATCGTCGACAAGGCATAGGCCAGATAGCGCTCTTCGAGCGCGGCCTTCAGGTCGACCGGAACGATGCTGTCGTCGTCGCCGCCACCAGGCGGTAAAAGATTTTTTCCCATGGCCCTTGACTAGCGGAGAAGCCGATTCCCGGCAAGAAATCACTGGAAAGCACTTGTGGATGACGCCTCAGTTCAAGCACAATCTGGCGTAAGGTTGCACACAGCTTTCATACCCGCGCTCGTAGCCGCCATTGTCATTGGAATTTCAGGCAAAGGTGAATATATATCGCCGCGGTACACGCAGAATCTGTACGCCCGCCGACAACAGTTCAATGAGGAAACGCCACCATGACTTTCTATCGGACAACACGGCTGATGCTGTCCAGCGCCGTCATCCTGTCTTTCGCCAGCTCCGCCTTTGCGCTCGACGGTAACGACCTGTTGAAAAAGATCAATGACGCCTATGCCCAGCAAGGCGGTTCGATCGCCGCGGAGAGCGTCGATGTCAGCGGTACGACGGTGACGTTGAAGGGCGCAAGCTTCAAGCCAGCGGGTACGCCCGACGGCGTCAAGCTGGGCGACGTCACGTTCTCCGGCGTTGCCGAAGCGGGCGGCGGCTACACCGTCGATCAGGTGGCCTTTCCCGACGTGGCCTTGAACAAGGACGGCGTGGCCATCGCCGCCGCCGACCTCAAGCTGAACGGCGTCGAAATCCCGGCCGACACGACAAAGGGCGACCTCGATTCCCTGCTCTTCTACAAGAGCGCACATGCCGGCGCGATCTCCGCCACCAAGGACGGCACGCAGGTCTTCGCAATCTCCAACGCCGACGCCACCATGACCAAGCGTGCCGACAAGTCCGGCCTTGACTTCGGCGTTGAAGTCGACGGCGTCACGGCCGACCTGAGCAAGGTCGATGACCCGCAGAGCAAGCTGGCCATCGAACAGCTGAATCTGAAGCAGCTGAACGGCAAGATCGCCATGAAGGGCGGCTGGGAGCTTGCTCCGGGCAAGATCGACATCACCGAATACTCCTTCGATTTCAAGGATGTCGGCAAGCTGAACATTGCGCTCAGCCTCTCCGGTTATACGCCGGCCTTCGCCAAGTCGCTGCAGGAAGCGCTGAAGACCGTCCGCTCCAACCCGAACCAGCAGGACGCGCAGCAATCCGCCGGCCTCGCCATGCTCGGCCTTCTGCAGCAGCTGACCTTCAATAGCGCCCAGATCCGTTTCGACGATGCCTCGATCACTTCGCGCGCGCTGGAATTTGCCGGCAAGCAGCAGGGCGTTACCGGCAAGCAGCTAGCCGACACGCTGAAGGCGATGACGCCGATCATGCTGGCGCAGCTCAACATTCCTGAGCTTCAGAATGCAGTTTCCACCGCCGTCAGCGCCTATCTCGACAATCCGAAGAGCCTGACGGTTACGGCTTCGCCGGACAAGCCGGTGCCGCTGCCGATGATCATCGGCGCCGCCATGGGCGCTCCGAATTCGATCCCGCAGGTCATCGGCCTCAAGGTTTCGTCCAACGATTGATCGGACCTTAGATCGCGACAACAAAAGGAACCCGGCGATTTCGATTGCCGGGTTTTTTCATGGGTTCATTTCACCGCAACCGGCCCAAGCGAATGCCGCGTCAGCTCGCCGCGGGCATGAGCAACGATCTCGAGCAGTTCATCCCCGGTCGCACCGTCCCGGGCCTGGACGGACATGCCCTGCACGATCGCTCCGAGAAAGCGGGCCAGTGACCGCGTATTCGCATCCGGTCGCATGTCCCCCGCCTCGATGCCACGCTCGATCCGTGCCGCAAACAGGTCCAGCGTCTGCAGGCGCATGGAGGCGACATGATGGGCGACCGGCTCATTCTCTTCCGCACAATTCAGCACGGCCGTCGATATCATGCAGCCCTTCGGGTGTTCCGGCGCAGTGAATACTCCGGCTGCATTGCGGAGAAAGCGATCGAAAGCGGTGACGGTGTCCACCGCTTCCTGCAACGGATTGCCCGGCTCGGGTCGCGGCATGCGCCGATATTGCTCCAGCGCCTCGCGGTAAAGATCGGCTTTCGAACTGAAGGCGGCATAAAGGCTCTGCGGCGTGATCCCCATGGCGGCAGTGAGATCGGCGATGGACGAGCCGTCATAACCGTGCTTCCAGAAGGTATCGCGCGCGGCCGCAAGAACCGTCTCGCGATCGAAGGCCGGCGGACGGCCGCGCTTGCGTTGAGTGGAATTTTTCGTGTCTTCGCTATTTTTCACAATGGTCACTCTAGAAATATCTCGCAATCTGGTTTATTCAGGAGCGGTCATTGTGATTATAGAAGGTTTCTCATCATGAGTCTTCCCCTTGAAAATGCCTCTCGGCCATCCCTCGGCTCCCTAGCCGAGGGCGTCGATGCCGCAATCGATGCTGCCCTGACGGATAAGAGACTGGTCGGAGCCGTGGTTCTGATCTCACGGAATGGCGAACAGATCTATCGTCGCGCCGCCGGCCTGGCGGATCGCGAGAACGGCGTGGCCATGCGAGAGGAAACAATCTTCCGCCTCGCCTCCGTCACCAAGCCGATCGTCACCATCGCCGCCATGCGGCTTGTCGAGCAGGGCCGGATTGGCCTGGACGATCCTATAACGAAATGGCTGCCGGATTTCCGGCCACACCTGCTGGATGGGTCCGAAGCGGTCATTCGCATTCGGCATCTGCTGACGCATACATCCGGAGTGGGCTACGCATTCGCAGAGGAAGAAGGCGGCCCCTATCACCGCGCCGGCGTGTCCGATGGGCTCGGTGAACCGGGTCTATCGCTTGCCGAAAATCTGAGACGCCTCGCAGGCGCACCGCTGCGCTTCGCCCCCGGCGACGACTGGCAATATTCGCTGGCGATGGATGTGCTCGGCGGCATCATTGAAAAGGAAACTGGCGGCAGCCTCGACGAGGCCGTTGCGGAGCTGGTGACTGGGCCGCTTGGTCTTGTCGACACCGCCTTTTCCGTGCGCGACCCGAGCCGCCTCGCTGCTCCCTATATGAACGGTTCCCCGGAACCACAGCGGATGGGAGACGAGGCGTTGGTGCCCATGCCCGAAGGCTTCATTCGGTTCGCGCCGGATCGAATATTCGACCCTGCCTCCTACCATTCGGGCGGCGCAGGCATGGCCGGGACGACGGATGATGTGCTCGCCATCCTGGAGACCGTGCGCAAGGGCGGCGCTCCATTATTGTCCGCCGACACGGTAAAAGCGATGACGACAGACCAGGCGGGTGGGCATATGCAGCCGCTGATGCCGGGTTTCGGTTTCGGGTACGGCTGGTCCCTCGTTACCGATCCGGCAGCCGCCGGCGTCCCTTTCTCAGCCGGTACAATAAGATGGGGCGGCGTCTACGGTCACAGCTGGTTCGTCGATCCTGAGAAAAAGCTGACGGTCGTCGCGCTGACCAACACGGCCCTCGAGGGCATGTGGGGCCAATTCACCATCGATCTTCGCGACGCGGTCTATGCAGGGCTCTAAGCCTCTTCCGTTACCAATAAAAAACCCGGCGATTTCGGTCGCCGGGTTTTGCATGTTCAAAGCTGCGAAGAGCCTCAGTCTTTCTTCACTGGCGGAACAGGGCGGATCGCCAGTTCGCGCAGCTGCGTCGGCGTTGCGACCGAGGGAGCGCCCATCAGCAAATCCTGCGCCTGCTGATTCATCGGGAACAGCGAGATTTCGCGCAGGTTCTTGGCGCCGACCAAGAGCATGACGATACGGTCGATACCGAAGGCAGCGCCGCCGTGCGGAGGCGCGCCGTACTGGAACGCGCGGTAGAGGCCGCCAAAGCGCTCCTCGACGTCAGCCTGGCTGAGGCCGACCTTTTCGAAGGCGGCGACCATGGTTTCCGGCGACTGGTTACGGATCGAGCCCGAGGCGATTTCGAAGCCGTTGCAGACGGCGTCGTACTGATACGCCTTGATCGTCAGCGGATCCTGGTTCTGCAGCGCCTCGAGACCACCCTGCGGCATCGAGAACGGGTTGTGGGCGAAGTCCACCTTCTTTTCTTCCTCGCTCCATTCGAAGAACGGGAAGTCGACGATCCAGCACAGCTCGAAGCGGTCGCGATCGATCAGGTTCAATTCGTCGCCGGCGCGGGTACGCGCTTCGCCGGCAAACTTGTAGAACTTGGCGGGATCGCCGGCCACGAAGAAGCAGGCATCGCCGTCATCCAGACCGAGCTGGGTGCGGATCGCATCAGTGCGCTCCTCGCCGATGTTCTTGGCGAGCGGGCCGGCGCCCTCGAGCTTTTCGCCTTCCTTGCGCCAGAAGATGTAGCCGAGGCCGGGCTGGCCCTGGCTCTGCGCCCAGGCGTTCATGCGGTCGCAGAATGCGCGCGAGCCACCGGTCTTGGCCGGGATCGCCCAGACTTCGACCTTCGGGTTGGACGCGATCATGTTCGCGAAGACCTTGAAGCCCGAACCGGCGAAATGCTCGGTCACGGCTTCCATGACGATCGGGTTGCGCAGGTCCGGCTTGTCCGAGCCATACTTGCGGATGGCGACGTCATAGGGGATGCGCGGCCATTCCTTGGTGACGGGCTTGCCCTCAGCGAACTCCTCGAAGATGCTGGTCATCAGCGGTGCCATCGTGTTCCAGACGTCTTCCTGGGTGACGAAGCTCATTTCGAGGTCGAGCTGGTAGAATTCGCCCGGCAGACGATCGGCGCGCGGGTCTTCATCACGGAAGCACGGCGCGATCTGGAAATAGCGGTCGAAACCGGCAACCATCAATAGCTGCTTGTACTGCTGCGGCGCCTGCGGCAGGGCATAGAAGGTGCCAGGATGGATGCGGCTCGGCACCAGGAAGTCGCGCGCGCCTTCCGGCGACGACGCCGTCAGGATCGGCGTCGTGTATTCCGTGAAACCGACTTCGCCCATGTGGCGGCGCATCGAGGAGATAACCTGCGTGCGCTTGACGATGTTCTTGTGCAGCGTGTCGCGGCGCAGATCGAGGAAGCGATACTTCAGGCGCACATCTTCCGGATAGTCCGGCTCGCCGAAGATCGGCAGCGGCAGCTCCTTGGCGGCGGAGAGCACTTCGATCTCCTGCGCGTAAAGCTCGATCTCGCCGGTCGGCATGGTCTTGTTGACGGTATCTTCCGTGCGGGCCTTCACCAGACCGTCGATGCGGATGACCCATTCGCCGCGCACGGTTTCGGCCAGCTTGAAGGCGGGCGAATCCGGATCGGCGACGACCTGGGTGATGCCATAGTGATCGCGCAGGTCGATGAACAGCACGCCACCATGATCTCGGACGCGATGAACCCAGCCGGAGATGCGGACAGTCGAACCGACGTCGGACTTGCGCAGGGCGGCGCATGTGTGGCTGCGATAGCGATGCATAGTATATATCCTGGACTTGGCGGTCGGGGGCGAATACGGACAAAAGCCCCTCGCCTGCCGACGAGAAAATCGGGCGGAAAAGCGCATGGTGCGCCTGATTTGTCAAGGCTCGAAGCACTGTGCAGCTGGTTTAATACTGCTTTCGTCATGTTCCAACCACCTCCACCCC
>DASVPC010000294.1:0-16862 GCA_036383055.1 Rhizobium sp. | reverse complement strand
TTCTGGCGCTGCCGCTTGCCGCTCGGCGTATCGCCGGTCCGGTTTTCGACCGAGACCGGCAGGCCCATTTCGGTGACCGGCTTCATCAGGTTGCGCTCGATATCGACCGCCAGCGCCTTCAGCGGCGAGATGTAGAGCGTGTGGATACCGGTGAAAGCGGAGCCCGGCGGGATCTTGCCGCGACGTATCAGGTCGGTGAGCGAGGGCAGGAAGCCGGCCAGCGTCTTGCCGGCTCCGGTTGGGGCGATCAGCAGCGTGCTCTCGCCTGCCTCGGCGCGGGCCAATAATTCCAACTGATGCGCGCGCGGCTGCCAACCCTTTTCCACGAACCAGCGGATGAAGGGGGCAGGCAAGGCAAGAGGCTGCGTAGTGTCGATCTGGTCCACGTTGCGAAACTAGCGGGAAATTCGCGAAAAAGAAGAGGTCTTGACTCTTCGCATAATCACGGATAAAAAATATCCATGATAGAAAAAGGGCAAGGTAATGAAACTCGGCGAAGGTGTGGAACAGGCGATACACAGCGTTGCGGTGCTCGCCGGACTGTCCGAAGGTGGCGTGCTTTCGGCGGCGGCGATTGCCGAGTTTCATGGTGTGTCGGTGAGCTATCTTCTGAAGCATCTGCAGGCGCTCTCCGGCGCCGGCATTCTCGACACCGTGCCCGGCCCCAAGGGCGGTTACCGGCTGGCGCGGCTGCCGAAGGATATCAGCCTGCTCGATATCGTGCTTGCGGTCGAAGGACCGGCGCCCGCTTTTCGTTGCGCCGAGATCCGTCAGCGCGGGCCTAACCCGTTGCCGGGCAAATATTTCACGAAACCCTGCGGCATCAGCGCGGCGATGCTGGCCGCTGAGAGGGTCTACCGCGCCGAACTGGCGAAAACCGCCATCGCCGACATTCTGGCCGATCTCGCGGAGAGCGACGACGGCTCCATCGCGGCAAGAGGCTGTGCCTTCCTTGCCCTCAATGAACGCAGAACCAACCGATAGATCGAAAACCCAAGGAGAGAACCATGCATACTCGTCTCAACATCGCCAAAGCCTCGCCCGAAGCCTACAAGGCCGTCGTAGCCCTTGAGAACTATGTCCAGACCTCGGGCCTGGAGCGACGCTTCATCCACCTGATCAAGCTGCGTGCCTCACAGATCAATGGCTGCGCCTATTGCGTCGACATGCACGTCAAGGAATCGCGGCATGACGGCCTCAGCGAACAGTGGATCAACCTGATGTGCGTCTGGCGGGAATCGCCGGTTTACGACGCCCGCGAACGCGCCCTGCTCGGTTGGGTCGACGCGGTAACGAAGATCGCCGAAACCGGCGCTCCGGATGCGGATTTCGAGGTGCTGAAGCAGCATTTCAGCGAAGAGGAGATCGTCAAGATCACCGTGGCGATCAGCACGATCAACGTCTGGAACCGGCTCGCCGTCGGCTTCCGCTCACAGCATCCGGTCGATGCGGCCAGCAAGGCGGCCTGAAGGCAGTCTCCAAAAACCAAAAAAAGCGCGGGACCGAAATCCCGCGCTTTTTTATTTATGTCGATCCCGGCGAACCGAGGCCGGAACCACTTAGGCAGCAGCCGAAGCGAAGCCTTCTGTCGAGACTTCAGAAATGGTCTTCAGAACCTGCGAAGCGATCTGGTAGGGGTCGCCCTGCGAGTTCGGGCGACGATCTTCGAGATAGCCCTTGTAGTCGTTCTTGACGAAGGAATGCGGAACGCGGATCGAAGCACCGCGGTCGGCAACGCCGTAGCTGAACTTGTTCCACGGAGCCGTTTCGTGCTTGCCGGTCAGACGCTTGTCGTTGTCCGGGCCGTAGACGGCGATGTGAGCGTCGAGGTTCTTGTCGAACTGAGCCATCAGCGCTTCGAAATAGGCCTTGCCGCCAACTTCGCGCATGAACTTGGTCGAGAAGTTGCAGTGCATGCCCGAGCCGTTCCAG
This sequence comes from Rhizobium sp., assembly GCA_036383055.1. Taxonomy (GTDB): domain Bacteria; phylum Pseudomonadota; class Alphaproteobacteria; order Rhizobiales; family Rhizobiaceae; genus Rhizobium. The sequence continues at coordinate 14,930 of DASVPC010000294.1, read as the reverse complement.
TCGGTGTCGCCGAGCGGCTTGCAATGGAACTCGATATCGATGCCGTACTTTTCCGTCAGGCGCTGCAGCAGGTAGCGAGCCATCCAGATTTGGTCGGCGGCGCGCTTGGAGCCCTTGCCGAAAATCTGGAATTCCCACTGGCCCTTGGCCACTTCGGCGTTGATGCCTTCGTGGTTGATGCCGGCTTCGAGGCAAAGGTCGAGATGCTCTTCAACGATTTCGCGAGCGATATCGCCGACATTGCTGTAGCCGACGCCGGTGTAGTACGGGCCTTGCGGAGCCGGGTAGCCAGCTTCCGGGAAGCCGAGCGGACGGCCGTCCTTGTAGAAGAAGTATTCCTGCTCGAAGCCGAACCATGCGTCTTCATCGTCAAGGATGGTCGCGCGGCTGTTGGAAGCGTGCGGCGTAACGCCGTCCGGCATCATGACTTCGCACATGACGAGTGCGCCATTGGTGCGAGCCGGATCCGGATAAACAGCAACGGGCTTCAGCACGCAATCCGAGCTGCGGCCTTCGGCCTGCAGCGTCGACGAACCGTCAAAGCCCCAGAGCGGAAGCTGCTCGAGGGTCGGGAAATCGGCGAATTCCTTGACCTGCGTCTTGCCACGCAGGTTCGGTACTGGGGTGTACCCGTCGAGCCAGATATACTCGAGCTTAAATTTAGTCATTACGCACCTCATAGAGTTAATCAGGCGAAGCAGAAAAATTCCAAGGCGCGCCCGCCCAAAAAATTTCACTACAAACGGCTGACCAACACCATGCATGTGACATGCCAGATTCCATCGTCGCAGCGCTCAATTCGAGAAAAACGTGCGGTTCCGAGTCAAATCGGGCCGGCTTTCGACTGCTCCACGTCCGATTCTCTCAAAATCCTGAACTATTTGCGGGCAAATCACTGACAACTTGTCGCAGCGCACCAGATTCGAAGCAGCGCAGCAATCTGCCGAGCAAAACCCACGATCTGTGGTCACAAAAGCTCAAAATTGCCCATAATTTCAACGTTTTGCATTTTTTTTATGCAAACACCTGAAAAATGGGCTGCAACTCTGCTATATATAAGCTGTCTCTTGAAGCGCACCCGCTTGAGCATCAAAAGGGAGAGACATCGTAATGGCCATCAGTCCACTGCATGAAACGGCAAAGATTTTTCAATTCCCCATCAAGGCCCGGACCATTCCCGCCGGTCAGCGTAGCCATGTGAACCTCAATCCCGATATCGGCCCACGCGTCGCCGTGGTCGATTTCGACAGCTGGTATCACGAAGCTGCCATTGCGGACTCCGACACGACCCGCAAGCAATAGGCCTTAGCCGATTTAAAAGGCAATGTAGCGATCCGACCGATGGTTGATCGCAACGAAGAGATTGAGCGCGACTGCGCCCAGCACCGAGCAGATGACCACGAACGGCGTGGTCACCGTAAAGGCGACTGCGAGCACGCACATGTCGACCGCAAGCTGGACAAGCCCGGCGCGTATCCCGAAACGTTCCTGAAGATAGATGCCCAAGATACCAACACCGCCCAGGCTGGCGCGATGGCGATAGAGTGCGAGTAGCCCGAAGCCAAGGAGGACGCCGCCGAGCAGCGCCGACCAGAAGGCATTGATATGGGCGATTTCGAACAGTTTCGGCTGCAGATTCGTGAGCAGCGAGGTTAGTGCGATGGCGATGAAGGTCTTAATGGTGAAGGCGCGGCCGAGCTGCTTCCAGGATAGATAGAAGAACGGCAGGTTGACGACGAAGAATGCCAGGCCGAAATTCACGCCGATCGCGTAGTGCAGCAGAAAAGCGATGCCCGCCGTGCTGCCCGTCAACAAGCCGGCGCTCGACAGGCAAAAAAGCCCGAGCGACGATATCAGGCTACCGGACAATATGCCCTGGACATCCTCGACGAGCGAATGTCGCGTAGCGGAGGTGTTCCAGACGCCGAATGCGCTCTTCAGGCTCGCCATGATACTTCCCTTTGTTTTCGGGATTCTGCCAAAAAACGGAAATGACAATCAAGCGGAATATGTAAGGAATGCTGACCTATCTGAATTTTGCAAGATTCGATCCGTCAGGCGGATTTCCGCGTAACGAATAGAATGCCGTGCACCGGTTTTCCGCCATCCATGCGAATGACGCTGCGGACGAGATTGTGGACGACAAAGCCATGATCGGCCAAAAGCGCCCTGACATAGGCTTCCGAATGGGCGAAACGCAACGAATCCCGCAGGAGATAGCCTTCCGGCTCCTCAGCATCCTCGACCGAGAAAGCAAACAGGGCTTCGGGAGCTGACAGCTCCGCGACGATCGCCATAACGCCTTGGAGATTGCCGAGATACATCAGCACGTCGGCGGCGGTGATCAGGTCCGCGCGGGCCGGTGCAAGCCCGCCATCGAACACGCCGGACAAGGGCGGCGCCAGCGACAGGTCGGCCTGGCCGAGATGGTCATAGACGCCCTTCTCCGCCGCCTTGGCGAGCATGCCCTTCGACAGATCGAATCCCTCCAGCCGATCGACCCGCGCGCGGATCTCCGGGCCGAAGAGGCCGGTGCCGCAGCCGAGATCGACGGCATGGCGGAAACGCGCCGGCAGGCAGGCCGTGTCGGCAATCAGGGCGCTGAGCTTCTGCGGCACGCTATAGCCGAGCTTTTCAACCAGCGACGTCTCGAACCGGTCGGCATAATCGTCGAACAGCCGCTCGACATAGCGGCTCGGCGGCTGTTCCGGCAACTCGGCCGCCCCCAGAACCGCAAGCTTCAGCCGCGCGCCGAAGACATCGCCTTCATCGAGCGCCAGAACCTCGTTCAGCGCCGTGACAGCGCCCTCGGCGTTCCCCGCCTTTTCACGATAGGTCGCGAGATTGAACCAGCCGGCGGCCCAGGAGGGTGCCAGTTCCAGCGCCTGCTCCATCAGCTCGGCGGCGCTCGCCGGTTCGCCGCTTTCGGCAAGCATCTTCGCGTAGTCGGCGCGACGGTCGGCAATGACGTCGCCGGAGGAAAGCTGGCTCGGCAGCATGATCAGGGTCCTGTTTGACCTCCGCCTTTGGACGCGGCCACAAAAAAACTCAAGTCCTATTTCAGGCAGGCACCTGTTTCAGATGAGCGCTGGGGCAAAAGCGCTTGCGAGTCACCGGCCGCAGCCCTATCTCAGAACCGCTCGACAGGCATAATGGAGACGTCAGCATGTCCGATCAGGTGAACAAGTTCCTCGGCGACTCGCCCGGCCGCACGCTGGTGAAGCTCATCATCGTGTCGCTGATCGTCGGCTTCACGATGAAGTTCTTCGGCTGGCGCCCGCTCGACTTCCTGTATGGCGTCCGCCGCTTCCTGCTCGACCTCTGGCACAGCGGCTTCGCCGCACTCGGCGAGTTCGGCGATTATCTGGTGCTTGGCGCCACCATCGTCATCCCGCTCTTCATTCTCCTCCGCCTCTTCAATTTCCGTCGTTGATATGATCTCCCAGAACACGTCTTTCGCGCGGCGCCATGCGCTGCGCTTCACCGGCCTTGCGCTCGCCGCCATGGTTGCCAGCTGCGCCACGGCGCCAAGCCATGTCTCCAACATATCGGCCAGCGACCAGACCGCATCCGCGCTGCCGCTTGTCAATGCGCTGCGCGCCAAGAACGGGCTGCCGCCGCTGAAGATCGATACCGCCGCCAGCACCGCTGCCATCTACCAGGCACGCCGCATGGCCGTCGCCGGCAAGATGGAGCACCTGATCGGCATCGGCGACGACTTCGGCAAGCGCGTCAAATCAAGCGGCGTCAAGCTGCCGGCCGCCGAGAATATCGCCGAGGGACAGAAGAGCGTCGACGCCGCGGTGACCGCCTGGATCAACTCTCCGAAGCATTTGCACAACATGCTCGGCAAATATGATGGCCTCGGCGTCGCTCTTGCCTATACCCCCTCTTCCGGCGATAAGCCTTATTGGTCCATGGTGCTCTCCTCGAACTGAGGAGAGGCCGACCGGAGATGGATCAACAAGCACACGGCGGCAAAGTCCTGCCCTTTGACGTGACGCACCGGCTGGTGCTGTCCATCGCCCTTCCGATGACCCTCGGCTTCATCACAACGCCGCTGCTCGGCATTGTCGGTACGGCTGTCGTCGGGCAACTCGGCCAGCCGGACGCGCTGGCGGGACTGGCCATCGGCGCCATGCTCTTCGACCTCATCTTCGCCAGCTTCAACTTTCTGCGCGCCTCGACCACCGGCCTCACGGCACAGGCCTTTGGCCGCGGCGACCGGCACGAGCAGCAGGCGATTTTCTGGCGGGCGCTGCTTTCGGCGCTCGCATGCGGCATCCTGATCGTTCTGCTGTCACCCGTCCTGCTCTGGCTCGGCATCAAGCTAATGGGGCCTGAGGGCGGCGTTGCCGAGGCGACGCGCACCTATTTCTCGATCCGCATGCTTGCCGGCCCGATGGCGCTCGCCAACTACGCCATTCTCGGTTTCGTGCTCGGGCGCGGCCAGGGTCGCATCGGTCTGCTGCTGCAAACGGTGATCAACGGCGTCAACATCATCCTCGCCCTCGTGCTTGGCCTCTGGCTTGGCTGGGGTGTCGCCGGCGTCGCCTGGGGCACGCTGATCGGCGAGACGGCCGGCACGCTTACCGGCCTTGCCATCGTGCTCAGAAGCTTCTCCGGCGAGCCGCGGCCCGCCCGCGTCGAGCTACTGTCGCCCGCCAAACTCACACAGCTCTTCGCGCTCAACCGCGACATTCTTATCCGCACCTTCGTGCTGCTCGGCGCCTTCACGCTGATGACCCGCATCGGCAACAGTTTCGGCGCGGTGACGCTTGCCGCCAATGCGGTGGTGATGAACTTCCTGCTGCTGTCCGCCTATTATCTCGATGGGCTCGCCAATGCCGCCGAGCAGATCACCGGGCGTTCGATCGGCGCCAATTATCGCCCGGCTTTCGAGCGCGGGCTGAAGCTGACCGGCCTCTGGTCCTTCGGGCTGGCGTTTGTCGCTGCCGTGTTTTTCTTCGCGGCCGGCCCGGCGTTGATCCGCCTGCTGACCACCTCCGAAGAGGTGCGCGTTGCCGCCGGAGCCTACCTGCCCTGGGCCGCCATTGCCGGGCTGACCGGCGCACTCGCCTTCCTGATGGATGGCGTGTTCATCGGCGCTACCTGGTCGAGCGCCATGCGCAACCGCATGCTGCTATCCTTTGCCGGCTATCTGGTTGCGCTTGCCGTCCTCGTGCCGACACTGGGCAATCATGGCCTGTGGATGGCCATGAACGCCTTTCTGCTGTTCAGAGGCCTTTTCCTGATCATCGGCCTAAAAAAGCGCGTCGATCAGACGTTCCGATCGGCCCAGTAATCGAGCCTGCTGTCACGCAACTCACGGATCGAAGCGACGTGTTCACGGTCGAGCAGCTTCGACAGGCCCGCAACGAGGCGGGCAGGCAGACCCGGTCCCTCATAGACCATGCAGGAATAGAGCTGCACCAGATCGGCGCCGGCTTTGATCTTCTCCAATGCCGTTTCCGCCGAGGAAACGCCGCCGACGCCGATGATCGGCAAGGCGGCGCCGACGCGGCGGCGCATCTTGGCGAGCACGACCGTCGATCTTTCGAACACCGGCTTGCCCGAGAGGCCGCCGGCTTCCTTCGCCTGCGCCTGATCCTTCAACCCGTTACGCGAAAGCGTGGTGTTGGAAACGATCAACCCGTCGAGCGCATGCGCCAAAACTTCGGCGGCGATGTCGTCCATGCCCTCTTCGGTCAGGTCCGGCGCGATCTTCAGGAAGACCGGGATCTTCTTGCCGGCCTTCACCGCTTCGTCGTCGCGCGCGGCCAGCACGGCCGCGAGCAGCGCCGACAGGCTTTCGCGCGCCTGCAGGTCGCGCAGGCCCGGCGTGTTGGGCGAAGAGATATTGGCGGTGAAATAGCGTGCCACCGAGTAGAAGCGGCGGATGCCGGCGACGTAGTCGGCGATACGGTCGGCGCTATCCTTGTTGGCGCCGATATTGACGCCAATAATGCCATTCCCACGGATCGGCTGAAGACGCCGGAGAGCCGCCTCGTGGCCTTCATTGTTGAAGCCGAGGCGGTTGATGACACCCTCGTCCTCGACCAGTCGGAAGATGCGCGGGCGCGGATTGCCGGGTTGGGCCTTCGGGGTCACCGTGCCGATCTCGGTAAAGCCGAAGCCGAGCTTCAGTAGCGCCTCAGGCACCTCGGCATTCTTGTCATAACCGGCGGCCATGCCGAGCGGATTGGCGAAATCGAGCCCGGCCACGGTCTGACGCAGGCGGGGGTCGTTGCTGGTGCGGCAGGCAGGCACTAGGCCGGACTTCAGCGCCGCAATCGACATGCCATGCGCCGTTTCCGGATCGAACATAAAGAGGCCGCGGCGGCCGAGATCACGGAAAGCGTCGATCATTCTGACATCTCCGGGAAGATATGCGCGCCATCGGGACCAAGCGGCAGCGGCTTTGCCCAGAGCACGGCCGAAAGCGGGAGCGGCGCATAGAGATGCGGAAAAAGAGCGCCGCCGCGCGAGGGCTCGAACACCAGCTTGTCGCCGCACATATCGCCATCGATCGCCACCAGCAGCAGACCGTCTTGCCCGGCAAAGTATCGCGCCGCCGTCTCTTTTGATTGCTCTGCCGTCGACAAATGGATGAAATTGTCCGTCAGGTCGATCGAAGCGCCATGAAAAACGCCGCTTTGTCTGGCTTGCTGCCAGAGCGCATCCGGCACGATCTTGTAAACCACTGGCATCGCGGTCATCATCCCCGTGTAAACATGTCCTGATAGGGCTTTGCACGAAAAGCGCCGCCGCTGTCCACGGCTTCCGTGGTGGATTTAGGGTTTTAACGCAGAAAATCCGGAGGATGACATGACGAAGGAAATCGTAACGGGCTTCGCGGCACTGCTCCTGCCCGCCACTCTTCTTCTCGGCACCCCAAGCCAGGCCGCCGAGCCCGACGCAACGCGCTTCCAGCTCGAGCGCAGCGGCGATCATTTCATCCGCCTCGACAAGCAGACGGGCGCCATGTCGATCTGCCAGGATCAAAGTGGCAATCTGGTCTGCCGCATGGCCGCCGACGAACGTGCGGCCTATGACGACGAACTCGACCGCCTCTCCGACCGCGTCACCAAGCTGGAAAAGACCGCGAGCGCCGGCAGTGGATCGACCCTGCCGAGTGATGCCGATGTCGACCGCACGCTCGGCATCATGCAGAAATTCATGCGCGGCTTCATGGGCATGGCCAAGGAGTTCCAGAACGAGGAACCCGGCAACAAGGCGCAGCCGCAGAAGACCTGAAGCCTGCGGAACCGAGAGCGAAAGCAAGGGGATAAAGGACCGTATTCCTATCCCGCCCTTTACTCGCAAAAAAGCCTCGGTTAACCTTTCCTTAAAGGTCAAACGCCGGATATATCCGGCTTCCGAGTGTTGAGCGGCGATGCTGTCACATGAGCAGATATGGAGCGCGATCGACAAACTTGCCGAACGCTATGCCTTGACGCCATCGGGCCTTGCCCGGCGCGCCGGCCTCGATCCCACCTCCTTCAACAAGTCGAAGCGGCTGAGCCAGGACGGACGCCTGCGCTGGCCGTCGACGGAATCGATTGCCAAGGTGCTGAGCGCGACGGGGGCCAGCATGGAGCAGTTTCTCGGCATCCTGCGTCCAGCGGAGAGAGGCAATGGCAGCGCGGATCATGCCTCTTCACCACCCGCAAGCTCCATTCCGCTGCTTGGCTTCGCACAGGCCGGCGCCGGCGGCTTTTTCGACGATGGCGGCTTTCCGGCCGGCCAGGGCTGGGACATGGTGGAGTTTCCGGCGGCACCCGGACAGAAGGGCAGTGTCTATGCGCTCGAGGTGCAGGGCGAAAGCATGTTGCCGCTCTATCGCGACGGCGACGTGCTTATCGTCGAGCCGGGCGCGCAGATCAGGCGCAACGACCGCGTGGTGGTCAAAACCCGCGAAGGTGAAGTCATGGCCAAGGTGCTGCTGCGCCAGAGCGCGAAATCGATCGAACTGTTGTCGCTCAACCCCGAGCACCCCAATCGCAGCTTCGATCTTGCGGATGTGGAATGGATCGCCCGGATCATCTGGGCCAGCCAATAGGAAAGTTTTCCCGCTATGCGTCGTAATATTTGGCTTGCAGGTGCGGCAGGTGCCGTGGTCGGTTCGTGGCTGACCCTGGCGGCGGTGCAGGTGAACGAGCACGGTTTCCATCTGCCAGGTCGCGCGGTGAGCAAGGCCGAAGCGGAAACCCGCCCGACCGCAGCGGCTGCGCCGATCGAGATAGCGCAAGCCGATGTCACGCCGGCGCAGACGCTTAGCGATACAGCACCCAAAAAGACGTTGCCGATAACGGCCGGCACCGCCGCTCCGGCAACGACTGTTGCGCCAGATAGCGCCACGGCACAGACAACGGCCCCGGCCGCCACAAAGAGCGAGCCGCCCGCCGCAACCACGATATCCGCGCCTGCGGTAACCGAAGATATCGCTAAAGACACAGTCATAGCGCCGACCGACCAAGACAAATCATCCGCGGCGACGACAGCGACGGAGCCACAGGGCACGCCGCCCGCGCAGCTAACGCAATCCGAAACGACGTCGGCAAAGGTGCCTGACGCTCAGCCCGCTCCGAAAGGTGCGACTGACGCCGACATCATAAAGACCGAGGCAGATAAGGCTGAGCCGGAGCAGTCCCCTTCGAAACAAGTCTCGGCGGATCAAACGAAACCGGAGCTAGCATCGCCTCCCCCGCCCCCCGCCGACCAGGCCGACAGGGCAGCGGCCGCTGCAGCCCGCCGGACAGTGCCGATGGCGCCGTCCTCGCAGCAGGCGTCGCCCGGCGACAGCCAGACGCCAAGCGATGACCAGAAGCAAGCCGGAGGGACGGAGCCCGTGGAGCTGGTGCGGCCGTCTTCCGACCGCGCCGGGATGCTGACTGTCGGCAACAGAAGCGTGCAGCTGTCCGGCATCATTCCGACCGATATCGGCCGGATGTGTGCCGGGTCTGACGGCAAGAACTGGCCATGCGGGACAGCGGCACGCACCGCGTTCCGCATGTATCTGCGCGGCCGGATCATCGATTGCGACCTACCGAGCGCGACCTGGCAGGGCACGGTGACGGGGAACTGCCGCTATGTCCGCATCGATCTCAGCGAATGGCTCGTCCGTTTCGGCTGGGCAGAGCCGGAGGCCGGATCGCCGTTGGAGGCCGTTGCGGAACAGGCAAAACAACAGAAGCGCGGCATCTATGGCGACGACCCGCGCAAGGGCCGGAAATCGACGCTCGCGCCAGCCCCGGCCAAGGAAGATCCGCTTAATCCGATCTGACGCCACGCTTCCGCCACCGGCTCTTGTCATGAGAGACATGACTTTCTAGTCTGCCGCCAGTTTCAAAGGATTTTGTTTCGTTATGAATAAGCCGCTTTCCGCCCAAGAGGCCCTGATCTACGTCATGGTCATGGCATCCGCTGTCGACCGAACGATGAACGACCGGGAGATGACCAGGATCGGCGAGCTCATCCATGCGTTACCGGTCTTCAAGGGCTTCGACGACGAAAAGCTGATCGACGTGTCGCGCGATTGCGCCAAGCTTCTGGCTGGCAACGAAGGGCTCGACATCGTGCTGGAAACCGTGCGCGACACCCTGCCGCCACGGCTCTACGACACGGCCTATGCGCTTGCCGTCGAAGTCGCTTCCGCCGATCTCTCGGTCAAGGCCGAGGAACTGCGGCTGCTCAGCCTGCTGCGTGACCGTCTCGATCTCGGCAAGCTGACCTGCGCCGCCATCGAGCGCAGCGCCATCGCCCGCTACCGCAAGGGCTGAGAGACCCGATCAGTAGAGGCCATAGGGGAAATAACGCAGATAGATTTCCTGCAGCCGGCCATTGCGTGACAGCGTCGCCAGGGCATGGTTGATCGCTGCGGTCAGATCGGCGTCCTGTTCGCGCAGCATGATGGTCATGCCTTCGCCGAGGAATTGCTGCGAGAGGTAGGGGCCGTCGAACAAAGCGCAGCATTTTTCGGCTGACGGCGAGGAGACCCAGAAGGAAAGCTGCAATCCGTCGGCAAAGCCGGCATCGACCTTGCCGTCCTTGACCGCCGCCAGCAGCGCGTCCTTGTCGTCGAAGGGTACAGGCTTGATCGCCGGAAAGAAGGCAGCCAGCATCGCCTCATGCGTCGTGCCCTTCACCACGCCGACCGAGTGGCCGGCAAGGGCTGCCGCCGTGCGGCCATCGATCGGTGCCTTGAGATTGCGCACGAAGCGGGCAGGCAGCATCAGGAAGGGGCGCGAGAAGGCGAAACTCTTGCGCAGCTCCGGCGTCACCGCGACGCCCGCGATCACCGCATCCCCCTGCGACGCCGAAAGTGCGCCCTGCAACTCCTCGAAGGGCAGCGCCTGGATCTGGCATTTGTCCGAAATGCCGAGCTCGTCGCAGATCTCGCGGGCGAGATCGACATGGAAGCCTGAGAGCTTGCCGTTCTGATCGGCGAAATTGAAGGGCGGAAAGTCGACGGAGGTCAGGAAGCGCAGCCTGACCAGCGTGGAAAGATCCGGCTTTGGCAGCCGTTCGCGCGCATCGAAGAGCACCGGCAGGCTGGTCGACAGCGCCTGCTGCGCGGCGGCAGGCATGGCGCAGGAGACGGCCATCAGCGCTGCGCCTGTCAAGAATCTCGCCACGAATATCAACGACGAAAGACAAACGCGCATGACGATGACTAAGCCTCCTGTCAGGTGTTCAGCTTCCTGATTTCAAGACGGGTGTAACAGAGTCATGCCGAAGGGGGAATATCGCGCCGTGCCAAGAGCCGGAAACTGCCGGCCCGACATGGCAACATCGTCGGGCGTAAAGACGGTTGCGCCTAGCGACCTGCCGTGCGTTTGGGTGGCGGAAGCAATTCGAGTTTTGCAGAGGTGGCCTTGCCCTTATCCCCTCGCCGCCTGACCAGTTTCGCGGGAGCGCCGACATAGATGCCGTAGGGCACTGTCTTTCCCTTGACGACGGCATTGGCGCCGATGACGCAGCCCTTGGCGATATGCGAGCCGCCGAGAATCTTCGCTCCGGCGCCGATCCAGACATCGTCCTCGATCACGACAGGCTTCTTGGTGACGCCCTGCATGCGGATAGGCTGCGTGACATCATCGAAATTATGATCGAACGACACGACCATGGCATGGGCGGCGATCCGCACGTCATTGCCGATGGTAATGCCGCCGCGTCCAAGCAGAATGGCATAGTCGTTGAGGGAGACATGATCGCCGATCTCGATGCCGCCACGCTGCGCGTCGATGACGACGCCTCTGCGGATATAGGCCCTCGCGCCAATGCCGACGCTGCCGTCCTTCCAGATAATCGTCGTGCCGCGCGGCACCTTCGTGCGGCGGGAAATCCGCAACACGCCGCGCGTGAAGATGGCCTTCAGTCTGTAGAATGACGCAAAATTGAGCATCTGGTCCGTTCCGGTTAGGAACGACCTTCTGCCATGGTTGTCTGTCAGCAGCCTGAACAAATGGGGGGTTATCGCGGCGGCGTCCGATCCTGATGCGCGCGGCTCTGCTCAAAGAGCTGAAATCGGAAGTTCCCTGCCTGTCATGAGCTTGGAGCGGAGGAAAACTGGAGCGGGTGAAGGGAATCGAACCCTCGTATTCAGCTTGGGAAGCTGCTGCTCTACCATTGAGCTACACCCGCCTGATATCCGGAGATGTCCAACAGTTGCCGGCCTCTGTCAAGGCCGGCAGGTGGTCAATCACAGCCGGAAATGCTTCGACAGCTTCAGGCCCTGCGCCTGATAGTTCGAGCCGAGGCCGGAGCCGTAGAGGCCTTTGAGGATTTTTCAACATGTGCTTGTAGAGCAAGTAGCCTTCGATCCCATCAATCAACACAACGGAATCTTGATCATCGCGCGGGATAATGCAATTAATAGCTGCGATGTTTTAGGTATCCATGTAGTTCCAAATGCCAGTCAACATAACATTTCGAACCCAACTTTTAGGCGGAGTTACAGAGTTTTGTAGCTGCTGCGGAGTTCCCCTTTTCGCGAACGCTCTCCATTTAGTTGAATTGATAGTGCTATTGGCAAAGTACAAGGAGGAAGGGGTACCGCTTTACCCAGAAGTTTATCTAACAACCGACGTTCAGGCGATCCTCGGAATGCTTCCAGACGCCCAACGTCTACCGCTAGGGGCAACGACACGAGATATTAAAGGTATAAAGCTGGCGATAAAAAAATCGGCACCTTTAGCTATTGGCGGATGGCTGATATATTTAGAGGATCGAGTTGACAAGCTCAACTTCGGCCTATTGCGGGGAAGCAGCAATCCAATTTCGGTCTTGTTGGATCGAGTGCTTCTAGATCCCCATAACATCATTCCCGTAACAAAAATGTTCCAGGTGGCTGACGATTGCGTCGAAATTTTAAACTCTTCTGGCGAGCGGCATATTATTTTCCTCAATCACAGAAAAGATGATAGCCCACCTCCCTTAGCATCGCTCGAGAGCCTGATCACGTCTGTCACCTTCGCCGTAAAGGAGGATTTGATGGAGCCTACCCAATCATATTTGACGCGGGTGCTTTATAATGCCCTGCGAATAAGTCACGGGACACTGATAGCCGTAACTAATAAACCATCGCCGCCACGTCGGTTATTTAACGATGGTATGAAGTTAGATGAACCAATCGACTTTCCGGGTCTCATAAAGCAGTTGAAACGAACAGAAATTGCTCCTGAGCGCCTCATCAGTGCCGCCGCGCTTCTTGAAGGAATGCTAAACTCAGACGGCATCATCCTCTTCAACGACAAAGCTCAACTCATAGGTTTCAATTATTTTGTGAAATCAAAACCAGCCACTGACGAAAGCGGCGGTGCGCGACGTCGAGCGTTTGCAACGTTATCATCGAACGTTGGAAAAGGCTTAAGAGGAGCTTTTATCCAGTCGCAAGATGGATGGTCAGATTTTTGTGGAGTATGAGAAATGACGACTCTTTCCGTATGGCAACCAGCGACCGCTGATCTTGTCCCTTCGTCAGCGAAAACGCCCTCGGAAATAGCTAATTGCGCCGCACAACTTAGTGGCAAAGATAAGAAACAGATTGTAGCTGCGTTCGAACTTGGCCATTACGAGATGGCGCTGAACCATCTTTGGGGCAAAACAATAAACGCTCTTAAAAGAGAGCTTTCGACCGTAGGTGTTGGCCTGCTCGCCGAGATGTTGGGGCGCGTAGACATAGACGAAGATGATGACGCCGATGATATTTTGACATCGAAAGATGCCATCAGACTTGCCGAAGAGCTGGGTATCGTAAACTCGACAGATGCACTTAGACTCAGACACACCTATGAAATCGTTACGCATTTTTCGCAACTTGAGACGGAACAAAATGACGCGGAGGAGATCGACTCTTCAGAAGCACTAGCCGCCCTGCGAGCCTGCGTACGTGGAGTGCTTGGAAGGCCCAAAGTCGAGGTCGCCAAGAAATTCGTTGAATTCAGAAATGCACTTGAGGGAGAGACACTCACATCTGACGACCCGCGAGTAGAAATGCTCAAGAGCTCACCTTATTTCTTCTTTAAGTTAACAGTAAACGTCCTATTGAATGCGGCAAAAAAGAATATTGGGGCTAACCTTGAGCACACGCTAGCAAATATAAACCTTCTGGTTCCCGCTATGTGGTCAAATCTTCGAGATTCGGAACGCTGGCAACTCGGTCAAAGCTATGCAGAAGCGTATAGCAATGGCAAAACAACCGTCGTGGGCGGATTGAAGAGCGCGTTGCTTAAGGTTCACGGATTCGACTACGTCCCAGAAAATTTGCGAAGCGACACTTTCGTAAAAGCCGCAGAGGCGGTCCTCGTTGCTCATGACGGTCTCAATAACTTCTACAATGAGCCGGTGCCCGTGAAGCATCTGCAGCGTCTCGGTTCAACTATACCAACGCCTGCGATTCCTGCGTGCATGACGGCTTTGCTGTGTGTTTCGCTGGGCAATTCATTTGGTACATCTTGGGCCGCAAAAGGAGACGCAGATGAACTCCTCCGCCGCATAACTCCGGAGCGATGGCAGTACTACCTGAACAGCGTTCTACCCAGTGATATGAAAGTGCTCGGTAAATTGCTGGGCGGAAAACCGGTCGCGAACTGGATCAGTCTCTTAAACTCAATTGGATCTTCACGCCTCGACGTAAAGTCAACGAATGTTAGTCAGCTGCTTGTTCACACGAAATCAGGCGACAGCAGTAAAGTCTCGAAAGCCGCTCAAAAACTCATTGCCGACTACTATGGTAAAGCAGCCTGATTGGAGCGAGCCATGTTAGACACGAGGACACACCCCCTACATCCGATACGAGTATGAAAAACCCAGAACTCGTCCTCATTTGCTCTTAGCCTCTGTCAAGGCCGCCAGAACGGTTCCACTTTTGGCTGAACCGCCCCTGTTTTGGCAATTTCGGACGGAAGCCGCGCCACACTTTTTCTGACATTACTCCGATGGTCAATCACAGCCGGAAATGCTTCGACAGCTTCAGGCCCTGCGCCTGATAGTTTGAGCCGAGACCGGAGCCGTAGAGGCTGGTCGGCTGTTCCAGCATGTGTTCGTAGACCAGGCGGCCGACGATCTGGCCGTCTTCGAGAATAAAGGGGACTTCGTGGCTGCGCACTTCCAGCACGGCGCGGCTGCCGCGACCGCCGGCAGGGGCATGGCCGAAACCCGGGTCGAAGAAGCCAGCATAGTGGACGCGGAATTCGCCGACCAGCGGATCGAAGGGCGTCATCTCGGCGGCGTAGTGCGGCGGCACATGCACGGCTTCACGCGAAACGAGAATGTAGAATTCGTCAGGATCGAGGATCAGTTCCGTGCGGCCACGGCTATAGAGCGGCTCCCAGAAATCATAGATATCGTGCTGCGCCTTCTTGTCGACATCGACGACGGCGGTGTGGTGCTTGCCGCGATAGCCGATCAGACCTTCCTTGTCGCCG
>DASVPC010000293.1:0-9736 GCA_036383055.1 Rhizobium sp. | reverse complement strand
CTGCATTGAGCAAGCCGCCATCGAACCCGGGGATATTGCCGGCGTCGGCTGTGCCGGTCATGGAAACGGCCTCTATGCACTGGATCGGGGCGGAGAGCCGCTGCTCGGCATCCAATCGCTCGATACGCGAGCAGCTGGTCTCGTTGAGGAATGGCAGGCGCAAGGCGTCGGTGACCGCACCTATCCGATCGGCCAGCAACGGCCCTGGCCATCGCAGACACCGACATTGCTCGCCTGGTTGAAACGGCATCGGCCGGAAACCTTTGCCAGGATCGGTACGGTTTTCCTGTGCAAGGATTTCATCGTCAACCGCCTGACGGGCATGCGCGTCAGCGACGTCTCCGATATGAGCGGCTGCGGCCTGCTTGACGTCGCCGCCCGCCGTTACGATCCGATGCTGATGGAAGCCTATGGCCTTAGCGACTGCATGGAGCTTCTGCCGTCGTTGATCGAAAGCGCCGATATCGCGGGCCGGATCACGGAAGAGGCCGCCGGTCAGACCGGGCTTGCTGCCGGCACGCCGGTTGTCGGCGGGCTGTTCGATGTTATCGCTTCGGCCATTGGCTCCGGTGTCACGCGGACGGGCGACGCCTCGATCATCGCCGGAACCTGGAGCATCAATCAGGTCATCATCGACAGGCCGCAACTGGCTGGCCCTGTCTTCATGTCCTCTACTCTCGACCGGGAGCGCTACATGGCGATCGAGTCGAGCGCCACCTCGGCGGCAAATCTTGAATGGCTGGTGCGGGAGTTCTTTTCCGATGCTCCGACGGATGGTCGCTCGCCCTTCGATCTCTGCGGCGAACTCGCCGCCACTATTGAGCCGGCTGCGGATGACCCGCTCTATCATCCATTCCTCTATGGCGCCCAGCAGAACGGCAATGCCCGCGCCGGCTTTTATGGTGTCGCCGGCTGGCACACGAAGGGGCATCTCGTGCGCGCCGTCCTCGAAGGCGTCACTTTCGGTCACCGTGAGCACATAGAGACGATGCGCCGGGCCGGAGCCGTCTTCAACGAAGCGGTGCTTTCCGGCGGCGGTTCCCGAAGCCTGATCTGGCCGCAGATATTTGCCGATGTTCTGGGTCTGCCTGTGTCGATCGCGCGCTCACGCGAAACCGGTGCGCTTGGGGCGGCGATTGCGGCGGGAACTGGCGCCGGTATCTTCGCGGACTTCGCCGCGGGAGCGGCCTCGATGGTGCGGATGGAGCGTAACTATGTCCCGAACAGGCGCCTGGAAGGCCATTACGAGCGCCGTTACGGCCTCTACCGTGATATCGCCGAGGCGATGGATCCGATCTGGCGCCGCCTTGCCTCAGGGGCCGATCGGGTAGCAGGAGCCATGAAATGAGCGGATCTTCAAACGAGGCGGTCATTGATGCTGGTTCCTATGACTTCATCATCGTCGGAGCGGGGTCGGCGGGGTGTGTGCTAGCCAATCGTCTCTCCGCAAATCCGGCAAACCGTGTGCTGTTGCTCGAGGCAGGCGGCAGCGACCGATATCATTGGGTGCATATCCCGATCGGTTACCTCTTTTGCATGGGCAACCCGCGGGTTGATTGGATGATGAAGACCGCCGCCGAGCCCGGGCTCAATGGCCGATCGCTTCCCTATCCGCGCGGAAAGCTGCTTGGTGGCTGCTCCTCGATCAACGGAATGATCTATATGCGCGGGCAAGCCGCGGATTATGACGGATGGCGGCAGGCGGGCAATGCCGGATGGGGCTGGGACGATGTGCTGCCGTATTTTCTCAAGTCCGAAGACAATTATCGTGGCAAATCGGCCCTGCATGGGGAGGGCGGCGAATGGCGCGTCGAGCGTCAGCGCCTCTCCTGGCCGGTCCTCGATGCGTTCCGGGAGGCTGCGGAGGAACTCGGCATCCCGAAGACGGA
Organism: Rhizobium sp.; assembly: GCA_036383055.1. Taxonomy (GTDB): domain Bacteria; phylum Pseudomonadota; class Alphaproteobacteria; order Rhizobiales; family Rhizobiaceae; genus Rhizobium. The sequence continues at coordinate 7,847 of DASVPC010000293.1, read as the reverse complement.
TGATTTCAACGGCGGCGACAATGAGGGCTCGGGCTATTTTGAAGTCAATCAGCGCGGCGGAGTGCGCTGGAACACCACCAAGGCCTTCCTGCGCCCGGCAATGAAAAGGCCTAATCTCAAGGTCCTGACCGGCGCGGAAACGGAAAAACTTCAACTCGATGGCCTCCAGGCCACCGGCGTGCATTTCCGAATGAACGGCAGGCTGCATGCGGTGCGTGCCGGGCGGGAGATCATTCTCTCGGCCGGAGCGATCAACTCGCCAAAGATACTGGAAATGTCAGGGATCGGCAGACCTGACATATTGCGGGCCGCAGGCATCGACGTGGCTCATTCGCTGCCCGGTGTCGGCGAGAATTTGCAGGATCACCTGCAGATCCGCACCGTCTTCCGCATCGAGGGCGCAAGGACGCTCAACCAGCTCTACCACAGCCTTTTTGCCCGCGCCGGCATGGGGCTCGAATATGCCCTTCGCCGCTCCGGTCCGCTTTCCATGGCGCCCAGCCAGCTCGGCATCTTTGCAAAGAGCGATCCCTCCCTGGCGACGGCGGACCTCGAATATCACGTTCAGCCTCTCAGCACCGACAGGTTGGGCGAGCCGCTGCATCGATATCCGGCCGTAACCGTATCTGTTTGCAATCTCCGTCCGGAGAGCAGGGGAACGGTTCATATGACTGGCCCAAACGCCTCGGCCACACCGGATATAAGACCGAATTACCTGTCGGCGAGCCGTGATCGCATCGTCGCGGTCAAATCGATCCGCCATGCCCGCAGCCTGATGCGGACAAACTCGATCTCGGTCTTCGCGCCAAAGGAAATGCTGCCGGGTACGGAGTTCCAGAGCGACGAGGAACTGATCCGAAGGGCTGGCGATATTGCCACGACGATTTTCCACCCCGTCGGCACCTGCAAGATGGGGCGTGACGAAAGCGCGGTTGTCGACGCCCGGCTGCGCGTACACGGCATTGCCGGACTGAGAGTCGTTGACGCGTCGATCATGCCGAATATCGTTTCGGGCAACACGAATTCGCCGGTCATCATGATTGCCGAGAAAGCGGCAGAGATGATTGTCGAGCGAGTGTGAGCTGCAAGGGAAGAAATCCCATCATGTGCTGACGCTGCAGAGAGCATCCACAAGGAGTCATCACGATAGCTCGGATCGGCTGTCGATCGCCGCGTGGATACGTCGGCGGCGGCAGGTTTTGGCGTTGCCCATAGTCGTATCCGATCTTGAGTTCATTGCTTGGGGGTAGGGTGGTTCTGGCGCTGCGCTTCGAGTGGATTCACAGATGGAATCCGATTGGGACGCGGATAGTGCTGCTGCCGTAGCGATTGCCGGAGGGGAACTTTCCGGGTCTTCAGTTCAGGTTCGCGACGGAACCAGAGGTCAGGCTGTTGACTTTTGTAAAATATCACAACATTCTATGAAATGAGGATGAGGTCTGGGTGACTTGAGCGGGAGGCGCTGAGGTCGGCAAACAGACGAGGGAGGGAGAAGCTTATGCAAATTTTGTCCGGTGGCATGCGTATATCGGTCGGCCTCGTGGTGTCGGCTTTGGCACTCGGCGCAATGGCGGGTTCGGCCTTCGCCCAGGCAAAGGAAACCATCACCTTTGCGGCAGCGATGTTCTCCGAGGCGGGGAGAGGCGACCGCGCCAAGGCCTGGGTCGACAAATTCAACAAGAGCCAGGACAAGGTCGAAGTCCAGCCGATCGCAATTCCCTTCTCGAGCTTTGCAAATACCGTGTTCACCCAGATGGGCGGCGGCGGCGGTCCGGATATCATACGCTTCGACCAGATCGACTATTTTGCCGCGGTCCCGTCGGGGAGGATCTTGCCGCTCAACGACGTCATCAGGGATGGCGATTACAAATTCACCGCGCCGGATAAATATCTGAAGGTCGACGGCAAGCGATATGGCGTCATCTTCGACACGACCGGCTACGCGATGCTCTACAACAAGGGCCTCCTGAAAGATGGGGTGCCGACCACCTTCGATGCGTTTCTGGAAACCGCCAAGACAATGACCGGCAACGGTCAGTTCGGCTATGCCTACCGCGCCACGATGGCGGAGCGCGCCGGCTTCTGGCAGGATCTTTGCAACTACGTCTTTGGCTTCGGCGGGCGCTGGAGCAAGGACGGCAAGCTGACCGTCAATAGCCCTGAAGTCGTGGCTGGTGTTGTCGCCTACAAGAAAGCCTACGATCTCGATATAACGCCGAAGGGGGCCGACGCCGCCACTTACCGGCGCATGTTCTGGGAAGGCAAGGTGGCGATGGAGATCGACAATGGCGGCGTTGCGGCCATCTTCCATCAAAACTCGCCCAATCTGGCTTTCGCTGCGGCACCCTCCCCGTTCCCGACGCCGGCGCAGGGCCTGATCATGACGATGCTGTCGATCAACGCCAACACCAAGCATAAGGACGCGGCTGTCGCCTTCCTGAAATGGGCCCTTGAGCCCGAAAATCAGAAGGAGTTGAGTACGGCGATGGGCACCCTGATCGGAACCGTCGTCGACCGGACGCCGGAAGAGAATGCCGCTCAGCCATGGCTTGCGGTCTACGACAAGCAGGTGGAAAACGCGGTGCCGCAGCTCGTCATGGGCATGGAAACCAAGACGCCGGAAATCCAGCAGATCGTGCTCGAAAATGTCCTCAAGGTTCTTCAGGGCGGAACGGATCCGCAGGAAGCCATGGACGCCGCACAGAAGCTGATCGAACGCCGAGTGCTGCGCCGCTGATCGCAGCGCAGCCTCCCACATCTGGTTCCAATACGGCGGATCAAGATCATGCAAAAGACAACTCCGAGAGGCGGCTCGCTGAATGGCAGCCGCTGGGCGCCCTACATCTTCGTTGCGCCGATCGTCGTCTATCTCCTGGTGTTTCAGGTCTATCCATTGATCCAGGAGTTTCTGCTCAGCTTCACATCGACATCGTTGCTGGCGCCGGACGACCAGACCTTTGTCGGTCTCGACAATTACAGCTTCCTGTTCGAGACCGGCGATTTCGTGGGGGTGCTGTGGGTCACGGCGATTTATACGGTTGCCTGTGTTTTTCTGTCTCTCGTCCTGGGTCTTGGCACCGCATTGCTGCTGAACAGCCCGTTTATGGGGCGAGGGGTTGCCCGCGCGCTCGTAACCGTGCCTTGGGCAGCACCACCGGTGGCCGTTGCCTTGATCTTCACCTGGATGCTCAACTCGCAGTACGGGATCTTCAACCACACCCTGAGAGCATTGAGCCTGCCTTTTGGGAATGAGAACTGGCTGGACAATCCAAGCTTGGCGCTGCCGGCCATCCTGATGACGACGATCTGGCAGATATTTCCCTTCTCCTCGGTGGTCATTCTTTCTGCGCTGCAGGGCGTTTCCCCGGAGATCCGCGAAGCGGCCATGATCGACGGGGCAGATCGCTTCAATATTTTCAAGACGGCCGTCTGGCCGACGATCCAACCAACCGTGATGCTGCTTGCACTCTTCATCACCATCTGGTCGCTGCGCAGGTTCGACCTGATCTGGCTGATGACGCAAGGTGGCCCGCTCGGCGCCACGAATACGCTGGTGATCGAGCTCTACCGCAACGGCTTCGTCTACCGTGATCTCGGCACGGCCGCTGCAATCGGCATGATCGGCCTGCTAGTCGCCCTCGTTGTGACCGTGGTCTATTTCAAGGTGACGCAGCGCACTGAAAAGCTGCAGGGAAAACGTTGATGAAAACCAATCCCTGGCAACACGCATTGCGCATGATCGCCGTTCTGGCGCTTCTGGGCGTCGCCATCTTTCCGATCTACTGGATGTTGGTCACCTCCCTGACGCCATCAGGAGATCTTTTCGCCGACCGGCCACATTTCTTGCCGTCGTTTTTCGAGACCGGCATCTATCTCGATGTCTTCAAGACGATACCGGTCGCGACCTGGCTGCTGAACAGCGCGATCGTCGCGGCGGGCACGACGGTGCTGAGCATCGTCCTGTCCATCCTGCCCGCCTATGCGCTGTCGCGCTTCAAGTTCGCGGGCATGGGATTGGTCGGTTTCATCCTGTTCGCGACCCAGATGCTGCCCGAAGCGATGCTGGTGGTGCCGCTCTATGCCATCTTCGGCAAGCTTGGTCTGCTCAACAGCCTTGGCGGGCTTATTCTCGCCAACACCGCGTTCACTGTTCCGGTCATTACCTGGATCCTCAAAGGGGCGATCGACAGCCTGCCGATTGAGGTGGAGGAAGCCGCACGCATGGATGGATGCTCGAAGATCGACATCGTCCTGGCGGTGGTTATTCCATTGATCGGCCCGACGCTTGCGGCCGCGGCCGTAATCGCGTTTTTCCACGGTTGGAACGAGTACGTGTTCGCGCAGACGCTGGTCAGCAGCGAGAGCCTGCGCACAGCCTCGGTTGGTCTTGCCGGTTTCGTGGGGGAACTTTCCACCCCCGTTCATGCGGTGATGGCGGTCGGCGTCATCTACACGCTCCCCGCCGTATTATTTTACCTGCTCGTTCAGCGCTATGTCGTCGCCGGCATGACCGCTGGAAGCGTCAAGGGCTGAGACAAGGTCTGAAATCAATGTCATCCATCAAATTCGACAGCATCACCAAGAGTTTCGGTGCCAAGGAAGTCATCAAGAATATCGATTTCGAAGTGGCCGATGGCGAATTCCTCGTGCTGCTTGGGCCATCGGGCTGCGGAAAATCGACGCTGCTGCGCATGCTGGCCGGGCTTGAAACCATATCGAGCGGCCAGATATTGCTGGATGAGCGGCGAGTGGACAATCTGCCGCCGAGCGAGCGCGACATGGCGTTCGTCTTCCAGTCCTATGCGCTCTATCCGCATCTGAACGTCCGCCGGAACATTGTGTTTCCCCTGCTCATGAAGCAGTTCCGCTGGTGGTATCATCTGCCGGTCATCGGCTCCTGGGCCAAGCGCAAGATAGAGAACTCCGTCGAGGTCAGAGGCCTTGTCGATCGAACGGCAAAGATCCTCGCCTTGACGCCGATGCTGGAGCAGTTCCCAAGGACGCTTTCCGGCGGGCAACGTCAGCGCGTCGCGCTCGGCCGGGCGATGGTCAGGCAGCCGGAAGTATTCCTGATGGACGAGCCTCTGTCCAATCTCGACGCAAAACTGCGAACCTCGATGCGCGCGGAAATCTCCAAGCTTCATCAGGAAATCGGCGGCACCTTCGTCTATGTGACCCATGATCAGGTGGAAGCGATGACGATGGGCACGAAGATCGCGTTGATGCGGGACGGCGTCGTCCAGCAATTCGGTTCGTCGCGCGAGATCTATACGGACCCGGCAAATGTCTACGTCGCGCGCTTCATCGGTACGCCGCCGATGAATCTGATCGAGATGGACCGAAACGGGCAGATCGGTCAAACGAATGTCGAGTTGCCCGCCGCACTGGCTTCGGCTGCCGCAAAGGAGCAAGGCAAGGTGCTGCTGGGTATTCGCCCTAACGCTATTTCGATCGGTGAACCTGCCAATGCACATGGTATCGCCGGATCGGTGGTCATGGTCGAGCATATCGGTGCCGAGTCCGTTATTGTCGTCAAGCTCAATGGGGCTAGGACAGCACACCAGGAAGACGGCGAACTCGATGCCGTCATGATAACCCAGCCGGGTTACACCTCTCTCAAGGCGGGCGATGCCGTCACCCTGACTTTCAACATGGCGGAAGTGGTGGTGTTTTCGGCCGGCTCCGGTCAGCGCCTCCGATAGAGGCGCTGACATCCTTGTCGTCGCTAGGACGCAACCAGGGATTCCAGGCTACTGTCCAATATCGATGGATCGATCTTGCGCTCGATGGCATCGAACATGCCGTCCACAAAGCCGATCAGTGCGTCGGATGCCTCAACAGCCTGCGTCACATTGCGTTTGGCGATTGCTTCGAGAACGGCGATATGGCTGTCGATCGTTCCGGCAAGGCTGTCTGCGCCGCCGATGTTGGTGTGATGAATGAGGCCAATGCGGCGAAACAGCGTGTGCAGCGGGCGCAGCGTATGTTCGAGAAAAGGTTCGCCGGCGGCAAGCAGGATCAACTTGTCGATGCGCCGGTCAAAGACGTTGAAGTCGCTTATCGTCATCGTCTCGCGCTGTTCCTGAAGGACGCGCGTTATGTGCATCATCTGCGAGCGATGAGTCGCCGTCGAATGTTCCGACGCAAGCGTGACCACGAAACGTTCGAGATCGCGGCGCAGCCGCAGAAGCATTCGCTCCCGCGCAAGATCGATCGGTGCGATCTGCAGCCCCTGCCGCGGATGGATGATGACCAGCGTGTCGGCCGCAAGCTTGCTGACCGCCTGATGCACCGGCGTGCGGCTGAAGCCGGTAATATCGACCAGATCCTGGATCGCGAGGAAACTGCCGGGTTTCAATTCGCAGCTGATGATCCGGTTTTCAAGCTGCTCATAGGCCAGTTCAACGAGGTTGACGGAGTTGCGTCGCTTCGATGGGCTGGTCGGCTCCACCTTCTCGACCACTTTGAGCTGTTTGCGTTTTCCGGCCATTCCATCATCCCGAACTCTTTGTTGCAGCATAACGTCTAACAATCGGAACGCAAAAAATTATTTCAAAAAATGTTGTGATATTTTACAAAGAGAAATATGCTGCCTGTGCTTGATCGGGGAGGGCATTGATGAGGTCCCTGGCAGGTCAATGCATGAAGCTGGTGGAGAAGAGCGGCAAGGCTCCGTCGCTCAAGCCGAGGAGGAGTATCCCTTGATTATTACGCGCATCGAAACCTTGCGGACTTTGGAGTTCGCCAATGTCCTGTGGGTTCGCATCCACACGGACGCCGGCATTATCGGACTTGGCGAAACCTTCTATGGCGCCGGTGCCGTCGAGGCCCATATCCACGACACGCTGTCTGTACGCCTTCTTGGAAAGAATCCGCTTCATATCGAAGCGCTGTATAAGGAAATGCTCAACCTGCCGATGGCGCAATCGTCCACAGGCGTCGAGTATCGGGCGGCCTCGGCAATCGACATCGCGCTTTGGGACCTGTTCGGAAAGGTCTGCGATCTCCCGGTACATCAGATGCTGGGCGGGCTTTGCCGCGACAAGTTGCGGATCTACAATACCTGTGCCGGCTACGGCTATGTGCGCTCCAACAATATCAAGCCGGTTTCGAACTGGAATTTCAGCAAGAGCGAAGCAGCCGGTCCCTATGAGGATCTGGAGGGCTTCATGACCGACGCGGGCGCGTTGGCCGAAAATCTTCTAGAAAGCGGCATCAGCGCGATGAAGATCTGGCCGTTCGATCCCGCCGCCATCGAGAACCATGGCCTCTATATCTCGGCCGAGCAGATGAAGCAGGCCATGCGGCCCTTCGAACAGATCCGCAAGGCCGTCGGCGACAAGATGGATATCATGGTCGAGTTCCACTCGCTCTGGAACCTGCCGACCGCAATGAAGATTGCCCGTGCGCTCGAGCCCTATGCGCCGATGTGGTATGAGGACCCGATCCGGATGAACTCGCCGCAGGCGCTAGCCGAATATGCCCGCTCGACGGATGTCTGGGTCTGCGCCAGCGAGACACTCGGGTCACGTTTCCCCTACAAGGACATGCTCGATCGCGATGCCGCCCATGTCGTCATGGTCGACCTGTGCTGGACGGGCGGGCTGACGGAAGGCCGCAAGATCGCCTCGATGGCGGAAACCTATCATCGGCCGTTTGCGCCGCACGATTGTATCGGACCAGTCGGTTTTGCCGCCGCCATCCATATGTCGTTCAGCCAGCCGAATACGTTGATCCAGGAATCGGTGCGCGCCTTTTACACCGGCTGGTACAAGGAACTGGTGACCGCTGTGCCGCGGATCGAAAACGGTTATGTCTATCCGATGGACGGACCGGGGCTTGGTGTC
>DASVPC010000292.1:0-6616 GCA_036383055.1 Rhizobium sp. | reverse complement strand
TATTTACGGTCCGAACGAGGCGGGCAAGTCCTCGGCGCTCAGTGCCATTTCCGACCTGCTGTTCGGTTTTCCGACGGCTGCCGAGCAGAGCTTCCTGCACGAACCGACAGCACTGCGCGTCGGCGCATCGATCGCCACGCGCAATGGAACGACTCTTGACTTCCGCCGCCGTCGCGGGCGCAAGAACACGCTGCTGATGCCCGACGGCAAGGAAACGCCGCTTGCCGAAGACGCCCTGGCGCCATTTCTTGGTAATCTGAGCCGTGATGTCTTCGAGCGCGCTTTCGGTCTCGATTCCCTGCGGTTGCGGCAGGGGGCGACGGCGATGCTGCGCAGCGGCGGTGAGATCGGTAGCCTGCTGTTTTCCGCCGCTTCTGGTCTCACCGGTCTCTCTCGCCTGCGCCAGTCGTTGGAAGGCGAGGCCGATGGCATCTATGCGCAGCGTCGCTCCAAGGATCGCAGTTTCTATCAGGCGCTGGACCGCCATGACGAGGCCCGCAAGGCCGAACGCGACAACGAGCTCAAATCCGGCGACTGGAAGAAGCTGCTGGCCGAAGCCGCTGAACTGGAAGCCGAGCTGGAGCGCCTGCAGGACCAGCGCCACCAGACGCGCCAAGCGCTCGACCGGCTGCAAAAGTTGAAAACATTGCAGCCGCTACTGGCCGAAATCGATGGCGAGAAGGCGGCCCTCGAGGACCTTGCCGATCTCTCGGCGATACCGGACAGTTTTGCCGATCGGCTTGAGCGCGGCTTGAACGACAGGCGGGCTGCAGAGGAAGAACTGCGCCGCGCCCAGCAGCTTGCCGCGCGCACGGGCGAAGAACTGTCGATGATCCGCATCGACGACACCGTGCTGCAGATATCGGACGATATCACCCAGCTTTTCGCCGATACGGGCAATTACCGCAGTCAGCGCCAAGATCTGCCGCGCGTCGATCAGGAGCTGGCCGGCTATGATGCGACGCTTGCGCAATTGGGTCGTCGTCTCGGTTTCGCCGATTTCGCACATTTGGAAAAACAGCAGCCCAGCGACGCCGAGCGCGTCCGTCTCTCCGAACTGGTCGAAGAGGGCAGGCGGCTGTTGCTGCAGGCGCAGGGCAATGCCGAGCAGTTGGACAGCGAGAGCCGACGACTTGCAACGCTGGAGAAGGATGGCTCTGCCGGACGGCTGGTCGATCCACGACCATTCAGCGATCAACTCGAAGCATTGGCCGGTGATCTCGCTAGCCTTGCCCGCCTCGATGGGCTGGAGACGCAGATCAGCCGTACCGAGACGGATATTCGCGAAGCTGCCGCCCGCCTGCGCCCGCCGGTCGCCGATATCGACGCGCTCTTTGCGGCCCCGCTGCCGGACAGCGCCGAGATTGTCGCGCACCGCGAAACCATCGATGCGGCCCGTGCCGGCCTACGCGAAGCATCCGACAAACTGCGCACCTATGATGAGCAACTGGCCGAGATCGAACAGGCGCTGGCGGATGCGGAGCGCACTGGCCCGATCGTTACCCGTGAACAGATCGTTGGCGCGCGTGAGGCTCGCGATGCCCAATGGCGGTCGATCCGTGACGGGCTGACGGATGCAGGCCCAGCTCCTGATGGTAAAATGATTGCCACCTTTACAGCTAGCCTCGCGGAAGCTGACCACCTGGCCGATGCGGCGTTGAGCGATGCGGATCGTGTTTCGCGCCATGCCGATAACCGCCTGCGTCAGGCGCGGCTACTACAGGAACGCGAGGCTGCAGCAAAGCGATTGCAGGAGCGCGAAGAGACCTCAGCTAAGGCGCAGGCAGCCTTCGCGGCACTCTTCGATGCATCCGGTGTTTCCGCCGTCGATCCGGCGGCTATGCTAGAATGGCGACGCGGAGTCGAAACTCTCTTCCGGGAGCGCCGGGCTCTTCGCGATCTGCTGGATCAGCGAAATGAGGCTGCCTTGGCAGAGACGCGTGTCTCGCCGGCGCTGAAGGATATTGCCGAGGCCACCGGCTACAAGAGCGGCCGCCTGCCGCCGGGTGCGATGGCCGAAGGCGTGCGCAAACATCTCCGCCTGCTTTCGGAGCGCTGGAACGAGAGCCGCACGCGCGAAGGCGAGATCGGTGCTGCGCGGGATCGGCTGACCCGGCTTGGCGAGCAGCAACAAGATATCGAGCGACGTCAGGCTGCCTGGCGTAATGCGTTCGGCAAGGCCGTCCTGTCGCTCGGTCTTTCCGCCGATGCGACACTGGAAATGGCCGCTGCGGCCTTGAAGGCATGGACTGAGCTGCCGGACGTCTTGGCGGAGCACGCCAATCGCCAGCGCCGCGTCGGCGGCATGCGTCGCGACATGGCCGATTTCGAGCGGCGGCTCGCGACCCTTGCAGCAACCGCCGGCTTGGAGCTCGATCATCTGCCGCCGGACGCTGCCGCCGAGGCATTGCACGCCCGCGTCAGCGCCGTGCGCGGCGAGCAGAAGAAACAAGACAGGCTCGAGGAAGAGCGCCAGCGCGCCGACGCGCAGGCCGCCCATTGCAGCGAGGCGCTGGCGACGGTCACGGCCGTTCTTGCCGATTTGACGTCTGATTTGCCGAAGGACACTGATCTGTCAGCTCTATTCTCGCGCCTGCGTGACCGTGCTCGACTGCATGCGCGACTGGCGGAAAGCCGCGACCGTTTGCGCCAGCAGTCGGAAGGCGATGGCGAGGAGGCGATCCGCGCCGAACTTGACGGCTTCGAACGGGTTGCCGCCGGGCTGGAGATCGAGCGGCTCTCCGCCGAGGATCAAAGGCAATTCATCACGCATGGCGAGCTTATGGCCCGCCTGAGAGAAAACCAGCTCCAGCGAAGCGCACTCGAAACCGGTGCCAACGCGGAATACGCCGTCTTCGAAAAGCTCTCCGCCGAGCAGGAGGCCAAGGATCTGGCCCGGCAATGGGTGGTGCTGAAGCTCGCGGCGCAGATGCTGGCAAGCTCTATGGAGGCCTATCGCGAGCAGCAGGCCGATCCGGTGATCACGCGGGCGGGCGAGCTGTTTTCGCTATTGACCGGCCATGGCTTCACGCGGCTGGTCGAGGAGCATGACGACGCCGATACGCTGCAATTGCTGGCCGAACGCGCCGGCGGCGAGCGCGTACCGCTCGCCGGCTTGAGCGAGGGCACCGGCGATCAGCTCTACCTTGCCTTACGGCTCGCCTTCCTCGAAGACTACTCCGCCCGCAACGAGCCGGCCCCCCTGATCGTCGACGACATCTTCCAGACCTTCGACGACGAGCGCGTCAGCGCCGGCCTGAAGGCGCTTGCCGGCACGGCGGAGCGTTTCCAGACCATCCTCTTCACGCATGAGATGAGCGTCGTGGAGATTGCCGAACGCGAGATCGGCAAGGGTCTGGATCTGATCCAGCTTTGAGGAGAGGGGGCGAGGATCTCAACCGGAGCCACGCTGCGGGTGCAAATTGATGCGCCGGACCGCGCGGAACTCGGACGGCGATATCCGGTAGATCGAGGCGGGCGACATGGTCCTATTTCGGCGGACCGTCACCGTCTTTAGAATCTGTCCCCGAGCGGCTTTCCCCTTGTGAGGACGGTGCATCGCCCGATGCGATCTTTGATGAGGAACCGGATCGCGAACCTCTCCATTCCGCAATAGTTTTCGGCAGGGCACGGCACACATGCACCGCACGCTTCATTTTAAGCCCGAGATACCTGTAGGGACCGGTCAGTTTCCAGCTTGTCGAGCTGCTGTATGCTTGCACATCGCGTCTCAAATGCGCGATCTCAACCAAAGCCGTTTCGTTGCCCTGTTTGAGCGAATGATTCTCTGTCGTTGTTTCTTGGAGATGCCTTTGCAATTCAGTCGTTTCCACGGATGTGGCATCGATCGTAGCTTGCAGCTTTGTTCTTATGTCCTGAAGTTCAGCATGCTCTTTTCCGAGAACCTCTATCGCTGTGGTCAAATGGACATTGTGTCGCCAGACGTCCTCTGAAGATTTCAGCATGGAATAGGATATGCCAGCGCTATCCTGGCGAACGCCCTTTTCCAAGCCGGAGACATGATTTGCTATTTCCTCATAAAATTTCGTATTGTCGGCGTCATTATACGAGGCGATGAAATCCTTGTTTTCGAAGGATCGCGCTTTTTCGCTCTGTATTGCGGCTGAGAGGTTATCGAGCGAGAATACCTCGCTGTTCATATAACCGAGCTTGTGCCCGGTATCATATTGTAAGCAGCGTTTGTCCGCGACAGCACCGTCGAGCAGTAGGGTCGATAGCGACGACACAACGGTCGATACTCCCGCCAGTAGCCTTGACACGCTTAGATCCAAGCATCCGAGAAGAATGTCGTCCAGGAGGAGGGTATTGTCTGCGTGAAGCTCCGCATAATCGGTATAGCGCTCCGAGGGATGCGGCTTGATCAGGAACAAGGTGTCCCTGTTTCTATCAACGGCTTTCCTGAGCCCCGATGTGATAGTTGCCTTGTTTGTTTGATGGGCGCCCCACTTAAGATTGGTTCCGATCAGCGCAACCTTCTCAAACCGTGACACATCGGTTCCCAAACGCCATTGGATGATTTCCGGATTGGGGTCGATGAGGGAATCACAAAATTTCGACGAGCCTATCGGAAAAAAGCTGTTTCTCTTTATGTCGCCGTACGTGGTGGTAGTGCCGGCCACGACATGACCGCCCCGGTTCAAAAACTGTTGCTGCTCTCCTCCCCAACTCAAGACGGTTTCAGAGCCGAAATAGATTTGTCGATCCGGACCCGGCTCGATCCAAATACCGTGTTGAAGCAAAATACATGGAATTCCATGCATCTTAGCTGCTTCAACCAACTGCAAGCTAAGCGCATGATTGAAAGCCGCAGTTGACTCGGCCATGGAGAGAAGTGCTTCTATATTGAAAAGGCGCCAGTCTATGTCGACAATGCGCTCATAGGATATCAGCGTGATGCCGCATTTCTTAAGATAGCCTGCCACGAGCTGTTGTTCGTCCTCCAGAAGCATGTGCTTGCGGATGAAAACTATTACATGATTTCTTTCAACGACATCCAAAAGCGGACGAAAATTCAGGAAGTCTTGGAAGTGATGGATATTCAGCCCAATAAATTTCGGCGTCGCAAGTGCAAACGCTTGCCGTTTCACCTTGCGGAATGAAATATCCAATATTTCCCCTATTGTCTGGCGAGCAACGGAAGCGTTCGGATCGGCTCTTTTTCTGGCCACAAGATAGGACGGCTCACCCTTTGAATGATCTCCGAAAATATCCGCTGATGCCCAATGGGCAACAAGCCCCAATCCGGGATCAGTAGCTTGCGTCGGCGCGAAGCGGTTGCTGGATTCTGCAAATTCGCCCTCGACGATCTCAAAACCGGAAACTTCGAAGATGCGTTTCCATGTTGGGAAGGGAAGAATGGTCGAATGGTAGGCGTTCCCGCGACTGCTCGGCCTTGTGGAGATGGAAGCGACAAGCCAGTCTGAAGCCATGGCGCGAAGGTTGGCCACGGCCGTGGCCACATCCTCGACATCGATATGTTCCAACACATCGAAACAGGTTACCACATATTCACCGCACGAAAACTTCCTTGAAAGCTCATCGGCAAGAACGGCTGCCTGTCCATCGTCCGTAGCGGTTAGGTCATAGTGGATCGAGTCCTGATGAGCGGGCTTATAGTCGCATGCCGCAACGCTAAAGCCTCGATCAGCCAAGATGCTTTTCAGGCTTCCGCTTCCTGATCCCACGTCGAGCACTGCGTTGATATTGCGCGCGAGACAGAACGCGACAAGCTCGGCCGGCAACGTCCCTATATCAAAACTCGTGCTGCCATTCGTCTTGCCGAAATAATCGGGTCCATATAATTTCGAATAGTCGGTCTTTGAAGCCCACATGTTCTTTCCATATTTTCCGATCATTGTCCGATGCAGCTTGGAAAACATATCCGCTTCGACAATGCTACTAACCTCAGCGCGCATTTTGATTCATTATTGAAATCAATGTATTATCGGGAGATATGGGAGTAGTGCTGCCGTTATGGTCGCGATTGCCAAACGCAAGATCGGCAAGGATCCAGCTTTGAGTGCCGGCAGGATGCCGCCATTCTCGCTTGGATGCCGTCTTCGAATGGCATAGGCTGAGGGCGCGTACAGAGTGTGTGAGTGCCGTTCGAAGCAGGAGATAAGCCTTGGAAATCAAGCTCAACGGATCGCGCCCGGTGCTGAAGGCGCCGGCCGAGTATTTTAGCGGCGACGTGCGCCAGGAGCCGCTGATGCAGGCTCAGGCGCCTGCTCGCGTCCAGGTCGTCAATGTCAGTTTCGAGCCCGGAGCCCGCACCGCCTGGCACACGCATCCCTTCGGCCAAACCCTGGTGGTGACAGCCGGTAAGGGACTTGCGCAGAGTTGGGGCGGAGACATTCGGGAGATCAATGCCGGCGATGTTCTTTGGTTCGCGACCGGCGAGAAGCATTGGCATGGTGCCGGGCCGGAGACCGCGCTTACTCATATTGCCATTCAGGAGACGCAGGACGGCAAGGCTGCGGACTGGATGGAATATGTGACCGACGAGCAGTATCGCGTCTAGCGATGAGGAGGCGATCCGGCCGGATCGCCATGAGCTCACTGTGGCGTGTGCAATTTCGTCGGGATCAGGATCTTC
>DASVPC010000291.1:0-5508 GCA_036383055.1 Rhizobium sp. | reverse complement strand
CATCAGCTCTTCACGCGCCGACTGCGGATCGGGAGCGCGGCGGATGACGCGAATGACTTCATCGATATTGGCGACGGCGATGGCAAGGCCGACCAAAACGTGGGCACGTTCGCGCGCCTTGCGCAGCAGGTACTTGGTGCGGCGGCTGACGACATCTTCGCGGAAGGACACGAACGCGCGCAGCATGTCGAGCAGGGTCAACTGCTCCGGCTTGCCGCCATTCAGGGCGACCACGTTGGCGCCGAAAGAGGTCTGCAGCGGAGTATAGCGGTAAAGCTGATTCAGGATGACGTCGGCATTGGCGTCGCGCTTCAGCTCGACAACGACGCGGTAGCCCTGACGGTCGGATTCGTCGCGCAGGTCGGAAATGCCCTCGATGCGCTTTTCGCGCACGAGTTCGGCCATCTTCTCGATCATCGTCGCCTTGTTCACCTGATAGGGAATTTCGGTGATAATGATCTGCTCACGGTCGCCGCGCATCGGCTCGATCGCTGCGACGCCGCGCATGACGATGGAGCCGCGCCCGGTCTCATAGGCCGAGCGGATGCCGGCCCGGCCGAGGATCTTGGCGCCGGTCGGGAAATCCGGACCCGGAATGATCTGCATGATCTCCGGCAGTTCGATCGCCGGATCATTGATCAGCGCGATGCAGCCGTCGATCACTTCGGACAGATTATGCGGCGGAATATTGGTCGCCATACCCACAGCGATGCCGCCAGAGCCATTGACCAGAAGGTTCGGGAACTTTGCCGGGACAACGACGGGCTCGCTCAGCGTGCCGTCATAGTTGTCGCGGAAATCAACGGTTTCCTTGTCGAGATCGTCGAGCAGCGAATGCGCCACCTTCTGCAGGCGGCATTCCGTGTAACGTTCGGCCGCCGGCGGATCGCCATCGACGGAACCGAAATTGCCCTGCCCGTCGATCAACGGCAGGCGAAGCGACCAGGGCTGCGCCATGCGGGCAAGCGCGTCGTAAATCGCCAAGTTGCCGTGCGGATGGTACTTACCCATCACATCCCCGGTGACACGGGCGCACTTCACATATTTCTTGTTCCAGTCGATCCCGAGTTCCGACATGCCGTAAAGGATACGTCGATGAACGGGCTTCAGACCATCGCGAACATCGGGAAGTGCGCGGCTGACGATCACGCTCATGGCGTAATCGAGGTACGACCGCTGCATTTCCTCCATGATGGAAATTGGCTCGATGCCTGGCGGGAGCTTCCCGCCGCCGGATGGTGTTTGCTCAGTCAAAACAGATCACGATCTCTTTTAGAATCACTGCGAAATTTATAGCCGAAAGGCCCTGCGAGCGCCAATTTTGGCGGGTGCTTTTGAACAGGCTTTTGCCCTCTTAACCCGCTAAATCGAACATTTCCGTGGCAGCACGTCCCGGATTGGCCGCATTGCGCTTTGCGAAAGCTCATTCCTCGCATATCAATGGATCAACAACCATAGAAAACAAATGGCTGGGGACTATATGGCGAGCGCGGACACGCTAATCAATGCCTTCACGACGCTGCTTGTCACGGTTGATCCGCCAGGTCTCGCTCCGCTTTTCATCGGCCTCACGGCGGGCATGAACCGGGCTCAGCGCAAGCAGGTAGCCTTGCGCGGATCCCTGATCGCCTTCTTCATCCTGGCCGCCTTCGCCCTGTTCGGCGCAAGCGTGCTCGGTATTCTCGGCATCTCCATCGGCGCCTTCCGCATTGCCGGCGGCCTGCTGCTCTTCTGGATCGCCTTTGAGATGGTATTCGAGAGGCGGCAGGACCGGAAGGAGAAGACGACCGAGGTCGCGATCACCAAGGACCACATCCACAATATCGCGGTCTTCCCTCTCGCCTTGCCGCTGATCGCTGGCCCCGGCGCCATTTCGGCAACCATCCTGCTTGCCGGTTCGCTGCAGACCACGCTCGATCGGGCGCAGCTGATCGGCGTCATCGCGGTCAATCTCGGGCTCGTCTTCGCGGCGCTTGCGATCTCCGACAGGCTCGACCGCATGCTGGGGGCAACGGGACGCGCCATCCTGACCCGCCTGCTCGGCGTTATCCTAGCCGCGCTTGCCGCCCAGTTCGTCGTGGACGGTGTGCGCTCCGCCCTCACGCTCGCATAGAAAAGCCCGCCGGGAAAGGCGGGCTGCTCAACGCAATTCGGTATGATCTCTCGATCACAGCCGCTCGATCAAAACGGGATATCGTCGTCCAGATCGCGCGAGAAGTTGCTGCCCGCACTGCTGCCGCCTGAGGGACCGCCGCGGCTTGTTGCGCCGGCGCTGCGGCCTCCGCCGGATGACGATGCGGGCTGGCCGTAGTCGTCACCACCATAATCTCCACCACCAAAGTCGCCACCGCCGCCGCCACGGTTACCGCCGCCGCCGCCTTCACCGCGGCCGTCCAGCATGGTCAGCGTCGAATTGAAGCCCTGCAGCACGATTTCGGTCGAATACTTATCCTGGCCGTTCTGATCCTGCCACTTACGGGTCTGGAGCGCGCCTTCGATATAGACCTTGGCACCCTTCTTCAGATACTGCTCAGCGACCTTGCAGAGACCTTCGTTGAAGATTACCACACGGTGCCATTCGGTCTTTTCCTTGCGCTCGCCGGAATTGCGATCGCGCCAGGTTTCCGATGTCGCGATGTTGAGATTGGCGATCGGACGGCCATCCTGCGTACGGCGGATTTCCGGGTCCGCCCCAAGATTTCCCACCAGAATTACCTTGTTCACACTACCGGCCATGACACCACCCTGCTTGCCGCCCATCGACGGCTTTGAAATTTTATCCACGCACCTTAGACCATTGCCGCCATCAGGTGCTATTTAAGCACTCATCCAAAGGAGCTTCATCCACAAGGAATTTTGTTCTTTCTTTGTTCTATTTTATCCTTATGATCCTGTCAACCGAATCGAAAACCTGACGCTGTCCTTCATTTCAGCCTCGACTCACAGCCTGGCATCACTAAATAAAGGCAGACATCAAGGGACCAAGCGGACGACGATGAGTGAACTGAAAACTATATCCATACGTGGCGCGCGCGAGCACAATCTCAAGGGCATCGATCTCGACCTTCCGCGCAACAAGCTGATCGTCATGACCGGCCTTTCCGGCTCGGGCAAGTCCTCGCTCGCCTTCGACACGATCTATGCCGAGGGACAGCGCCGCTATGTCGAGAGCCTGTCGGCCTATGCGCGGCAGTTTCTGGAGATGATGCAGAAGCCTGACGTCGACCAGATCGATGGCCTGTCGCCGGCGATTTCGATCGAGCAGAAAACCACGTCGCGCAATCCGCGCTCGACGGTCGGCACGGTCACCGAAATCTACGACTATATGCGCCTGCTGTTTGCCCGCGTCGGCGTACCCTATTCGCCTGTTACGGGCCTGCCGATCGAGAGCCAGACCGTCAGCCAGATGGTGGACCGCGTTCTCGCCTACGAGGAAGGCACCAGGCTCTACATTCTGGCGCCACTGGTGCGAGGACGTAAGGGCGAATACAAGAAGGAACTGGCTGAGCTCATGAAAAAGGGCTTCCAGCGCGTCAAGGTCGACGGGCAGTTCTACGAAATCGCCGACGCACCGACGCTCGACAAGAAGTACAAGCACGACATCGACGTGGTCGTCGACCGCATCGTCGTCAGGCCCGACATGGCGGCTCGCCTGGCGGACAGCTTCGAAACCTCGTTGCGTCTCGCCGATGGCCTCGCCGTTGCGGAATTCGCCGACAAGCCGCTGCCGCCGGAGGAAACCTCGGCAGGCGGCTCGGCCAACAAGTCGCTGAACGAGACGCATGAGCGCGTGCTGTTTTCGGAAAAATTCGCCTGCCCGGTCTCGGGCTTCACCATATCGGAAATCGAACCACGGCTGTTCTCGTTCAACAATCCCTTCGGCGCCTGTCCGTCCTGCGACGGTCTCGGCTCGCTGAAGAAGATCGACCCCGCGTTGATCGTGCCGGAACCGGAGCGGACGCTACGCGACGGCGCGATCTCTCCCTGGGCCAAGTCGACCTCGCCCTATTACAATCAGACGCTGGAAGCACTCGGCAAGCATTACGGCTTCAAGCTCGGCAGCCGCTGGAGCGACCTGTCGGATACGGCGAAAGACGTCATCCTTAATGGCACCGAGGACAAGATCGAGTTCCATTACGCCGACGGCGCGCGTTCCTATACGACACACAAGAATTTCGAAGGCATCGTGCCGAACCTCGAGCGGCGCTGGAAGGAAACCGATTCCGCCTGGGCGCGCGAGGAGATCGAGCGCTTCATGTCAGCGGCCCCCTGCCCGGCCTGCAACGGCTATCGCCTGAAGCCGGAAGCGCTGGCAGTCAAGATCAACAAGTTGCACATCAGCCAGGTTGCGGAAATGTCGATCCGGATCGCCCGCGACTGGTTCGAGCAGCTTCCGGAAACCTTCACCGACAAGCAGAACGAGATCGCGGTCCGCATTCTCAAGGAGATCCGCGATCGTCTGCGCTTCCTCAACGATGTCGGTCTCGAATATCTGAGCCTGTCGCGCAATTCCGGCACACTGTCCGGCGGCGAGAGCCAGCGTATCCGGCTTGCCTCGCAGATCGGCTCGGGTCTCACCGGCGTGCTCTATGTTCTCGACGAACCCTCTATCGGCCTGCATCAGCGCGACAATGCCCGCTTGCTGGAAACGCTGAAGCATCTGCGCGACATCGGCAACACGGTGATCGTCGTCGAACATGACGAGGATGCGATCATGACGGCGGACGATGTGGTCGATATCGGCCCCGCCGCCGGCATACATGGCGGCCAAGTGGTGGCCCACGGCACGCCGCAGGAAGTCATGGCAAACCCGAAGTCCTTGACCGGGAAATATCTCTCCGGCGAACTCGGCGTGCCGGTTCCCGAAGAGCGTCGCAAGATCAAGAAGGGCAAGGAGATCAAGGTCGTCGGTGCCAGGGGCAACAACCTCAAGGACGTGACTGCCGCGATCCCGCTCGGCGTCTTCACGGCCGTTACCGGCGTTTCCGGCGGCGGCAAATCCACCTTCCTGATCGAGACGCTCTACAAGTCGGCCGCACGCCGCGTCATGGGCGCGCGCGAAATCCCGGCCGAACATGACCGGATCGACGGTTTCGAGCATATCGACAAGGTGATCGATATCGATCAGTCGCCGATCGGCCGCACGCCGCGCTCGAACCCGGCGACCTATACCGGCGCCTTCACGCCGATCCGCGACTGGTTCGCCGGTCTGCCGGAGGCCAAGGCGCGCGGGTATCAGCCGGGCCGTTTCTCCTTCAACGTCAAGGGCGGCCGCTGCGAGGCCTGCCAGGGCGATGGCGTCATCAAGATCGAGATGCACTTCCTGCCAGACGTCTATGTTACCTGCGACGTCTGTCACGGCAAGCGCTACAACAGGGAGACGCTGGACGTCACCTTCAAGACCAAGTCGATCGCCGATGTGCTCGACATGACAGTCGAGGAAGGCGTCGATTTCTTCGCGGCGGTTCCCGCCGTGCGCGACAAGCTCCAGAGCCTGAAGGATGTCGG
>DASVPC010000290.1:0-4420 GCA_036383055.1 Rhizobium sp. | reverse complement strand
CGACCGAGATCGTCGCCGTCGCCGGCATGACCGCCTATTTCCTCGACGACGTCGTCATGGAAGTCTATCCGCAGGCGGCTCCCAAGGCGAAGGAGCCGACGGAATGAGCGCGCTCTCGCTTCGCGGCATCACCAAATCCTTCGGCGGCAACGCCATCCTGAAGGGCGTCAGCCTCGACGTCGAACCGGGCGAATTCATCGCCCTCGTCGGCCCGTCCGGCTGCGGCAAGAGCACGCTGTTGCGCATCCTCGCGGGCCTCGATCATGCCGACACCGGCGAGATCCTCGTTGCGGGCAACGATATCTCCGGCGTGGCTGCGGCTGACCGCAACATCGCCATGGTCTTCCAGTCCTACGCGCTCTATCCGCATCTGACGGCGTCTGAAAACATCGCCGTGCCGCTCGCCATGCGCCGCCTGACGCGCGTCCAGCGCCTGCCCTTCATCGGCGCGCTGATCCCCGGCCAGCGCAATACCCGCTCCGGCATCATCCGCGACGTCCGCGAGATGGCGACATCGCTGAAGATCGACCATTTGCTTGACCGCAAGCCCGGCCAGATGTCCGGCGGCCAGCGACAGCGTGTGGCGCTCGCCCGCGCCATGGTGCGCCGCCCAAGCGTCTTCCTGATGGACGAGCCGCTCTCCAATCTCGACGCCAACCTGCGCGTCCATGCTCGCGGCGAGATCGTCGATCTGCATCGCCGCGCTGGCGTTCCCACGGTCTATGTCACCCACGACCAGGCGGAAGCGCTGTCGATGGCCGATCGTGTCGCCGTGATGATCGGCGGACAGTTGCTGCAGCTGGCGTCGCCGCAGACGATCTATGACGATCCGGCCCATGTCGAGGTCGCCCGCTTTGTCGGCCAGCCGCGCATCAACCTGCTGCCGGCGCTGGCCGAAAACGGCACCGTCGCCTTCGGCGACATCAGGCTGGCGCTGGAGGAGAGTACCTTTTCCGGCTCCGCCATTACCCTCGGCATCCGCCCGGAATTCGTTCGTCTCGCCGGCAACCGCCAGGACGCGCTCGCCGCCCACATCGAGCGGATGGAGTTCCTCGGCTCGGAGGTGATCCTGCATGCCAAGCTCGACGCCATTGGCGAGAGCATCGTCGCCAAGCTGACTCCCGCCGAAACCTCGGGCCTGTCCGCCGGCATGCCGATCGCGCTGACGCTGGCAGCGGAACAGGCCATGGTCTTTGCCGAAGACGGCCGCCGCCTGCGCACCACTCCGGTTACCGTCGATGCCGGCAGGGAGAAGGCCCATGGCTAGCATCGCCGCCACTTCTATCCCGATGCGGTCGGCGGCAAAGCATGAGCGCAGCGAGGCCCGCACCGCCCTGTTGCTGGCGCTTCCGGCCATCATCCTCATCGTGCTGTTCGTGCTCCTGCCGATCGTCGCCGTCGTCTTCCTCGGCTTCACCAACTTCCAGCTTGGCGACAAGGGCCTGCGCTTCGTCGCCTTCGAAAATTATGCCCATCTGCTCAAGGACCGCACCTTCCAGAAATCGCTGTGGAACACGGCGGTCTATACGGCCATCGTCGCCCCCGTCTCGATCGTGCTCGGCCTCGGCGTCGCACTGTTGATCGAGAGCGAAGGCATCGGTCGCAGCTTCTTCCGCACCGCCTATTTCCTACCGGTTGCCTCGCTGATCGTCGCCATGGCGACCGTCTGGCAATACCTCTTCCATCCGACCATCGGCCCGATCAACGCCCTGCTCGGCGAAATCGGCCTGCCGCGCCCGAACTGGCTCGCCTCATCGGCGACCGCGCTCTACAGCCTTTCGATCATCGGCGTCTGGCAGACGGTCGGCTTCAACATGGTGCTGTTTCTCGCCGGCCTCACCGCCATCCCGCGCGAACTTTATGCCGCCGCCGAAGTGGATGGCGCGAAATCGGCGTTCGACCGCTTCTGGCTGGTCACCTGGCCGATGCTCGCGCCGACGACGCTGTTCGTCACCACGATCAGCATCATCAATGCCGTCAAGGTCTTCGATACCGTCAAGACGCTGACCGACGGCGGCCCGAACCATGCCTCGGAAGTGCTGCTCTTCACCATCTACCAGGAAGGCTTCGTCTATATGCAAGTCGGCTACGCCTCGGCGATGACGACGGTCTTCCTCGCCATTCTGGTGGTGCTGACCTTCCTGCAATATCGCGTCCTCGACCGGCAGGTGCACTACACATGACCTCCACAGGCTTCACTCCCGGCCGCATCCTGCGCCTTTCGCTGCTGATCCTCGGCTCCCTCGTCTTCCTCGCGCCCTACATCTTCATGATCTCGACCGCCGGCAAGGCGCAGGATGATATCTTCACCTCCGCCCTGAGGCTGATCCCGACGCATTTCTTCTATGTCGAGAACATCACCCATGCGCTGGCCAAGGTGCCGATGGGCACGCTGCTCCTCAACGGCGTCCTCGTCTGCGGCCTGATCTTCTTCTTCCAGGTGTTGATCGCCATCCCCTGCGCCTATGCCATGGCGAAGCTGAAATTTCCCGCCGCGCGGCTGATGATGGTGCTGGTGATGCTCGGCCTCTTGATCCCGATCCACGCCACCGCCCTGCCGCTCTATGTCGCCTTCAACAGCCTGTCGCTGCTGAACAGCTACACCGCGCTGGTGGCGCCCTTCTCGATCTCGGTCTTCGCGATCTTCATGTTCCTGCAATTTTTCCGCGCCATGCCGGACGACCTGATCCATGCCGCCCGCCTCGATGGCATGTCGGAACTTGGCATCGTCGCCCGCGTCATCGTGCCCAACGCCTGGCCGGCCGTCACCGCCTTCGCAATCTTCTCCGTCGTGGCGCATTGGAACGACCTCTACTGGCCGCTGATCGTCATCAGCAAGCAGGCCTACGCCACCCCACCGCTGGGCCTCATGTATTTCCGCGCGGCCGAGGCTGGCGACGACTACGGCGCGCTGATGGCCGCAACGCTGATGATCACCCTTCCCCTCGTCGCCGCATTCCTTCTGGCACAGAAGCGCTTCGTCGAGGGCATCACCATGACCGGTCTCAAGGGCTGACCGGTTGCCTAGAGCGGATGATTTTAGATCGCATCGATCTAAAATCTGAATCCGCTCTAGAACCAAAAAATTAGAGCATGATGTCGTCCGAAAACCGCCTACACTTTTCGGCATCATGCTCGAACAGGAGAACGAGCGATGAAGCATATCACCCAGATTCTCGCCGCCGCGGCCATTTCGATGGTCGTGTCGGTCCCGGCCTATGCCGAGACGACCTTGACGGTTCACTATCCCATGCCCGGCTTCTTCAAGAATGTGATGGACACGATCTCGAAGAAGTTCATGGAAGAAAATCCGGATATCAAGATCCAGTTCGCCGCCCCCTCGGCCACCTATGAGGAAGGCATCCAGACCATCCTGCGCCAGGCCGGCACCAGCGAGATGCCCGATGTCACCTTCATCGGCCTCAACCGCCTGCGTATGATGGACGAGCGCAATGTCGCCGTCGATCTCGGGCCGCTCGTCCAAAAGGACGGCAACATGGCCGCCCAGGGCTTCTCCGACACCATCCTGAAGCTCGCCCAGGTCAAGGGCAAGCAGGTCGGCCTTGCCTTCGCGACCTCGAATCCGATCATGTACTACAATGCCGATCTGGTGAAGGCTGCCGGCGGCAACCCGGACAACCCGCCGAAGACCTGGGACGAAGTCATCGCGCTTTCGGCCAAGATCAAGGCGCTCGGCAACGGCGTCGACGGCATGGACTTCCGCTGGCAGGGTGACGACTGGATGTTCTCCGCCCTCCTCTTCGGCGCCGGCGGCAAAATGCTGAGCGACGATGAAAGCAAGGTTGCCTTCAACGGTCCCGAGGGACAGAAGGCCGTCGAGCTGATCCAGCGCTTCGTCAAGGAAGGCGGCATGCCGGTCTTCACCAAGGCTGCCGGCGAACAGGCTTTTGCCGCCGGCAAGGTCGGTTTCGAATTCCAGACCACCGGCGCACTCGTCAACACGGTCAAGAATGTCGGCGCCAAGTTCGACCTGCGCACCGCCAAGATCCCGTTGATCGATCCGGTCAACGGCCGCCTGCCGACCGGCGGCAACGCCGTCGTCATCCTGACGCATGATCCGGTCAAGGAAGCAGCCGCCTGGAAGTTCGCCAAGTTCGCAGCCGGCCCCTACGGCGCATCGGTCGTCGTTCCCGGCACCGGCTATGTCCCGAACAACGAGCTCGCCGCCAAGTCGGCCGAGTATCTCGGCAACTTCTACAAGAAGAACCCGCTGTTCCAGGCCGGCCTTAGCCAGATGCCGGTCATGATCCCCTGGTACGCCTTCCCCGGCGCCAACGGCGTCAAGGTCACCCAGACCATCGTCGACAACCTGTCGCGCATCGTCGACGGCTCGGCCGAGCCGAAGGAAGCACTCGATGACGCCGCTGCCGACGTCGCAGGCATGCTGCCGCGCAGCTAA
>DASVPC010000289.1:0-7575 GCA_036383055.1 Rhizobium sp. | reverse complement strand
CGAGATAGTTGGAAACCTCGATTAGATTGTCATCCGGATCGCGGAAATAGACCGAGAGGATCGGGCCGGTTGCGCCTGCGCGGCGGACCGGGCCTTCTTCGACGGTGACGCCTTCTGCCGCGAGGTGAGCGATCACGTCGTTCAGCGGCGTCTCGCTGACAAAGCAGAGATCGGCGGAGCCCGGCGTCGGGCGCCTGGCCTTCGGCTCGAATTCGTGTCCGGCGCGGTGCAGGTTGATCTTCTGGTTGCCGAAGGTCAGCGCCTTGCGGCCCTCGCCGAAGGTTTCCATGCCCATGTCGAGGACACGAGCATAGAAGGCGCAGCTCTCCTCGATGCTGGCGACCGTCAGCACCAGATGATCGAGATGGTCGATACGGATCATGGCGAGCCTCGAACCTTATTCTTTAACGACGCGCCAATCTTGCCACGCCAAAGGCGCTGACGAGGCAGACGGCCAGCATGGCGAGGATGAACGCAACCACGGCCGACCAGCCATCGGCAAGCCAGAAATACCCGCCGACCGACCCGGCAATGCTGGAGCCAAGATAGTAGGCCAGCAGATAGAGCGACGATGCATGTCCTTTGGCCCCACTTGCAAGCCGGCCGACCAGTGCGCTGGCCACGGAATGAGTGACGAAGAAGCCGATGGTCACCAGGATGATGCCGAGAATGACCAGCGGCAGCGGCGTGGCGAGCGTGACGGCAGCACCAAGTGCGGTGACCAGCACGCCAGCGGGCAGCACGACGAAGTGGCCGATGCGGTCGCCGAGGATACCCGCCGCCCAGGAGGCGACGATCCCGAAAAGATAGGCGGTGAAGATCAGGCCGAGTTCGGTCTGGTTGAGATCATAGGGATCGGCGACCAGCCGGAAGCCGGCATAATTATAGACCGTGACGAAGGAACCCATGATCAGGAAGCCGATGGCAAAGAGCAGCGGCAGCGCTGGATTGCGAAAATGGCCGGCCCAGACGCGGATATGGAAAGCGGCGTCGAAACCCCTACGCGGCGTGAAATTGCGCGACGGTGGCAGCAGCAACAGAAAGCCGGTGGCGGCGATCAGCCCGAGTACGCCGACGGCGGCAAGCGCCGGACGCCAGGTGAAAAGCTCGGCGATCGTACCCGTGACCACGCGACCCGCCATGCCGCCAAAGGCGTTGCCGGCTATATAGAGGCCCATGGCGCCGCCAAGACCGCGCGGATCGATCTCTTCGGCGAGATAGGTCATGGCGACCGCCGGCACGCCGCCGAGGAGGAACCCCTCCAGCGCACGGAACACCAGCAATGTCTGCCAGTTCGGCGCGACGGCGCAGGCGATGGTGCAAAGGGCGGCGCCCAAAAGCGAAATGAACATCAGGCTGCGGCGGCCGAGGCTTTCGGAAACGGCGGCGGCGCAGAAAATCGCAAAAGCGAGGAAGCCGGTTGAGAGCGACAGCGACAGCGAACTTGCCGCCGGCGTCACCCCGAAATCCTCGGCGAAGATCGGCATCAGCGGCTGCACGCAGTAAAGCAGCGAGAACGTCGCGAAACCGGAGAGGAACAGAGCGATGGTCGCGCGCCTGAATGCGGGCGTGCCGCGCGTCAGGAACTGCCGGGCCTCGGAATGCGGCTCGGTATCGACAAGTTTCAATTCGGGGCGGGAGGGAACTTCGGAGATGGCAAGATCTTCCGTCTGGACGGCGCGGGACATGAGGGCACACAACCTTTCTTGCCCATAAATCTAGCCAAGCCGACATCATTAGTCCAATATATGGAACAGACGATTTCAATAGCTTTTGGAGATAGCGATGGAGCTGCGTCATATCCGCTATTTTCTGGCGCTGGCGGATGAGGGAAATTTCACCCGCGCCGCCGCCAAGCTTGGCATCGGCCAGCCGCCGCTCAGCCAGCAGATCCGCGACCTCGAAAACGAGGTTGGCGCGGCGCTGTTTCACCGTGTCCCGCACGGCGCGGAGTTGACGGCGGCGGGAGAAGCGTTTCAGGTCGAGGCCAAGCTGGCCGTTGATGCGGCGGAGAAGGCCAAGCTTGCCGCCCAGCGCGCCAATCGCGGCGAGATCGGCCGCCTGTCGCTCGGCTTTACCGCATCGTCCGCCTTCAACACGATCGTCACCTCGACCATCCGCGAGTTCCGCAACCGCTGGCCGCAGGTGCGCCTGTCGCTGACCGAGATGAACACCAATGCCCTGACGGAACGGCTGATGCGCGGCGAGATCGATGTGGCCTTCATCCGTCCCGGTCTGGAAGACCCAAGCAACGTCCGCCTCAAGCGCTTTGACGACGAGCCGATGCTGATCGCCCTGCCCGCCCACCATCCGCTTGCCGAGAAGGACCGCGTGCCGATCGCGGCGCTCGCGCATGAACCCTTCATCCTCTTCCCGCGCATGGTGGGTCTCAGCCTCTATGACGATATCGCCGCCGCCTGCCGCGATGCCGGCTTCGAACTGCTCGTGACACAGGAGGCGCCGCAGATCCCCTCGGTCGTCAATCTCGTCGCCGCCAATCTCGGCGTCTCCATCGTTCCCGCCTCCATCGCCCAGATCAAGCTCGACGGCGTGACCTATCGCCCGATCGATGGGCCGCCACTGGTGGCGCGGCTCGGGCTTGCGGTGCTGAAGGCGCAGCGCTCGCCGGTCGCGGCCAATCTGATGAGCCTGATTGCCTGACTATCCGACAGGGTTCCAATAGGGCGGATCGCCGAATGTCTTTTTCAGGTGATCGGCGATGGCGCGCAGCTTCGCGGAGGGATTGCGTCCCTCCGGATGCGCCATGAAGACGAATTCGGGTTCCGGCCGGCAGCCGACATCGATTTCGACAAGCAGGCCCTTGTTGACCGACGGACCCACGATGAAGGCCGGCAGCAGTGCGATGCCCAGCCCCGCGATCGCCGCATCGCGGGAGACATCGCCATTGTTGATGCCCAGCACCAGCTTCCCCCTGACGATCAAGGCACCCTCCGGCCCTTGAAAACGCCAGTCGGCGACACCGCGATTGGTATAGAAAATTCCCCGGTGGTTCTCGAGATCGTATGGCGAGGCAGGCAGGCCGTACCGCGCCAGATAGTCCGGCGAAGCGACGAGAAGCCGGCGGCTGCGGGCAAGCGGCCAAGCGACAAGACGGGAATCGGCAATCAGCCCATGACGGATGATCGCATCGTATCCATCGGAAGCGGCATCGACGCGGCGGTCATCGAGATCGAGCGTCAATTCTATTTCGGGATGATCGGCCAGGAAGGGATAGAGCGCCGGACCGAGATGCATGCGGCCGAAGGTGACGGGGGCGGCAATCCGCAGCGGTCCGGCCAGCGTGCCACGCCGTTCGGCGAGATCGGCCGCGGCTTCACGCACCTCGCGCACGATCCGCGTCGCCCGCTCCAGGAACACGGTGCCATCTTCCGTCAGCGTCAACTTACGCGTCGTGCGGCGCAGCAGCGTAGCGCCCAGCGTCTTCTCCATCTCCGCCAGCCGCTCGCTGACGACGGATTTCGACAAGCGCAGCCGGCGCGCGGCCTCGCTGATCGATCCGGCCTCGGCAACCGTTACAAAAGCGGTAAGCCCTTCAATCTTGAGCATCGTTCGGTAATTCCGAATTCGAGTTCCACAATTTGAAGACTAATCCGAACGATCGAAAAAGACCATCTTCCATGCATCGGACGCAGCAACGGACACGTCCTACCCCATAGGAGATGGAACAATGAACCGCTTGAATGGAAAAGTCGCAATCGTCACCGGCGCCAGCTCCGGCATCGGCCACGCCACCGCAAAGCTCTTTGCCACCGAAGGCGCCAAAGTGATCGTCGGCGCTCGTCGCGGCGCCGAGCTTGAAAACCTTGTCGCTGATATCAAAGCCGCGGGCGGTGACGCAGCGGCTCTTGCAGGTGATGTGCGCTCGGAAGACTATCACAAGGCTCTGGTCGCGCTTGCGGTCGAGCATTACGGCAGGCTCGACATCGCCTTCAACAATGCCGGCACGCTCGGCGAAGCTGGCCCCAGCACCGAGGTTTCGGAGGCTGGCTTTGCCGAAGCGCTGGCAATCAACCTCACCGCATCATTCCTCGCCGCCAAGCATCAGATCGGCGAAATGATCAAGCACGGCGGTGGCTCGGTCGTCTTCACCTCAACCTTTGTCGGCCACACCGTCGGCTTTCCGGGCGTTGCCGCCTATGCCGCCAGCAAGTCCGGCCTGATCGGCCTGACGCAGACACTCGCCGCCGAATTCGGCCCGCAGAATGTGCGCGTCAATGCCATACTGCCGGGCGCGGTCGACACCGACATGTATCGCGAGATGAACGATACGCCGGATAAGCAGGCTTTCGTAACCAACCTGCATGCGCTGAAGCGTGTCTCCCGGCCCGAAGAGATTGCCCGTTCGGTCCTTTACCTCGCCTCCGACGATGCAAGCTTTGTTACCGGCACGGCCTCTCTGGTCGATGGCGGCGTATCGATCACCCGTACCTGACCGCCTTAGCCGCGCAATTATAGCGGGCGGCATGAATGCATAAGGACAGGCCGCGGATTCCTCTCGCAGCCTGTCGTTCAGAACATGGTGTTCGTGTTCATCGACTTCTCCGGGATCGGCTGAACCGAGTCCCAATGCTCCTCGATCTTGTTGTTTTCGACGCGGAAGATATCGATGATGGCGCTGCCCCTGTCGCCGGGTTCGCGAATGGCGTGAACCCTTAGGATTACATAGTCACCATCGACCATTACCCGGGTAATTTCGCTCTTCGAATGCGGATAAGTTTTCTTCAGGAACTCGATGAAACCGCGCAGACCCTCGGGGCCATCGGCAGCCAGCGGATTGTGCTGAATATATTTGCCGAGATATTTGGAGGCGGCATCGAAATCCTTGTCGTTCAACGCCTTCTGATAGAAATCGAGAACGATTTCCTTGTTCTTCTGCTCCTCCGGCGAATAGGCGCGCTCGGCCATGGCAGGCATGGCGGCGGCCAGAATCGGGAGAGCGATCATCGCGACCTTCATCAGTTTCAAGGCTTTACTCCTTTGGCGAACTTTCCTCCAATGCTCGCTGACCCGGCGAAGCGTCGCAAGTGACAAAGCCGTGATTTCCCGCTGACCACGACTGGCGATTGCCTATTGTCTGCCAAAGGCTTAGGCTCACAGCCATAAAAACAAGCGACGGGTTCGGGCCATGGTTCTCGCGGGAAAACGTATTCTTCTGATCATTTCCGGTGGTATCGCGGCCTATAAAAGCCTCGACCTCATCCGGCGGCTGCGCGAGCGCGGCGCGAGCGTCCGCCCGGTCATGACGTCGGGCGCCCAACAATTCGTCACGCCGCTTGCCGTCGGTGCGCTGGCAGCCGACCATGTTTTCACCGACCTGTTTTCGCGGCAGGACGAACAGGATGTCGGCCATATCCGGCTGGCGCGCGACTGCGACCTGGTGTTGATCGCCCCGGCTACCGCCGATCTGCTGGCGAAGATGGCGAACGGGCTGGCGGACGATCTTGCCTCGACGGTCCTGCTTGCGACCGACCGACCAGTGCTTGTGGCGCCTGCGATGAACCCGAAGATGTGGGCGCATGCGGCAACGAAGCGCAATGTCGAGATATTACGCGGCGACGGTATCCGTTTTGTCGGC
This sequence comes from Rhizobium sp., assembly GCA_036383055.1. Lineage (GTDB taxonomy): Bacteria > Pseudomonadota > Alphaproteobacteria > Rhizobiales > Rhizobiaceae > Rhizobium. The sequence continues at coordinate 1,979 of DASVPC010000289.1, read as the reverse complement.
CCGAAGGTTGGCGAGATGGCTGAGAGCAATGAAAATGGCGCCGGTCGCATGGCCGAGCCGCTGGAGATCGTTGCCGCCGTCGAGATGCGGCTGGACGATGGGGCAAGACCGCTTGCCGGCCGTAAAGCTGTGGTCACCTCGGGTCCGACGCATGAACCGATCGACCCGGTGCGTTATATCGCCAACCGCTCGTCCGGCCGGCAGGGCCATGCCATCGCCTCGGCGCTCGCAGCCCTCGGCGCCGATGTCACCCTCGTTTCCGGTCCCGTTTCCATTCCCGACCCGACCGGTATGCGCGTCGTCCATGTCGAGCGGGCGGACGAAATGCGTGATGCCGTACTCTCCGCCCTTCCGGCCGATATTGCCGTCATGGTTGCTGCCGTTGCCGACTGGAAGGTGGCTTCCGCCTCAGACCAGAAGATCAAGAAGCATCCGGGCGAATCCATTCCGACGCTGGCGCTTACCGAAAATCCGGACATCCTGAAAACCGTCGGACATCATACGCAACGGCCGAAGCTCGTCATCGGCTTTGCCGCCGAGACGCAGGATGTGGAGAGCAACGCCAAGGCGAAGCTGGAGCGCAAGGGTGCCGACATCATCGTCGCCAACGACGTCTCGCCCTCAACCGGCATCATGGGCGGCACGCGCAACCGCGTGAAACTCATCCGCCATGACGGCGTGGAGCAATGGCCCGACCTCGACAAGGACGAGGTGGCGGCACGGCTGGCGGCGCTGATCGCCGAACAACTCAGGCAGGGATAGTCGCTGCCGTCTTTGGCGTGGCAGAGGTGCGCTTTTCCGGCTGGAAGGGCGTGACGTGTACGCCCATATCGTCGATCAGCACCGCACTGCCATCCGGAATTTCCGTCCAGGCATCGACATCGTCGTTCAGTGGCTCGGACACCAGGCAATAGCCTGAGCCGACCGGCGAGGCATAAAGCGTCGGCGCCTTGCGATCGGTGGCGTAGCGCACCGCATGCAGAGATTTTCCATCGGAAAAGGCGGCCGTGAAGCGCACCAGCGCCGAACCGGTCAGATGGACCGACAGACCCTCGACAAAGCTGATGCTTTCGGAGATTGCCGCGACCGGGTTGGTAGCGAGGCCGAATTGCAGTGCCAGCAGGAACATCAATTCGGAATCGGTCGTGCCGCTACGCGCCTGAAACAGATGATCGTCAAGCATGGCCTCCATCGGCCGGCGCAACCGGTCGAAATTGGAAATCTGGCCGTTGTGCTGGAAGGCCCAGTTCTCATGCACGAAAGGATGGCAATTGTCGCGCCGCGTGCCGCCGCCGGTCGCAGCGCGGACGTGGGCGAGAAAGAGCGGCGAGCGGATCTGCCGCGCCAGGCTCTTCAAATTACAGTCGGACCAGGCCGGCAGGATGTCGCGGTAGCGGCCCGGTTCCGGCCTGTCGCCATACCAGGCGATGCCGAAACCATCGCCGTTGGTCGCCGTCTTCGCGCGCGTGGCGCAATGGGATTGTTCGATCAGGGAGTGGGCAGGCGAAGACACCAGCTCCTCCAGATAGAGGGGGTCTCCACGATAGGCTGCCCAACGACACATATGTCTTTTGCTCCAATTCCCGCTGGCTTCCTGTCTCGCGGGAGAATGTCAAATCTAAGGACGATTGTTCAGCGGAATGGGTAATAAACTGTTAATTTCCCGCTGCTTCGATCATCAGGATGACAGATATTTGACGCCTCGTCCGATCACATTTTTGCGTCGCAGCATTTTTCTTTTGTGAATGAAGCTCTTTGGAGCAACGCATCCTGCCTCACGCAAATGCTGAATAAGGTCGTTGCATTTCGACACGAAACGAAGCGTGAAACGCTCCAAACACCCACCCTCTTGCATCCGGTGAAATTTGAGCTACGTTAAGCTTATTATCAACGTAACGAAAGGAAGGTGATCCAATGTCTAGTGAGATTTCGGTCCTCGTATCAGGCATGGAAATGGTTGTGAGCGTAGCGGGGCAGCC
>DASVPC010000288.1:0-13942 GCA_036383055.1 Rhizobium sp. | reverse complement strand
GAGGTGTTGGGCACCTTGTCGGTGTTGGTGGCGGTGATCTGGATACGGCTGAAATCCACCTGGAAGATCTGCGCCACCACCTGTGCCACCTTGGTGTTCAGGCCCTGGCCCATTTCGGTGCCGCCGTGGTTCAGGTGGATTGAGCCGTCCTGATAGACATGCACCAGCGCGCCCGCCTGGTTGAAGGCGGTGAGTGTGAAGGAGATGCCGAATTTCACCGGCGTCAGTGCGATGCCCTTGCGGATGAAACGGCTGGAGCGGTTGAACTCGATGATGGCGTTGCGCCGGGCCTGATAATCGGAGGATTCTTCCAGCTCGTCGACGATGCGGTGGATGATATTGTCCTCCACCTCCTGATGATAGGGCGTCAGCGTCCGGCCGGAACCGGGCTGGCCATAGAAATTGGCGCGGCGGATTTCCAGCGGGTCCTTGCCGAGCGCATAGGCGATCTCCTCAATGAAGCGCTCGCCGCCGACCATGCCCTGCGGGCCGCCGAAGCCGCGGAAGGCAGTGTTGGAGACGGTGTGCGTCTTCAGCGGTTTCGATGTCAGATGCACATGCGGATAGAAATAGCTGGAATCCGCATGGAACAGCGCACGGTCGGTGACCGGGCCGGAGAGATCGGAGGAGAAGCCGCAGCGGGCGGCATAGGTCGCGTCGACCGCATGGATGCGGCCCTCATCGTCGAAGCCGATTTCATAGTCGACCAGGAAGTCGTGACGCTTGCCGGTGGCGGCCATGTCCTCGTCGCGGTCGGGACGGAATTTGACGGCACGGCCGAGCTTCTTGGCGGCGACGGCGGCGAGTGCCGCGAACTGGTTGCCCTGTGTTTCCTTGCCGCCGAAGCCGCCGCCCATACGACGGACATTGACGGTGACAGCATTGGACGGAATGTTCAGCACATGGCCGACGATGTGCTGGATCTCGCTCGGATGCTGGGTGGAGGACCAGACGGTCACTTCGTCATCTTCGCCGGGGATCGCCATGGCGATATGGCTTTCGAGATAGAAATGCTCCTGGCCACCGATACGCATCTGCGCCTTGATGCGGTTTTTGGCGTTTGCCATCTCGGTTTCCGGCTCGCCGCGCTTCAGCATCATCGGCTCGTAGACCAAGGGGCTGCCATTGGCGAGCGCGCCGTCGATATCGCTCCAATGTGGCAGGTCGCGATAGTCGATCTTGGCAAGGCGAGCGGCCCTGCGAGCGGCATCGCGGGTCTCGGCGATGACCGCAAAAATCGGCTGGCCGTGGAACTCGACCTTGGTTTCAGTGAGCAGCGGCTCGTCATGCATGCCGTTCGAGCTGGTGTCGTTGACGCCGGGAATATCCTTGCTGGTGAACACCCAGACGACGCCTGGATAGGCTTTGACGGCGGAAAGATCGATGCCGGCGATGTCGGCATGGGCGCGGTCGGAGAGGCCAAGCGCGCCATGTAGCAGGCCAGAGGGTTCGGGCAGATCGTCGATATAGTCGGCGGCGCCGGTCACATGCTTGTGCGCGGAGTCATGCTTCTGCGACCCATGCATCGAGCCGTTGATGACCTTGCGTTCCTCGAAAGTGGATTTGTCCATGGTTACGCCTCCACCGTCGCAAAACGCTTCAATTCCTGCGGCGCGCCTGCCGTTTCGAGATAGAAGCGGATCAGCAGGTTCTTGGCGGTCAGTTGCCGGTATTCGGCAGTCGCGCGCCAGTCGGTGAGCGGCGTGTAGTCAGCGTCGAAGGCGGAGCGCGCGGCGGTCACCGTCGCCTCCGTCCAGGGGTTGCCGATCAGTTCTGCCTCGACCGTGCGGGCGCGCTTCGGCGTGCCGGCCATGCCGCCAAAGGCGATGCGGATATCGGCGACATCGCCGGCCTCGTCCAGCGCCAGATGGAAGGCGCCGCAGAGCGCGGAGATATCTTCGTCACGGCGTTTGGAGATCTTGTAGACGGCGAAATGGATGTCTTCGGCGGGGTAGGGCACGAAGATGCCTTCGACGAATTCGCCGGGATTACGGTCCTGCTTGCCGTAATCGATGAAGAAATCCTCCAGAGGCAGCGTACGGCTGCCGGCAACCGAGCGCAGCTTGACACTCGTGCCGAGCACAATCAGTGGCGGCGGCGTGTCGCCGATCGGTGACCCATTGGCGATATTGCCGCCGATCGTGCCCATGTTGCGCACCTGCTCGCCGCCGATGCGGTTGATCAGGCTCGCGAACGCCGGGATCTTTTCGGCAATGGCAGCGAAGGCGCGGCTGTAGGTGACACCGGCGCCGATGGTCAGGCCGGTGTCGTCGACGCTAATCTTCTGCAGGTCGGTCAGGTGATTGATGAAGACGACCGGGTCGAGCTTGCGCATCTGCTTGGTGACCCAGAGGCCGACATCGGTGGAGCCTGCAACGACGGTCGCCTTCGGCTCGTCGGCGAGCACTTGCGCAAGCGCCGAAACCGAGCCCGGCACGATCAGGCGATCTCCGTCGGAAGAGGTCAAGCTGATGGTGTCGCCACCCTGCATGGCCCAGAGGCGGGCGACGATGTCGGAGCGGGTCTTTTCCAGCGGATCGAAGAGCGCGCTCGGGCGCTTCTGGCTCACCTGTTCGGCGGCTTTGACGATCGGCTCGTAGCCGGTGCAACGACAGAGATTGCCCTGCAGGCTCTTTTCGATCTGCTCCCGGCTTGGCTTTTCGGTCGACAGCCACAGGCCGTAGAGCGACATGACGAAGCCCGGCGTGCAGAAGCCGCATTGCGAGCCATGACAGTCGACCATGGCCTGCTGCACCGGATGCAGCGTACCGTCTTTGGCAGCCAGATGCTCGACGGTGACGACGTGGGTGGCATGCAGGGAGCCGACGAAACGGATGCAGGCGTTGACCGACTCATAGTGAAGCCCGCCATCGATCAGCCGGCCGACCAGAACCGTGCAGGCGCCGCAATCGCCCTCCGCGCATCCCTCCTTCGTGCCCGTCAGATGCCGGTTGAGACGCAGGAAATCGAGGAGCGTCTCGGTCGGGCGCAGGCTGGAAAGTGAGATATCCTCGCCGTTGAGGATAAAGCGGATGCTGTCGTTCATGTCGTTCCCGATTATTGTGTTTTTCAAGGCCGGATACGCGCAACGCACCCGGCCCTAACCGTCTATCGTTATTCCGCGGTCCAGCCACCGTCAATCGAGACGTGTGTGCCGGTGATCTGGCGCGCGTCGTCGCTGGCAAGGTAGAGCGACAATGCGCCGATCTCCTCGGCCTTGACGAATTCATGCGTCGGCTGCGCCTTGAGGATCACCTCGTTCTTGACCTGCTCCTCAGTCATCCCTCGTGCTTTGGCCGTATCCGGGATCTGCTTTTCGACGAGCGGGGTCAGGACGTAGCCCGGGCAAATGGCGTTGGCCGTGACGCCGAATTCGGCAAGCTCGAGCGCCACCGTCTTGGTCAGGCCCAATATACCATGTTTTGCCGCGACATAGGCGGATTTGAACGGGGAGGCGACGAGGGCGTGGGCCGAGGCGATGTTGATGATGCGACCGTATTTCTTCGCCTTCATCAGCGGCACGGCGGCGCGAATGGTGTGGAACGAGCTCGACAGGTTGATGGCGATGATCTGGTCCCATTTTTCGATCGGGAAATCCTCGATCTTTTCGACATGCTGGATGCCGGCATTGTTGACGAGCACGTCGACGCTGCCGAAAGTCGAATTGGCGGTCGCGATCAGGTCGGCGATCTCGGCGGGCTTGGTCATGTCGGCTGGATGGTAGATCACTTTGCCGCCGCCGGACGCTTCAAGCGTGTTTCTGATGGCATCGATCTCTTCCGGTTTACCGAAACCATTGATGACGATATTTTCACCCTTCGCGGCGAAGGCGGTCGCGATGGCGAGGCCGATACCGCTTGTAGAACCGGTGACAACGACTGTTCTTGCCATGATCTTCTCCTTGGACGGCGCGGCGTGTTGTTGCAGCGCAATAGCGGCCTGAGGTTAGTCCCAAACCGGCGAATATGGCAATCGCACCGCTGCAAGACTCTTTTGCGACAGCATGCTTCATATATTCGCGAGCTGGAACAAGGCGTTTTCGACATAAATTTCGTTTTGCTTTCTTTTCACATTCGTTTTGCTGTCGTATCTGTTGCTTTAAAGACAGAACTATCGGGAGGAATGCATGGGCGGCTATGTCTTGGCGATCGACCAGGGAACGACCTCGACACGGGCGATCGTTTTCGACGGCAATATGAAAGTTGCCGGCGTCGGGCAGAAAGAGTTCACGCAGCATTACCCGAAACCCGGCTGGGTCGAGCATGATCCGGAGGAAATCTGGGCATCCGTGCTGTTCACTGTCGGCAAGGCCATCGCGGCGGCCGGCATCACGGCAAAGGATATAGCCGCCCTCGGCATCACCAATCAGCGCGAAACCGTTGTCGTCTGGGATCGCGAGACCGGCAAGCCGATCCACAATGCCATCGTCTGGCAGGACCGCCGCACCGCGAGCTATTGCGACAAGCTGAAGCGGCAGGATCTGGAGAAGCTCTTCACCCGCCGTACCGGCCTGCTGCTGGATCCTTATTTTTCCGGCACCAAGCTTTCGTGGATGCTGGCCAATGTGAAGGGCGCCCGAGCCCGCGCCGCCAAGGGCGAGCTCTGCTTCGGCACCATCGACACGTTCCTGATCTGGCGGCTGACAGGCGGCAAGAGCTTCGTCACCGATGCGACCAATGCCTCGCGGACGCTGATGTATAATATCGCCAGCAACGAGTGGGACGAGGATCTGCTCGATATCCTGCGCGTGCCCGCCGCCATGCTGCCGGAAGTCAAGGACTGCGCCGCCGATTTCGGCGTCACCGACGCCTCGCTTTTCGGTGCGGCCATTCCCATCCTCGGCGTTGCCGGCGATCAGCAGGCGGCGACCATCGGTCAGGCCTGCTTCGAGCGTGGCATGATGAAATCCACCTACGGCACCGGCTGTTTCGCGCTGCTCAATACCGGCACGGATATCGTGCGCTCGAAAAACCGGCTGCTGACCACCATTGCCTACCGGCTGGACGGGGAGACGACCTATGCGCTGGAGGGCTCGATCTTCATCGCCGGGGCAGCCGTACAATGGCTGCGCGATGGGCTGAAGGTGATCAAGAGCGCCGCCGATTCCGGCGCGTTGGCGGAAAAAGCCGATCCGTTGCAGGAGGTCTATCTGGTTCCGGCCTTCACCGGCCTTGGTGCTCCGCATTGGGATCCGGATGCACGCGGCGCCATCTTCGGGCTGACGCGCAATACCGGGCCTGAGGAAATCGTCCGCGCTGCGCTGGAAGCCGTCTGCTATCAGTCGCGCGACCTGCTGGACGCCATGCACAAGGATTGGCGCAACGGCAACGGCAAGGAAACGGTGCTGCGCGTCGATGGCGGCATGGTGGCCTCCGACTGGACGATGCAGCGTCTCGCCGACCTGCTCGACGCCCCCGTCGATCGCCCCACCATCCTGGAAACCACGGCCCTGGGCGCCGCCTGGCTTGCCGGCAGCCGCGCCGGCGTCTGGCCGGACCGCGAGGGTTTCGCCAAGGCCTGGGCGCGCAACAGACGATTCGAGCCCGCGATGGACGAGAAAACGCGGAGCGGCAAGCTCAAGGGTTGGAAAGACGCGGTGCGGCGGACCTTGAGTGCAGGATAAAAGTCACCGAATTCGGGATAAAAACCACTGAATTATGTGCATCTCACCGAAAATTTGATCGTGTAAGATTTCTTTATTTTCCTAATGCAACTCGAAGCGGCAATAGTCGACGCTACGAGCGACCCGGCAGCATTTTGCTGCTGAGGTCGTTTTTGATGGATTCGACTATTTTTGATGAACGCCTTCGGGGGGTCTTAGGGCGAGGTATGGCTGCTAATTTTACGGAACTGAAGAAGCATTTTTATCGGCGCCTGAAATATCGGCTTCTCCGGCCGAAACCTCCCGCACTCTCAGAATCGTTCTCCGGGCCTGTTGTCGTGGTCGGATCGGCACCGGTGTCGAACAAGCCCGCGGATTTCGACGAGACCTTCCGGGTGATCACCATCAATGGCTCTCAGGTTGTCACCAAGGCGTGGGGCGTCGAGGCGCCCGATGTCGCGCTGGTGCAGTTCAACCAGATCGAGGGAACGAACACCAATGCCGTCGAAGTCCGGCGCGTGTTGAATGGCGAGCGCGCGAAGATGCTGTACATCTTGCTTTGGCGTGACGGGCTCAAGCGGCTCGAGGACGGGCTGAAGGCCTTCAATTATCGCTACGACAATCTCGAAATCGTCGACCGTTACCGGCGCATGGCGCTTCTCGACCGGGTCGGCGGCTTGCAATGCAGCGAGCTGGGCGCCGACGACAAATGTTCGAACGGCGTCAATGCCGTGCTTTTTGCGCTCCATAACGGCGCCAGCGCCGTCATCATCACCGGCATCAATCCTGATTCCGGCGGTCACATCTACAATCAGGAAAATCTGGCCAGGCTGCACATTCGCAAGGACAGGGAAATCCTGTTGCGGCTGATCGAGCGAGGCTATCCGGTCTTTACAGCCGATCCGGCAGTCGCGCAGTCCCTCGGCCTGCCGCTCTGGGAGGGCAAGGCCCGCGCCCGGCAGATATCCGAAGCTCATGCGAAGGCTGCGCGGTCGGTTTCAAAGCCGACTGGGGTCTTGAACCCGTCGCTCGGCTGAAGAGCTAGTCCTTCGATCGAAGGCTGACTCCTGTCATCATTCCATGCCAAAATTGCGGCATGGAATCACTGGATCATGCAACGACCGATCAGGTTCTGACGCCGCCGCCATTGCGGCCGGGCGACAAGATCCGTTTTGTCTCTCCCGCCAGTCCGCCCGACAGGGATAGAGTTCTGAGGCATGCCGAAATACTGAGAGGCTGGGGGCTGCGTGTCGATTTCGGCGAGCATGCTTTTCACAAGCACCATTATCTTGCAGGGACCGATGAGGAGCGATTGGCGGATCTCGATGCCGCGCTTCGCGACCCCGAGGTTCGGGCCATCTTCACCACGGGCGGCGGCAAGGGATCGTACCGGATCGCCGACCGATTGGATTTCGCGGCGGTCCGTCGCGACCCGAAGTTTCTGATCGGTTTCAGCGATATCACCACCTTGCACCTCAGCCTGCTGAGGCATGGCCGCGTGATCGGCATTCATGGCGCGTTTTTTGCCGGTCCCGGGGAAGAGGGTGTCAGCGCGGAGACCGTCAGTGCACTTCATGGGGCGCTGATGACGACGGAGGATATCGTCATCCAATCCCGTCCGGAGGAGCCGACGGCAGCGCTGACGACGAGTGGAAGGGTCACAGGGCGGCTGATCGGTGGGCATCTCGAAACGCTGACGGCGGCGGCCGGCTGGGCCTTGCCGAACTTGAGTGGGACGATCCTGTTGCTTGAAGCAAACGGCAGATACCGAGGGCAGGTGGACCGGCAAATGACGATGTTGCGCAAGGCCAGGCATCTCGATGGCCTGGCGGGTGTCGCCATTGGCCAATTCACCGATTTCGAATTCGATCTCCGCTTCTCGGTCATCGATATTCTGCGCGAACATCTTAATGTGCTCGGCGTGCCGGTCCTTGGCGGCTTGCCGCTTGGGCATGGGCGCAGTCCTGTCAGCGCTTTGATCGGGGCCGTTGCGGAGCTGGATGCAGAAACAGGGACATTGACGATCGGGCGTGGCAGTATCTAGCTGCGCAGTCCCGTGCGTTGCGAATGGGAACGCATGCGCCCTGATGTCGCAGAAACCTGCCGGGTGCGCTTCAGTCAACGAAAAGACTTATTTGCCCGGAAATTCGATGCCGACGTTTGAAACAGGGCATCGGCTATGCGTTTCATCTGGTTGCTCGTTATTGGAATGTTGTCGACCCCGGCCTTGGCACAAACCGTGCCTTCGGCCGAATGGACACATCTATCTCCTCAGGTATCTGGATGGTCGGCGCCGCAATTGGACGAGGCGAAGGCCTTTGCCGACGGGCATGATGTCAGCGCCGTCATGGTCGTCCAGCATGGGACGGTCGTTGCCGAATGGGGTGATACGAGCAAGCCAATGGAATTGGCCTCCATCCGCAAGAGCCTGCTCGATTCTCTGATCGGGATCGCCGTTGCGCGCCATCAGATCGATCTTGGCAGCACGCTCCAGCAATCGGGCATCGACGACAAGCCGCCGTCACTGTCCGATCAGGAGAGGCAGGCGACAGTCCGGATGCTCCTCGAGGCACGCTCCGGCATCTATCATCCGGCACTCTATGAGACGGAGGCGATGGCCGCGCGACGGCCGCAGCGCTTCAGCCATGCGCCGGGAACGTTCTGGTACTACAACAATTGGGATTTCAACGCTCTCGGCACGATCTACGAGAAGGCGACCGGCACGTCCATCTATGACGCTTTCGAGGATGAGATTGCGCGGAAAATCGGGATGCAGGATTACGATCCGCATGCGCAACACAAGGTTCGCGGCCGCGCATCGGTCCATCCCGCCTATACGTTCCGGATGAGCACACGGGATCTCGCCCGCTTTGCTCTGCTCTTTCTCGATGGTGGACGCTGGAACGGGCAGGAGATCGTTCCCCAGCAGTGGGTAGGGGACAGCACCACGCCCTATTCGGACGCCGATCATGGGTTCGGATACGGGTATCTCTGGTGGACCGCCGACCGGCCGCCGCCAGCCACCGATGCGAGCGCCAATGCATTTCGCCTCCCAACGGGCGCTTATTTCGCCTGGGGTGCAGGCGGACAATATGCCTTTGTCATCCCGCAGGAGGACCTGGTCATTGTCGAGCGCACCGACCGCGATCTGCCATTGAAGTCTCCCCGGCTGCATGAGGTGGCCAATTTGATTGGCCTTATCCGCCAAGCCGAACCTTTCAAACGATAATTTTTGACGTGACCTGTCGGCGCGGGTGATACTCCTTCGTCTTTACATGAGAAGGAGGAGCTCATGCTCTACGCGATCCTATGCTACAACGACGAAGATACCGTGTTTGCCTGGTCCAAGGAGGAGGAGCAGGCGACGATGGAGCGGTTATTGGCGGTGCAGGCGCCGCTGAGCGAAGCCGGCAAGCTTGGCCCCGTCGCGAGGCTGATGCCGACGACGGCGGCAACGACGCTGCGCAAGGGCAAGAACGAGCCGTTCGTCATCGATGGCCCCTTTGCCGAGACCAAGGAGCAACTGCTCGGCTTCTATGTCATTGACTTTGAAACACTCGACGAAGCGATTGAATTTTCAAAGAAACTGGCGGTCGCCAATCCTGGCGCCGGTTCCTATGAGATCCGGCCGCTCTACGTCTTCAGACCCGGGGCGATCGCAACATGACGGATCTTGCCTGGATCGATATCGCGTTTACCAATGCCCGGCCGCAGGTTGTCGGGGCGCTGCTGCGCTATTTCCGCAATCTCGATATCGCCGAGGAGGCGTTTCAGGAGGCGTGCCTCCGGGCCTTGAAGACCTGGCCGGACAAGGGGCCACCGCGCGATCCCGTGGCGTGGTTGATCTTCGTCGGCCGCAATAGCGCCATCGACGCCGTACGCAAGCAGGCGAAGACGCAAGCCCTGCCGGACGAGGAGGCGATCTCCGATACCGGCGACGCCGAGAGCGATCTCGCCGAGCGGCTGGACGGCTCCAACTATCGCGACGACATCTTGCGGCTGCTGTTCATCTGCTGCCATCCGGATCTGCCGGCGACACAACAGATCGCCTTGGCGCTGCGCGTCGTCTCCGGCCTTTCGGTGGCGCAGATCGCTCGTGCCTTTCTGGTCAGCGATAGCGCGATGGAGCAGCGCATCACCCGCGCAAAGGCGCGGGTCGCCGCAGCCGGCGTGCCCTTCGAGACGCCGGGTGCCGTCGAGCGGGCCGAGCGCGTGGCACTCGTCAGCGCGATGATCTATCTCATCTTCAACGAAGGCTATTCCGCCGGCGGCCCGGGTCGCGACGCCTCTGCCTTTGCCGACGAGGCGATCCGGCTGGGCCGGCTGCTTCTGCGCATCTTTCCGACCGAACCCGAGATCATGGGGCTGCTGGCGCTGATGCTGCTACAGCAATCGCGCCAGGCGGGGCGCTTCGATGCGAGCGGCCAGATCGTGCTGCTGGAGGATCAGGACCGGACGCTCTGGAATCATACGCTCATCGACGAGGCTCTGGCTCTGCTCGACAAGGCGATCCGCCATCGCCGTCCTGGCCCCTATCAGCTTCAGGCGGCGATCGCGGCGCTGCATTCGAGGGCCAAACGGGCCGAAGATACGGACTGGGCGGAGATCGATCTGCTCTACCAAACGCTGGAGCGGGTGCATCCGTCGCCGGTGGTGACACTGAACCGCGCCGTTGCCGTTGCCAAGCTCGAGGGGCCGGAGGTGGCATTGGCCCTGGTGGAGAGTTTGGCGGATCAGCTCGACAGCTATTTCTATTTTCATGGGCTGAGGGGTGGCCTGCTCATGCAATTGCATAGGGCGCGGGAGGCGCGCTCGGCTTTCGATCGGGCCATCGCGCTTGCCCGCTCGCCGGCGGAAGCCGAGCATATCCGCCAGCAGCTCGACCGTTTGAGCGCGACGGCTCCGGCAAGCGCAAAATAATCGACGGATTTTCTCGTCCCCTGTCGGGGTGAGGTGGCCGCAAACGTCCTTGCAGCATAGGCCGATTTACACTGGAGAGAGACAAGACCATGACAGAACAGACCGCCCGCCACGAGCTTTCGCTGACCCGCATCATCGACGCGCCGCGCGAGAAACTTTATCGTTGTTGGACGCAAGCCGAACTCCTGAAGCAATGGTTCGCTCCACTGCCCTGGACGACGTCGGCCGCCGAACTCGATGTCCGCGCCGGCGGCACCAGCTCCGTCACCATGCGGAGCCCCGAAGGTGAGGATTATCCGAATGTCGGCGTCTATCTCGAGGTCGTCCCGAACGAACGGATCGTCTTCACCGATGCCTTCACCAGCGCCTGGGTGCCGTCAGCCAAGCCCTTCATGGTGGGGACCATCCAGTTCGAGGATCTCGGCAATGGCAAGACGCGCTACACCGCGACGGTGCTGCACTGGACGGCGGAGGATCGCGAGGCGCATGAGAAAATGGGCTTCTACGAAGGATGGGGCCAGGGCACCGACCAGCTTGCGGCGCTGGCGGCCAGGATATGAATTTCCGAGTCGTATCCGATAGATATACCGGAACCCTGTGCGGGAGAATCAGGGGCGATGCCTGGGCGTGGCGCGGCCGGGAGACGGCGCGGTGCTTTGGAAAATGATTCTGTTTCGCCGCCGAAGCTGTTGATTTCGGATTCGATTTGCTAAGGCTCGCTCCCTTGTGAATGAGAGGAGCGAGCCATGCTGCACGTCACCATAGCGCCAGTCGCGCAATCGGATGCCGAAGACCTGATCGCGGCCAATATTGCGAGCCGCGCCTATCATGCGCCCTGGGCCTTTCCCTTTGTCGATCGCGACGGCTTCGATGCCTGGTTTGGGCAGACCGTCACCGGACCCAATATCGGCCTGGTGGCGCGCGACACCGGTTCGGGCGGCATCGTCGGGGTGGTCAATATCAGCCAGATGGTCTGGGGCGGTTTTCGTAGCGCCTTTCTCGGCTATCATGGCATGGTGGGTTTCGCCGGCCGGGGGTTTATGACCGAGGCATTGCGCCTGGCAATTGGCCACGCATTCGATACCGTCGGCCTGCATCGGCTGGAAGCCAATATCCAGCCCGCGAACCGGGCCTCGATCGCGCTCGTGCAAAGGCTCGGTTTCCGCATGGAGGGATTTTCGCCTAAGTATCTGAAGATTGGCGGTGTGTGGTGCGATCATGAACGCTGGGCGCTGCTGACGGACGATCCAAGACTTTGATGTTGAAGGTGAGGCGCTTTGGGGGTTGAATCCGAGACAGTGGGGAAGCTGTTGATTTCAGATTCGAATTGCCTATCTCTAATGTATGTAGTAACTTCTCTACAAATGGAGTTCGGGCAATGACGATCATGAGCAGCCGAGAGTTCAATCAGGATACAAGCGGTGCCAAGCGTGCTGCCTCGGAAGGTCCGGTTTTTATCACGGATCGCGGCAAGCCTTCCCATGTCCTGCTCAGCATGGATGAGTATTTGAAATTGGCAAAGAAGGGGCCGACCGTCGCCGAGGCATTCTATTCCAGGGGCGCAGATGAGATCGATTTCGAAATCCCAAGGCTCGACGGCGACTTTGGTTTCAAGCCGGCCGATTTTTCATAATGTATCTGCTGGATACGAATGTCATTTCAGAGCTTAGAAAGCTCAGTAGCGGAAAGGCCGATCCAGCCTTTACCCGCTGGTTCGATACCATCGCCCTGGATATTCTTTACACGTCGGTCATTACGCTTTTTGAAATTGAAAATGGCATACTGCTTCTTGAACGACGCGATCCTTTACAGGCCAAGATTCTACGGGACTGGTCCGAGAAGATAAGAGCCAGCCTGCACGGGCGCGTATTGTCCATCAATGAGCCTGTGGCCATGTATTGTGCGGCGACTTTTGTTCCCAATCCTCGACCTTGGCGCGACGCCTTCATCGGATCCACGGCTGCGGTGCATCGCTTGACGCTTATCACGCGTAATGTTCGCGATTTTCAGGGATTGGATATCGATATCATTAATCCGTGGGCCGAAGCTTCCTAGTCTTCTCCCATCGATATTATCGAACAAACCGTTCGACAATTCACATTTGCGATTACAGCCCTGTCTCCCTATCTCGTCCATCAACAACAGATGGATATTTCACCATGGAACTTGGCCTTTATACTTTCGCCGATGTCAGCCCCGATCCCGCCCTCAACAAGGGCGTGGAGGCGGCGCGGCGTTTGAACAATCTGATCGAGGAAATCGAGCTGGCCGATCAGGTTGGCCTTGATGTCTTCGGGCTTGGCGAGCATCATCGCCCGGACTATGCGGCGTCGGCTCCGGCCGTGACGCTTGCGGCCGCTGCCGCAAGGACGAAGAACATTCGGCTGACCAGCGCCGTGACGGTGCTGAGTTCGGATGATCCGGTGCGGGTCTTCCAGCAGTTTTCGACGCTCGACCTCATTTCCAATGGCCGCGCGGAGATCATGGCGGGGCGCGGCTCGTTCATCGAGTCCTTCCCGCTCTTCGGTTACAATCTCGAGGATTACGATCAGCTCTTCGAGGAGAAGCTCGATCTGCTGCTGGCGATCCGCGATAGCGAGCAGGTGAGCTGGGCGGGCGAGATGCGCGCGCCGATCAACGGACGAGGGGTCTATCCGCGGCCATTGCAGGATCCGTTGCCGATCTGGATCGCGGTCGGAGGCACGCCGCAATCGGTGGCGCGCGCCGGCGCGCTGGGCCTGCCTATGGCGATTGCCATCATCGGCGGTGAGCCACGCCGGTTTGCGCCGCTCGTCGATCTCTACCGCGAGGCTGCCCGCCGCGCCGATCAGGATCAGGCCAAGCTGAAAACCAGCATCAACGTCCACGGTTTTGTCGCCGATACGACCGAGGCGGCCGCCGATCAGTTCTATGGCCCGCAGGCCGAGGTGATGAACCGCATCGGTCGCGAACGTGGCTGGGGACCGACGAGCCGGGCACAGTTCGATCAGTCGCGCGGCCCGCACGGCGCGCTTTTTGTCGGTGACCCTGAAACGGTGGCCGAGAAGATCGTCGCGCATCACAAGCTGTTCAAGAATGACCGCTTCCTGCTGCAGATGGCGATCGGTACAATGCCGCATGAGCAGATCATGCGCGGCATCGAGCTCTACGGAACGAAAGTCGCGCCACTCGTCAGAAAGGCATTGACTGAACAGGGCGGAGAGGCGAAAGCGACTGCTTGAGCCTTCGCCTTCGGAGTTTGCGGGGCGTGCGTGAGCCAGCCGGAAGCCGTGGAGGATCATCTCGAACGACGACGAACTGACCACGCTGAAAGAGATCGGCCGCATCTGCGCCAACGCGCTGCAGGCGATGGCTGCTGCACTGCAGCCGGGCATTACGACGCTGGAGCTCGATGCCATCGGCCGCAAGGTACTGGAAGAC
>DASVPC010000287.1:0-9130 GCA_036383055.1 Rhizobium sp. | reverse complement strand
CGCCTCGGTAATAATCTCCAAAATAGAGGTATTACTTTCGAGACACGCTTTCAAGGCGATCATCCACGTCGGCGCCCTGGGCGCTATTTTTACATCGGTGGGACGGTGCCGTTGAGGCCGACGGCGATGCGGTCGGCGGTGACCTTGCCGTCATCGGACGCTTCGGCCGTGATAAAGACGGCGGCGCCGGCTTTCAGGTCGTCCTTGGTGGCTGACGTCAGTGTTACGACCGGTGTGCCGTCCGGAATGTTGATCTTCTTCTCGCCGCCCTTATAGGTGAGGGTCAGCGTCGGGCCGTTGACCGATGTCACGGCATTGGCAACCGTGGCGTTGGTCATCGAACTGTTCGGCTTCGAATCCCATGGGCGGTCGCCCTCGCCGGTGCCCTTCATCGCGGCCGGAAAGATGACGACTTCGATGGCGCCGTTGACGCCGCTGGCGGTCGGCTCATTGGCGATGCCGACGAAATCGCCGGGCTTGATGTCAGCGGCCGAAGCCTTGACGACGCCGGCAACGTTCCAGCCGGATTTCAGCGCGACGGCGATATCCTTGCCCTCACGGGACTTGACCTTGAGCGTATCGCCATCGAGGCTCTCGATCGTGCCGCGCACGCGGACGCGCTCGGCGGCATTGGCGTCCTGCAGTGCTACGAGCGTCGCGACGACACCGGCGGCGAGCATCAATGCGCCCTTCGTCAGAAGCTTGCGGTCCATGGATAGTCTCCTTGAGACATTCGCTAATCGGTGGGTTTTCGATATGCTGGCAGAAATCGACCGGCGACGTTGCTGGCATGTGGCCATGCCCAATTGCAACGGGGCGATCCTATCGACCGCCCGTCAGCCTCGCCAATCAAACAAGTGTGAGAGAAGTATGTTCTGCGGCTACCGTATCCATAGCGCCTATGCGGATGGCGGATCGCGCTCGGATATGAGCTGCCGTACCGCCTCGATATCGCGGTTCAGTGGCCGGTCATCGTGATAGTGAGCGACCTGCGAGCGCACCAGCCTGTGGATCGCATCGGTGCCGGGCGCGCGGCTGGCGGTCGCTTCGAGGAAGTCATGGGCTTGCGCTGCCGCCATCAGCTCGATGGCGAGGATATGGTCGGCATTGTCGAGAATGGCGAGCAGCTTGTTGGCGGCTGCGGTCGGATGCGCGAGGAAATCCTCCTGCAGGCCGGAGGTCATGCCGCCGTCGAGGCTGGCGGGGGCGGCGAGCCGGCGGTTGTCGTTGACCAGAGCCGCTGCCGTATATTGCGCGATCATGAAGCCGGAATGGCTGCCAGCGTCGCTCGCGAGAAATGGCGGCAGGCCGCTCACGAGCGGATTGACCAGCCGGTCCATGCGGCGCTCGCTGATCGCGGCGATTTGCGCCAGGGCGATTGCCAGGCTGTCGGCGGCCTGACCGAGCGCCGGCGCAACAGCGTGTGCTTCCGAGGAGACGACAGGCTCTTCCGGCGTGCCCGAGACGGCGGGATTGTCGGTGACGGAGGCAAGCTCCCGGTCGGCGACGCCAGCCACGAAATCGAAAACGTCGCGCGCAGCGCCATGGGCATGGGGGATGGCGCGCAGGCTCAGCGCATCCTGCGTGCGTCGGCCGACAGCGGCGGCAATCAGCCCGCTGCCCTGAAGCCGCGCCCGCAGGGATGCGCCGACGGTTGCGATACCCGGCGACTGGCGCAGGTCCAGCACGGTCTCATCAAAGGCCGCCATCTGTCCGCCGGCGGCCTCCAGTGTCAGTGCCGCTGTGGCGTCGGCCCAGGCGAGCAGGCGCTGGGCGCGGGCGAGCGCCACGCTGAAGAGGCCGGTGGCGCAGGCCGTGCCGTTGACGAGGCTCAGGCCTTCCTTGGCGCCGAGCACCAGCGGCTCCAGGCCGATTGCCGCCAGTGCCTCGCGCCCGGACACGGATTTACCGCCGACCCGGGCCGAGCCCTCGCCGATCAGCACCAGCGCCGTATGGGCATTGTGCGTCAGATAGCCGGCCGATCCTCTCGAGGGAACATCCGGCACGCAATCCCGTTCCAGGAAGGTGAGCAGATGCGTGATGATCTCCCGCCTTACGCCGGAATAGCCATGAGCGAAATTGGCGACCTGGGCGGCGATAATGGCGCGCACCTCGCGCGGCTCCAGCAGGCTCCCGACGCCGCAGGCATGGCTGAGGATGATGTTGCGCGACAGCCGGCTCTGCGAGGTCCGGTCGACCACCGTGTCCGAGAGAGCCCCGACGCCGGTATTGATGCCATAGGCGCGCACGCCGCGCTCGACGATAGCCTCGACGATGCGGCTGGCATGCTCGATGCGAGCCCAGGCGGCATCGCCAATAACTAGCGTTTCGCCGGCTGCGACATCGGCGATATCTCGCCAGGTGAGGGTGGTTTGGATTGTCACGGTCATTGCCGCATTGCCCTTGAGAAATCCCGGAGTTTCCGGGTTATGGATTGAACTTTAAGGTTTCGTAGAGAGTTTAGGTCGCAAAACAGGCCAAATGCCTCAAAATGCCCTTCCTGCCGTGCTACTATTTCGGGCGTGGGAAATTGGAGGACCAAAATGACAGCGATTCGCCCATTTTTGATCGGCCTTACCCTCATTCTGGCGCTGGTGCTGATCGCGCTCAGCATCCTGCTGGTCAATCCTGTGCAACCACCCCGTCAATCCGGCAGCCTTATTCCGATGCAGACCGAACCCGGTGCCGCCAATGGCAATGGCGGCGGCGTTCAGCTCGAGGGTGCAAAACGCGCCACCAGCGAGTGACGGTCACCGGGATAAGTGAGGCGAACGTGGGTGATCGGGCCGAGACCGCTCCAGGTGCGCCGCTCGACGACGAGACAGGCGCTGCCCCTGGTGATATCAAGGCTCGCGGCCGCCTCGTTGTCCGCCGCAATGGCACGGATCTGATGTTCGGCCGTGCTCCACGGCACCTGATTGAGCAGCCATGGCCCCGGCGACAACGCATCGAAATCGACTTTTCCGGCCTCGGGAACCGCATCGAGATTGATGATGCGATCCTCCAGGCAGAAGGGCCGGCGGCCGGCATAGTGGATGCAGATGACCTCCAGCGCGGATACTGAGCCGGCAAATTCCAGCCGTCGTGCATCTTCGGGGCGACCCTTGCGTTCGGCGTGCCTGACGATCTTATGGGAATAGGGCAAGTTCAGCGACTGGACTTCCGACTTGATGTCGTGGATTTCCAGCACCGCCGATTGTGCCTGCGGTTGGGTGACGAAACTTCCCGAACGCTTGCGCCGCTCGATCAGCCCTGCCCTGGCAAGCTGCGTCAGCGCCTTGTTCACCGTCATGCGCGAGCAGTCATATTGCTCCGCCAGCGCCAGCTCGAAGGGAATGCGATGGCCCGGCGGCCAGTCGCCGGAGACGATTCGGCCCTCGATATCGCTGAGGATACGCTGATGCAGGGTCGCCTCTTTGCCTGTGGTCATGCCGCCGATCATTCCCTCGTGAGACCTGGGTATTCGCCGCCTGATCTATTTAGGCGTCAATCGCCGTCAGGAAAAGTTCTTTTCAACCGATTAGTTCGGACATGGCGGCACGGAACCGGTCCGAGATAGCCTTCCGCTTGCCGTGACGGCCGCCTTCGACATGCTTGCGGCCTTGCGTCCAGACGCAGTCGACGGTGACGCCGCCGGCAAACATCCATTGGTCGAGGATCTGGTCGCCGGAGAGATAGGGCACGGCGCTGACGTCGAGCGAAACCAGATCCGCATAATGGCCGAGAGCGAGCCCGGCCGGTGCCTTCAATGCCACGCCGCCGCCGGCAAGCGCATGGTCGAACAGCGTGCGCGCCGTCGATCCGCCGGGTGCGGCGACGACATTGCGGGCGCGAAGCGCCAGGCGCTGCGAATATTCGAGCTGCCGCAGTTCTTCGGGGACCGAGATCAGGATGTTGGAATCCGAGCCGATGCCATAACGGCCGCCTTCCTCCAGGAATAGCGGCGCTGAAAAGGCGCCGTCGCCGAGATTGGCTTCGGTGATGGGGCAGAGTCCGGCGATCGCGCCGCTCTTCGCCATCCGCCGGGTCTCGTCGTCGGTCATGTGGGTCGCATGGATCAGGCACCAGCGTTCGTCGACCGGGGCGTGATCGAGCAGCCATTGCACCGGCCGCGCGCCGGACCAGGCGAGGCAGTCCTCGACCTCCTTCACCTGTTCGGCGACATGGATATGGATCGGCCCGTCGCCTGCGAGCGGCACGAGCTTTTCCAGCTCCTCCGGCGTGGCCGCCCGCAGGCTGTGCGGTGCAAGGCCGAGTTCGGCGCCGGGCAATTGGCCGACGATTGTCCGGCAGCCGGCCATCAGCGCTTCGAATTGGTCGAGCGAATTGATGAAGCGGCGCTGGCCGTCGATGGGGGCGGCACCACCGAAGCCGGAATGGGCGTAGAAGACGGGCAGCAGCGTTAGCCCGATACCGGTCTCGGCGCTGGCGGCACCAATACGTTCCGCCATCTCGGCGATATTGGCATAGGGGCTGCCGTCCCTGTCGTGATGTAGATAATGGAATTCGCCGACGCGGGAAAAGCCGGCTTCCAGCATTTCCATATAGAGCTGGGCCGCTACCGCCTCGACATGATCGGGGGTCATCGACAGCGCGAATTTGTACATGACGGTGCGCCAGCTCCAGAAACTGTCGTTTGCCGGGCCGCGGACCTCGGCAAGGCCGGCCATGGCGCGCTGGAAGGCGTGGCTATGGAGGTTCGGCATGGCGGGCACCAGAACCTCGTGCCGCTCGTCGCCGGCCTCAGCCGCAACGCCTGTTTCGATGCCACTAACGCGGTCGGCGTCCAGGGTTATCCGGACATTTTCTTGCCAGCCATCGCGAAGCAGTGCCGAGCGTGCGTGAAGTTTCGTCATGGTCCAACCCTTTCCTTTCGGATGCCGAGTCCAAAATCCCTCTTGTCAGGCTTTTTATTATGTATATACATTATGAACCCATGAGGAAAGGCGTAAAGCTGATGCGTGGGAACAATTTTTCCGAAGGTGACGTAAAGTCCGGTGGCAACAGCCGCCTCTGGCGCAATGCCCGTCTGGCGACCTTGAAAGAGGGCGAGCCTGGACTCGGCATTGTCGAGAAGGGTGCGATCCTGACCAGAAATGGTCGCATCGTTTTTGCGGGTCACGAAAGCGATCTGCCTGACACTGGCGATGCGGAGAGCATTGATCTTGAGGGACGCTGGGTCACGCCGGGTCTCGTCGACTGCCACACGCATATCATCCACGGCGGCAACCGCGCCCGCGAATTCGAAATGCGGCTGCAAGGCGCAAGCTATGAAGAAATCGCGCGAGCCGGCGGCGGCATCGTCTCCTCGGTCAATGCGACCCGGGCTCTTTCCGTCGATGGGCTGATCGAAGCCGCGCTGCCGCGCCTGGATACGCTGCTCGCCGAAGGCGTCACCACGATCGAAGTGAAGTCCGGCTATGGCCTCAGCATCGAATCCGAGCTGAAGATGTTGCAGGCCGCCCGCGGGCTGGAAAAGGTCCGCCCGGTGCGTGTCGTCACTTCCTATCTTGCCGCGCACGCGACGCCCGCCGACTATAAGGGCCGCAATGGCGACTATATTAGCGACGTCGTGCTGCCGGGCCTTGAACAGGCACATGCCGAGGGTCTGGCCGATGCCGTCGACGGCTTCTGCGAGGGCATCGCCTTTTCGCCCGCCGAGATTACCCACGTCTTCGATCTCGCCAAGTCGCTCGGAATTCCGGTGAAGCTGCATGCGGAGCAGCTTTCCAATCTCGGCGGCGCCAAGCTTGCCGCCTCCTATGGCGCGCTTTCCGCCGACCATGTCGAATATCTCGATCAGGACGGCGTTGAGGCTATGGCGGCGGCCGGCACGGTGGCTGTCCTTCTGCCCGGCGCTTTCTACGCCATCCATGAAAAGCAGAAGCCGCCGGTCAAGGCGTTGCGGGAGGCCGGCGTTCCGATCGCTATCGCCACCGACTGCAATCCCGGCACCTCGCCTTTGACTTCGATGCTCCTGACCATGAACATGGCCGCGACCCTTTTCAGCCTGACGGTCGAGGAATGCATTGCGGGCGCTACCCGCGAAGGCGCCCGTGCACTTGGCCTGCTGGCCGAAACCGGCACGCTGGAAGCCGGCAAGTCGGCCGATTTCGCCATCTGGGATATCGAAAGCCCGGCCGAGCTTGTCTATCGCATCGGCTTCAATCCGCTTCATGCCCATGTCTTCAAGGGCAACGTCTTTAAGGGCGAAAGGTTCGACCGATGACCGTTACTCTTCATCCGGGCTCTGTTTCGCTGAAACAGTTGGCCGCCATCTACTGGACCGGCGAGCCGGCCAAGCTCAATGCCTCCTTCGATGCGGGTATCCTCAAGGCTGCCGCCCGTATTGCCGAAATCGCTGCCGGCAATGCGCCGGTCTACGGCATCAACACCGGCTTCGGCAAACTGGCCTCGATCAAGATCGACAGCGCCGATGTCGCCACCCTGCAGCGCAATCTCATCCTCTCGCATTGCTGCGGCGTCGGCCAGCCGCTGCCGGAAAATGTCGTTCGTCTGATCATGTCGCTGAAGCTGGTCTCGCTCGGCCGTGGCGCCTCCGGCGTGCGGCTGGAACTGGTGCGGCTCATCGAGGCGATGCTGGAAAAGGGCGTCGTGCCTGTCATTCCTGAGAAGGGTTCCGTCGGTGCTTCCGGCGATCTCGCGCCGCTCGCCCATATGACCGCCGTGATGATGGGCCATGGCGAAGCCTTTTATGCCGGCGAACGGCTTGATGGTGCTGTTGCACTCGAAAAGGCCGGGCTGACGCCAGTCGTGCTTGCCGCCAAGGAAGGCCTGGCGCTGATCAACGGCACGCAGGTTTCGACCGCTCTTGCGCTGGCCGGCCTGTTCCGTGCCCATCGCGCCGCGCAGGCAGCCCTGATCACCGGCGCCATGTCGACGGATGCCGCCATGGGCTCTTCCGCACCGTTCCATCCCGATATCCATACGCTGCGTGGCCATCAGGGTCAGATCGACACTGCCGCCGCCCTTCGCGGCCTGCTGGCCGGCTCGGTCATTCGCGAAAGCCATATCGAGGGCGACGAGCGGGTGCAGGATCCCTATTGCATCCGCTGCCAGCCGCAGGTCGACGGCGCCTGCCTCGATCTGCTGCGGTCCGTCGGCCGCACGCTTGAAATCGAAGCCAATGCCGTCACCGACAATCCGCTCGTCCTTTCCGACAATTCCGTCGTCTCCGGCGGCAATTTTCACGCCGAGCCGGTGGCTTTTGCGGCCGACCAGATCGCCATTGCGGTCTGTGAGATTGGTGCGATCTCACAGCGCCGCATCGCGCTTCTGGTCGATCCAGCGCTGAGCTACGGCTTGCCGGCCTTCCTTGCCAAGAAACCCGGTCTGAATTCCGGCCTGATGATTGCCGAGGTCACCTCGGCGGCGCTGATGTCGGAAAACAAGCAGATGTCGCATCCGGCCTCCGTCGATTCGACGCCGACCTCGGCCAATCAGGAAGACCATGTCTCCATGGCCTGCCACGGCGCGCGCCGGCTCCTGCAGATGACCGACAATCTTTTCGGCATCGTCGGCATCGAGGCGCTGACCGCGGCGCAGGGTGTCGAGTTTCGCGCACCGTTGACCACCAGCCCCGAACTGACCCTTGCCATCGCCACCATCCGCCGCGTCGTGCCGACGCTCGATGTAGACCGCTACATGGCAAACGACCTCAGGGCCGCCAGCGACCTCGTCGCTTCCGGCGCGCTCAACGCATCCGTATCCGCCGATATTCTGCCTTCCCTGGAGATATGACATGACCAATCCACGCCATAACATCCGCGAAATCCGCGCTCCTCAAGGT
Source organism: Rhizobium sp. (assembly GCA_036383055.1). Classification (GTDB taxonomy): domain Bacteria; phylum Pseudomonadota; class Alphaproteobacteria; order Rhizobiales; family Rhizobiaceae; genus Rhizobium. Next base: position 1,320 of record DASVPC010000287.1, on the reverse strand, counting down.
CCGGAGCTCAACGCCAAGAGCTGGATGACCGAAGCACCGCTGCGGATGCTGATGAACAACCTCGATCCCGACGTCGCGGAAAACCCGAACGAGCTGGTCGTCTACGGCGGCATCGGCCGCGCCGCTCGCACCTGGGAGGATTTCGACCGCATCGCCGCGACGCTGAAGACGCTGAACGAAGACGAGACATTGCTGGTGCAGTCCGGCAAGCCGGTCGGCGTGTTCCGCACCCACAAGGATGCGCCGCGCGTGCTGATCGCCAACTCCAACCTCGTACCGCACTGGGCGACATGGGATCACTTCAACGAGCTGGATAAGAAGGGTCTCGCCATGTACGGCCAGATGACCGCCGGCTCGTGGATCTATATCGGCACGCAGGGCATCGTGCAGGGCACTTATGAAACTTTCGTAGAAGCTGGCCGTCAGCATTATAACGGCAGCCTAAAGGGCAAGTGGATCCTGACCGGCGGCCTCGGCGGCATGGGCGGCGCGCAGCCGCTGGCGGCCGTCATGGCCGGTGCCTGCTGCCTTGCCGTCGAGAGCGACGAGACACGCATCGATTTCCGTATTCGTACCCGCTATGTCGACGAGAAGGCAACGAGCCTCGACGAAGCGCTTGAGATGATCGACCGCTGGACCAAGGCCGGCGAAGCCAAATCGGTGGGCCTGCTCGGCAACGCCGCAGAAATCTTCCCCGAGTTGGTGAAGCGCATGAAGGCTGGCGGCTCGCGCCCCGACATCGTCACCGACCAGACCTCGGCGCATGATCCGCTGAACGGCTATCTGCCGCTCGGCTGGACAGTGGCCGAACACAAGGCCAAGCGCGAGAGCGATCCGAAGGCTGTCGAAGCCGCCGCCCGCGCCTCGATGAAAGTGCATGTCGAGGCCATGGTCGCCTTCTGGGACGCCGGCGTGCCGACGCTCGACTATGGCAATAATATCCGCCAGGTCGCCAAGGAAGAAGGTTTTGAAAACGCCTTCGCCTTCCCCGGCTTCGTGCCGGCCTATATCCGCCCGCTGTTCTGCCGCGGCATCGGCCCGTTTCGCTGGGCTGCGCTGTCGGGCGATCCGGAGGACATCCGCAAGACCGACGCCAAGGTCAAGGAACTGCTGCCCGACAACAAGCACCTGCACAACTGGCTCGACATGGCCGCCGAGCGCATCGCCTTCCAGGGCCTGCCGGCGCGCATCTGCTGGGTGGGCTTGGGCGACCGGCACCGTCTGGGTTTGGCGTTCAACGAGATGGTGGCCAAGGGCGAGCTGAAGGCTCCCATCGTGATCGGCCGCGACCATCTGGACTCAGGCTCGGTCGCCTCCCCC
>DASVPC010000286.1:0-9180 GCA_036383055.1 Rhizobium sp. | reverse complement strand
GGAAAAGACATGTCATTCTATCGCAATGGAGCGCTGTTGCTTGCGGCGTTCCTTCTGAGCGCGCCAGCGTCGCACGCAGCCACAACGCAAGATGACCCCTCCAAGATCGATCTTGCCAAGCTGATCGAATGCACGACCTATAACGTGCCGAGCTACTACGATTTCGTCGCGTGGGTGGGCGGGCCGGAAAGTGCTGCGGCTATGAAGCAGCTCGGTCTCAGCGAAATGCCATGGCCCAACCGGTCTTGGCAAAAATTCAAGCTTTCGGCTCCTGTCACCGTGTTTGGACGGCAAACAACCATGATCGTCTTTACCTTCGGCGGACTGTTGGCCGTACTCGACGAGCCTGATCCCCATCCACTCGCCAAAACACTTGGCGTCACTGCGTCGGTCGACCGGCCGGACAAGTACATTGGAGAAAAGGAAGTCTCGTCAAGCAAGGAGCAGCACGAATACGGTTGGTACGCTTATCTCCCGCTGCCACAGACAACGCGCATTTCCCTTCGCGTCCTTACCGTTGGCGATCTTCCCGGCAAGACGCTGGCCGGTTGCAGCTATTCCATCGGGTAGGCGATAACGCCTAGCCGGCTGCATTGCGCGGCCTATCTTCCTTCTCATCGCTCGACCACCCTATTTGTTTTGGGTGATTTTCTTTAAGATGGAATGGTTTAGTGTCGATGCAAATGAACCATCCGGGGGAAGTCATGACCGATGCCGAGCTCGTCAATCGCATGCAACTGCCGAGGCCGGACATCACGCCGGAGGATGCGGCGGAACTCTTGCAGGCGCATTACGGTCTGGCCGGAACGCTCACCGAGCTCGGCAGCCAGCAGGACCGCAATTATCGTATCGATGCCGGCGACAATAGCTACGTGCTGAAAATCTGCCGCTCGGAATATGATGTGGTGGAGCTGGAGGCGCAGAATGCCGCCATCCGCCACCTGCATGCCAGGCCGGATGCGCCGCGCGTCCCCAATATCGTGCCGTCGCTGAACGGGCGGGACGTTCTGACGGTAACCCTTCGCGAGCAGGATTATCTCGTTCGTCTGCTGAGCTATCTTCCCGGCCAGTCGCTGACCCGGCGCAAGCATCTGCCGCTCGCCTCGGTCTCGGCGCTCGGTGCCCTTTCGGCACGGCTTGCGCGCGACCTTGCCGATTTCGACCATCCCGGCCTGCAGCGCAATCTGCAATGGGATCTGCGCCGCGCCGGGCCGGTCGCCGTGCAGTTGCTGTCGGCGATCACCGATCACGAGGCGCGCGACCGTATCGCCAAGGCCATGGTCTCGGCCGTCAAGCGTATCCAGCCGCTTGCAAGCGGGCTCCGCGTGCAGCCCGTCCATCACGATGTCACCGACGACAATGTCGTCTGCCATCCAGACACCCATGGCCAGCCGATCCCGGACGGTGTGATCGATTTCGGTGACATCATCCAGGGCTGGCTGGTGGGCGACCTCGCCGTCACCTGCGCCTCGCTGCTGCACCACGCGGAAGGCGATCCCTTCGCCATCCTTCCCGCCATCCGGGCCTATCATGCGGTCTATCCGCTGGAAGAGGTCGAGGCGAAGGCGCTGTGGCCCTTGATCGTTGCGCGCGCCGTCATCCTCGCCGCCAGCACCGAGCAGCAGCTCGCCATCGATCCCGACAACGACTATGTGCGCGGCAATCTCGAGCACGAGCGCGCGATTTTCGACGTCGCGACCGGCGCCGATCCGGAAGTGATGGACGCCGCGATCCTGCGGACGATCGGCTTCGACGTCGCTGCGATTGATACCGAGGGCTGGGCGGCGCTGCTGCCGGATATCGCGCCGGATACGATCGCCGCTGTCGATCTTTCCACCACCAGCCCGCATTTTGTCGATGGCAATTGGCGCAAGCCCGATATGGACTGGCGGTTGCTCGCCAGGGAGGCCGCCGCCTCCGGCACGGCGGCAACGCGCTATGGCGAATTCCGCCTGTCGCGTGGCGATCTTCTCGGCATGACGCCGCCGCAGAGTTTCGCGCTGCACAGCGATGTCTGCCTGCCCGCGGGAACGACCGTCGCGGCCCCGTTTGCCGGACGCATCCAGTGGGACGGCCAACATCTCGTTCTGGTGAGCGACGCGGTCAGCCTGCATCTCGACGGCATCGACTGCACCCTGGAGGAGGGCGCCGAGATCGAACAAAGTGCGACCATCGGCACCATCGCCGGCGAAAGCTCGACGGTCGGCGGCCTGCGCGTGCAGCTCTGCCGCTCGCCATCGCTGGCGCCGCCGCTCTTTGCCGTGGCACATCAGGCCGACGGCTGGTCGGCGGTCTGCCCCTCGCCCGCTGTCCTCTTGAGCCCAGCCTGCGAAGCGCCGCGAGAAGACGGCGCGGCCCTGCTTGCCCGGCGCGCGGCGCATTTCGCCAAACCGCAGAAGCATTATTACCAGACCCCGCCGCAGATCGAGCGCGGCTGGCGCGAATTCCTGTTCGACATGGAGGGCCGCGCCTATCTCGACATGGTCAACAACGTCACCATGCTCGGCCACGCGCATCCGCGCCTGACCGCAGCCGTTGAGCAGCAGTGGTCGCGGCTCAACACCAACTCCCGCTTCCATTATGCCGCCGTCGCTGAGTTTTCCGAGCGGCTGGCGACGCTGGCACCGGAGGAGCTCGACAGCGTCTTCCTGGTCAATAGCGGCTCGGAGGCCAACGACCTCGCCATCCGGCTTGCTTGGGCGCATACGGGCAAGAAGAACATGCTCTGCCTGCTGGAGGCCTATCATGGCTGGACGCACGCAAGCGACGCCGTCTCCACCTCCATCGCCGACAATCCGCAGGCGCTGACGACGCGGCCGGACTGGGTGCACCCGGTCGTTTCGCCCAATACCTATCGCGGCCCGTTCCGCGGGCCGGATTCGGGCGCGGATTACGTGGCCGGCGTGACGACGCTACTGCAGGCCATCGACGAGAAGGGTGACGGCCTCGCCGGCTTCATCGCCGAACCGGTCTATGGCAATGCCGGCGGCATCGCCCTGCCGCACGGCTATCTCACCGATGTCTATGCCGCGGTGCGCGGGCGCGGCGGCCTCTGCATCGCCGACGAGGTGCAGGTGGGCTACGGCCGGCTCGGTCATCATTTCTGGGGCTTTGAGCAACAGGGCGTCGTGCCGGATATCATCACCGTCGCCAAAGGCATGGGCAATGGCCATCCGCTTGGTGCAGTCATCACTCGCCGTGAGATTGCCGAATCGCTGGAGAAGGAAGGCTATTTCTTTTCCTCGGCGGGCGGCAGTCCGGTGAGCTCCGTCGTCGGTCTCACCGTGCTCGACATCATCAGGGACGAGGGCCTGCAGGAGAATGCCCGCGTCGTCGGCGACCATCTGAAGGCGGGGCTGGCGGCACTCATGGAGCGTTTTCCGCTGATCGGCGCGGTGCACGGTACGGGTCTTTATCTCGGCGTCGAGTTCGTGCGCAACCGCGAGACGCTGACGCCCGCCACGGAAGAGACGGCTGATATCTGCGACCGGCTGCTCGATCTCGGCGTCATCATGCAGCCGACCGGCGATCACCTGAATGTGTTGAAGATCAAACCGCCGCTTTGCCTTTCGACCGAGAGCGCCGATTTCTTCGTCAAAGCCTTGGAAAAGGCTCTGGAAGACAGCGTCTAGCCGCTCCCGATAATGGCATTAACCATTAGGGTAATTTAGCGGCGAGTGAATTTTAATACTTTAGAGGGATTGCCGAATCTCGCGGCAATTCCTATCTGTCTGTCGGTGATCGGCGATGCCTTTCCGCTACGGGAGATTGCATGGAGGTTGATACAACCCTCCCCGTAATTAGCCAGATACGGAATTATATTTTACCGATCGTCGATATTTTGACATCTTTCGGAATATGTTTCTGGAGATGGAATCGCTATTCTCTGCTAAGGTTGTAGATAATAGCACACCGGATCACCGGCTCCCTTGAGCGGAGCCAGAACAAGTACAACACCAACTAAGGAAAGTGACATGCTGAATATCAAGCTCATCGCCTCGATCCTTGGGTGGGCCGTGCTTGGCCATGACCGTTCGGGCGTGCTCTCCCGCCCGTGCTGTCGAATGTGACGTTCGTCCCTTTATCGGATTCAAACAGTCAATTCGCCATGTCTGCGCCGCTTGGGTGCGGAGGGAGTATTTTTATGAAGAAGCAAGTCATCGAATATGCTGGCGTTCCCGTCGGCATCGTTATTCCGGATGAAGACCGGTTGAAGTTCATCGCCGTGAAATACCATGTCCACGATCTGGACGAACAGCGTTTCAGAAACACGGACGAGGTCAAGCTCGCCATCCGCGATCTCCTCTCACGCCAACAGGCTAAGCCGATCCACGTTTGATGGATCGGCTTAGCCGCCACTTTTGCGTCAGTTACGCCACCCATTACCCGCCCTCGCCCTTCGAGGGTCGCTTCGCCCCACCTCAGGGTGAGGACTGATCTTTAGTTCCAATCACTATGCTAAGGTCGCTCCCACTTCGGAAGCAAGGCTATCGCGTACTTAAGACAGGGGCCGCTCCACCCTCATGGTGAGGTGCACGGCCGACGCAGCGTAACGTAGGCGGACGGGCCTCGAACCACGAGGGTCGGCCCCAACAGCACCACCGCCCACAAACCCATCTTGTCTTTTCCCCCTCTTTGCGATCCTATCGCCATGACAACCTCGCGCTTCGAAAGGCGAAGGATTTTTCATTGGCTGATCTGCTCAATCTCCTGACCGACATCGACGGCCTCGCCGTCGGTCACCGCACAGACCTTGCGCTCGGCTCCGGCGTCACCGCCATCATTTTCGATGAACCGGCGGTCGCCTCCGGCTCCGTGCTCGGCGGCGCGCCGGGCGGGCGGGACACGGCATTGCTCGATCCGGCGATGACCATCAGCACGGTCGACGGTCTTGTACTGTCGGGCGGCTCGGCTTTCGGGCTCGACGCGGCCGGTGGGGTGCAGGCAGGCCTGCGCGAAATCGGGCGCGGCCTGCAGATCGGAACGGCGCTCATTCCCCTCGTACCACAGGCGATCCTCTTCGATCTCATCAACGGCGGCAACAAGGACTGGGGCCTCCATTCGCCCTATCGCGACATGGGCTACGCCGCCTTCAAGGCGGCGCAGAAGGGCGCCTTTGCGCTTGGCACCGTCGGCGCCGGCACTGGCGGGACGACGGCGACCGTCAAGGGCGGCCTCGGCTCGGCCAGCGTCGTCAGCAGCCGGGGACACAGGATTGCCGCCATCGTTGCCGTCAACGCTCTCGGCACCGCCACCATTGGCGACGGACCGCATTTCTGGGCAGCGCCCTTCGAGGAAAAGGGTGAATTCGGCGGACTCGGCATGCCCGGGAGCATCGACACGCGCGTGCGGCTGAAGGGCGGAAACGTCACGGCAACAACGATCGGCGCCATCGTCACCGACGCGCAACTGACCAAGGCGGAGGCGCATCGCCTGTCGATCTCAGGCCATGATGGCCTTGCCCGCGCGCTTCTGCCGGCGCATCTGCCGCTCGACGGCGACACGGTTTTCGCCGCCTCCACCGCCAAGCATCCAAGAGACGACATGCCGAGCTTCATGGAACTCTGCCATCTCGCCACCATCGTCATGGCCCGCGCGATTGCTCGCGGCGTTTACGAGGCGACGACGCTGCCGGTCGAGGGCGCGCAGCCGGCCTGGCGGGATCGCTTTCCCGACCGGGTGGCCTAGCCGGAGAGTTCATCCATGCAGATCCGAGCGCTGATCTATTTTGACGAGTTGGTACGCACCAACTCCATGCGCCAGGCGGCGGAAAACCTGAATGTCGCACCGACCGCGATCAGCCGGCAGATCGAAAATCTTGAATATCATTTCGGCACGCCGCTGGTGGAGCGCAGCGCCCGCGGCGTCAAGCTGACCGCCGCCGGAGAACTGCTGGCCGTGCGCGCCGGGCGGACGCTGCGCGAGCTTGACCATGTGCACCAGCTCATCGAAGACCTGAAGGGCCTGCAGCGCGGCCGCGTCAGCGTCTATGCCAGCGGCGCCACTGTCGCCAATCTGCTGGCGCCGGCGCTTGCCGAATTCAGCCTGCGCTATCCGAAGCTGCGCTTCGAAGTGACCATCACCAGCGCCCGCAGCGCCATCGAAGCCGTCAACGGCGCCGAGGCCGATATCGCCGTGACATTGTTCGCGCCGCCGCTCTCGGGAACCAAGGTGCGGCTACGCTCCGAAATCGCCTATGACGTGATCGCCGCGACGAGCCATCCGCTGGCCGCGCGCAAGGAAGTTTCCCTTGCAGAGCTTGCCGCGCATTCGCTCGCTATCCCCGACCGCACCTTCGGCGCGCGGCAGGCTTTCGATGCGCTGTTTGAACGCGAGGGACTGATGCTCGATCCGGTTTTCGAGACCAGTTCGCTGGAGATGCAGAAGGAGTTGGTGCTGCGAGGAGCGGCGATCACCATGCTGCCGGCCTTGACCGTGCAGCGGGAAATCCAGGCAGGCCAACTCGTGGCGCTGCCGATTGCCGATGGCAAGGGGATCAGGACGCCGATCGATCTCTGCGTCGCGCCGGACCGCCAGCTGTCCTTCGCCGCCGGCAAGCTTCTCGACTTCATCGAGCGCTTCATGCGTGAGCAGGTCGCCCAGAAGGAAAGAAGCGATTGATCGCAGGTGACGGGTTTCAACCGGGTAAAATCAGTGTAGCCATATCAGCTACACTGAGCACACATTTTTAGAATTGTGTGTGCGCTTGTGAGATGACACTATTTTGAAAAAGGCCGCATGCCGGAGGGAAAACCGGGATTGCGAGCCAGAGCCAAGGGAATAGAGATGACCACGTTTTTACGTCCGAGCCTGGGCGCTTTTGCTCGCCGTCTTGCCTGTGGCGCCGCGCTCTCCGCGGGGCTGCTGCTGATGGGCATGACATCGGCCGAAGCCGCCAAGACGACGCTGAACATCGGCATGACGGTCGAGCCCACCGGCCTCGATCCGACCATCGCCGCGCCGGTCGCCATCGGACAGGTCACCTGGCAGAACATCTTCGAAGGGCTGGTGGCGATCGACGAGAGCGGCAAGGTCGTACCGCAGCTCGCCAAGAGCTGGGAGATTTCTCCCGATGGGCTGACCTATACGTTCAAGCTGCAGAGCGGCGTCAAATTCCATGACGGCGAGACCTTCGATTCGGCTGCCGCGAAATTTACGCTCAACCGCGCCCGCGACGCCAAATCCGTCAATCCGCAGAAGCGCTTCTTCGCAACCATCGCCTCGATCGACACGCCGGATCCCGAAACGCTGGTGCTGCATCTCTCCTCGCCGACCGGCAGCCTGCTCTATTGGCTGGGCTGGCCTTCCTCGGTCATGGTCGGGCCGAAATCTTCCGCCAACGACAAGACGACGCCTGTCGGCACCGGCCCGTTCAAGTTCGCCTCCTGGGCCAAGGGCGACCATGTCGAGCTTGCCAAGAACCCGGACTACTGGAACAAATCCGTCGACGTGAAGCTGGAGAAGGTGACCTTCCGCTTCATTCCCGACCCGCAGGCGGAAGCGGCTGCCCTCAAAGCCGGCGACCTCGACGCCTTTCCGGAATTCGGTGCACCGGAGCTGGTGAGTTCCTTCGACGGCGATCCCAGGCTGATGACCAAGGTCGGCAATACCGAGCTCAAGGTCGTCGCCGGCATGAACAACACGCGCAAGCCCTTCGACGACAAGCGGGTGCGCCAGGCGCTGATGATGGCGCTCGACCGCAAGACCGTCATCGACGGCGCCTGGTCGGGTTTCGGCACAGCAATCGGCAGCCACTACACACCGAACGATCCGGGCTACCGGGACCTGACCGGCACGCTGCCCTTCGATGCCGCCAAGGCCAAGGCGCTGCTCGCTGAAGCCGGCTATCCGAACGGCTTCACCTTCACCATCAAGACGCCGCAAATGGCCTATGCGACCAGAAGCGCCCAGGTGATGCAGGCGATGTTCGCCGATGTCGGCGTGACCATGAACATCGAGCCGACGGAATTTCCGGCGAAATGGGTACAGGACGTCCTGACCGGTCGTGACTACGACATGACCATCATCGCCCATGCCGAGCCGCGCGACATCGACATCTACGCGCGCGATCCCTATTACTTCAACTATAAGAACCCTGATTTCAACGAACTGATGAAGAAGGTCCAGCTGACCGCCGATCCGGCCGAGCAGGACAAGCTCTATGGCCAGGCGCAGACGATCCTGGCCGAGGACGTGCCGGCGCTCTTCCTCTTCGTCATGCCGAAACTCGGCGTCTGGGACAAGAAGCTGAAAGGGCTCTGGGAAAACGAGCCGATCCCCTCGAACGTCCTGACCAACGTTTCCTGGGAAGACTGACCTCTTTCAGCGCCGCACAGCCGGGCGTGATCCGGCCATGGACATGCAATGATCGTACTTCTCACCCGCCGGATCATGGGCCTTTTCCTGACCCTGATCGCCGTTTCGCTGCTGCTGTTTGCGGTGATGGCCCTGCTGCCGGGCGATCCCGCCGCCATCACGCTCGGCACCTCGGCAACGCCGGAGACACTGGCGGCGCTCAGGCAGCAGATGGGTCTCGACCAGTCGCTGCTCCTCCGCTATGGCCAGTGGCTCGGCGGCGCGCTGACCGGCGATCTCGGCATGTCCTATACCTATGGCGTGCCGGTTGCCGGCCTCATCCTCGAGCGGCTGGCGGTGACGCTGCCGCTCGCCATCCTTGCCATCCTTCTCTCCATAGTGATCGCGGTGCCGCTCGGCGTTGCCGCTGCTGCCAGGCGCGGTGGTGTCTTCGACATCATCGCCACGCTGTTTTCGCAGATGAGCATCGCCTTGCCCGGCTTCTGGATCGGACTGTTGCTGATTCTGCTGTTCGCGATCTCGCTCGGCTGGATGCCGGCCGTCGGCTTTCCCGGCTGGGGCAATGGCCTGTGGCCGGCCTTGAAGGCGCTGATCATGCCGGCCGTGGCATTGGCCCTGCCGCAGGCGGGTGTCCTGACCCGCGTCACCCGCTCGGCCGTGCTCGACACGCTGCATGAGGATTTCGCCCGCACCGCCATCGCCAAGGGCCTGTCGCATCGCGCCGTGCTCTGGGGGCATGTCGTGCCCAATGCGCTGATGCCTGTGATGACCATTCTCGGCCTGCAATTCACCTTTCTCGTTGCCGGCGCGGTACTGATCGAGAACGTCTTCAACCTGCCCGGTCTCGGACGGCTCGCCTATCAG
>DASVPC010000285.1:0-19178 GCA_036383055.1 Rhizobium sp. | reverse complement strand
TGCCGCAGGTCTTTCGCGTCATCTACGCACCGCTCGGCAATCAGGTCATCGCGGTCATCCTCGCGTCGTCGCTCGCTTCGGCTGTCGCCGTCGAAGATGTGGCCTCGTGGATGCAGACGGTCGGTTCTACCTCTTTCCGTTTCTTCGAGACCTTCCTGGTGGCGGCGGCTGTCTATCTGGTTCTGTGCCAGACAGTAAACTTCATTCGCCTCGCGATTGGCTGGATGCTTTTCAGGGATAATGGTGCGCGCCGATGAATCACGACCTGTTTTCCTATCTGCCATTGTTCCTGAAGGCGGCTGCACTTACGATCTGGCTGTCCTGGTTGGCACTGATGATCGGCGCCATAGCTGGAGGCTTCGTAGCGCTGGCGCGAACGTCTCGCTGGCTGCCGCTGCGCGTGCTCGCGCTGCTCTTCGTCGAATTCTTCCGGTCCATCCCGATCCTGATCGTACTGTTCTTCGCCTATTTCGGCCTGCCGGTGATGTTCGGTGTCGATATATCGACTTTCATGGCAGCGACCCTTGCATTGGCGCTTCATGCGACGGCCACGATGTCGGAGGTCATGCGCGCCGGCATCGAAAGCGTCGGGCGCGGTCAATGGGAGGCGGCGCAATCCTCCGGCATGACTTTTGGCCAGACGATGCGGCATGTCGTTGGGCCGCAGGCGCTGCGCGTCGTTCTGCCGCCTTCGGTCGGCGTCTATGTGACGACGCTGAAAGAATCCTCGCTTGCCTCGATCATCGGCTATGTCGAATTGACCAAGACAGGTCTTCTGGTGCGCGAAAGCACCGGCGGCGGCTTCGCGCCGCTGCTGATGCTCGGCGTCCTTTATTTCCTCATCAACTATGGAATCTCGCTGGCGGGAGGCGCGCTTGAGCGGCGCTATAACGTCGGAACGAAGCCCTTGCTCGCGGGAGGCGGACAATGACGCAGGCAGTTCTTGAATTTGATGGCGTGGTGAAGCGCTTCGGAAAGCGCACCATTCTCGACGGTATTTCCATGCAGGTGCAGACGGGAGAGATCGTCTGCTTCATCGGCCCCTCCGGTACAGGCAAATCGACGCTGCTGCGCTGCGTCAACGGGCTCGAGGATATCCAAGGTGGAGAGATCCGATTCGAGGGTAAGCCGGTGCTCGCACATGAGCGGGGAGCGATAACGGCTGTTCGTCGGCGGATCGGCATGATCTTCCAGCACTTCAATCTCTATCCGCACCTGACGGCGCTGGAAAATGTCGTGCTCGCCTCGGTCGTCGTGCACAAGCAGGATCGTAAGACGGTCGAGGCGCGGGCAAAAGCCCTGTTCGAGCGGGTGCGTCTGTCCCACCGGATGAATGCCTATCCGGCACAGATGTCGGGCGGCGAGCAGCAGCGTGTGGCGATCGCGCGGGCGCTCTGCGCCGAGCCGCATATCCTGCTGTTCGACGAGCCGACTTCGGCGCTTGACCCGGAAACCGTGGGCGAAGTGCTCGGCGTCATGCGCGATCTTGCTCGCGAGGGCCGCACAATGCTAGTCGTCACGCACGAAATCCGCTTTGCTGCGGATGTCGGCACGCGAATGATCTTCATGGACGAAGGCAAGATCGTGGAAGACCGGGAGCCTCGCGCGCTGATCGCCAATCCGGGCAGCGAGCGGGCGCGGCGCTTCCTCAGCACCATCACAGCAGAGGCGCATTGAACCGATGACCGTATCCCCAATCCGCCCCCGTATGAGCATCAAGGACCTTTACGATGTCCTCTATATGCGGATCCTGACCGGGGAGCTCAGACCGGGAGCGGCGATTTCGGAAACGAAGATTGCCGACGAGGTGGGGCTGAGCCGAACGCCGGTTCGGCAGGTGTTTCAAAGGCTTGCCGATGCCGGCTTCCTTCTGGTGGTGCCGCAGGTCGGCACCTATGTCGCGCCCATCGAGATCAGTGCGGTTCGTGACGCGCAGTTCGTGCGCGAAATGCTGGAGTGCAGCGCCGTTGCGGAAGCCGCCACCTCGTCCGTTACAGACAAGGAAGCATGGTTGCATCGATTTCTGGAGGATCAGCGCCGGCTGATCGGCAAGGGCGATCATATCGGCTTTTTCCTGTCCGATGAGGCGATGCATCGGGCGTTGATGGAAATCGCCGGCCATCCCCATGTATGGGGCATGATCGCCTCGGCGAAGGTTTCGCTGGACCGTCTTCGCTATCTCTCGCTTGAGCGGATCGATTGGCTGGAGATGATCTTTCGCCAGCATGAGGACCTGGTCAATCGCGTGGTCGCGGGCGATCCGGAAGGCGCCACCAAGGTGATGCAGGCGCATTTGCGCACCGCTTTTGCCGCCATCGAGCGCATCGCCGCCGACAATGCGGATTTCTTCGCGGAGTAGCGGCACATTGCGCAAGTGGAGAGCGTGACGTAACAATCGGTTGACTCCGAATCTTCGCCTTATCGATCCGCGAATATCTCTCCGCCATGGACGAAACTCCGACACCAACACCGACGCCGCGAATGCTCAGCTGGGCGCGCAACTCGACGATCTATCGTCTTGAACGCAAGATGATGACCGAGAAGCAATTGTTCGATGCGATCACCAAAAAGGCGAAACAGAAGTTCGAAGACATCAGCGATGAGCAGATCAAGATCGTTGCCGATTTCGCGGTCAAGTTCGCCTACGACCAGAATGCGCTCAACGATGTCACCTATGCCGAGATCAGCACGCGCTCAGCCGTGCGCTCCGGCAAATCGAAGAAGGCCATTGCCTTCAAGCTTGCTTCGAAGGGGATGGCCGGTGAAACGGTCGTTGCCGCACTGGACGGGGCGGACGACCTATATGCAGCCGTCATCTTTGCCCGAAAGCGCGGCTTCGGGCCGTTTCGTCGCGGCGATCTCGATGAGAAGCGGAAGGCGAAGGAGTTATCGGCCTTTGCCCGCAACGGATTCAGCTTCGGGATCGGCAGAACCGTTTTCGACATGAGCCGCGAGGAGGCTGAAGAATTACTGATCTCCTCGCTTGTTTCCTGATTGATGACACTCATTGAACGTGAAGCCCATGCCGGTTAGGTTCGCCGCCTTGAAGCATCGGCTCGGTGGGGATTTGCGTGAGAACAAGCGTTCGACTTTGTGTGCTGGCGATCAGCTTTGCCTTGTCTCCAGTGCTTGCGCGGGCGGAATGGCAAGCGGTCGAAAAGGTGCAGACTTACGCCATCATCGGTAAAACCGGCGGGGAGCTCTATGAGTCGATTGGCGAGCGCGGCCCTTTCCTCGGCGGTAAAACGAGGGCGATCGCCCATACCGATTTCAAGCTGACCTGGACGCGGAAATACGAGCCGCAGCCGGACGGCGCCTGCATGATCACCGTCAACATACCGAAGCTGATCATCACCTACACATTGCCGAAACCCTCCGCGCAATTGACTGGCGCGACCCGCGGGAGCTGGCAGCGTTTCATTGCCGGCGTCGAAGCGCATGAGCGCGTGCATGGTGGATTCATCAAGGACATGGTCAAGGAAATCGAAGCGATGAGCGTCGGCTTCTCCGTACCCAATGACCCGAAATGCAGCGGGATCCGCGTCGAATTGACGAAGCGGCTCGGTGAGATTTCCAAAAGAGAGCGGCAGCGAAACAGCGACTTCGACAAGGTCGAATTCAGCGACGGCGGCAATCTTCAGCAACTCGTGCTGAAACTGGTGAGAGAGCAGTAGAAGCCGCCGCCGCTATGGAAACGCGAGTGCCTGCGCCGGATGCCCAACGCAGGCTCCGGTGAGGAGGCACCTTTTAAACCGCATCGGCTCCGATGGCGGCAAGGGCGGCGCGAGCGACTTCAAAATCCTGATCCCCGGTGCCGGATCCCACACCAATGGCGCCGGCAAGCCGGCTACCGAAGCGGATGGGCAAGCCGCCAGGCAGATGCGTAACGCCGCCCTGCGAAGCGATGCCGGCGGCCGTGCCGAATTCGAAGGACATGGCGCCCGTCGGCGCGTTGCTGGACGCCGCCGTGCGGGCCTTGGCGCGGGCAGTATGCATGCTCAGATACTTCGCGCCGTCCATCCGGATGCTGACGATGGTCTCGCCGCTTGCATCGACGATGAAGACGCATTGCGGAACGCCGATTTTCTCGGCATGTGCAATCGCGGCCACAAGCGCCTGCACAGCACCGGAATGAGAAAGCGTCAAAGTTTCGCGCATAACGGACATGGATTGGTCGCTCCTGTAATAACAAATGTTTATCGCACTGCATCGATCCGCCCTAGCTAGACCGGGGCTCTCCCGATTGGCAATGCGAGGAAGCGTCGTTGTGTGGGAGAAATCCGGTGAAACTGATGTTCCAGAACGGCATAAGCGTCTCAGGTGAGTGCGCGTGCAGCTTGATATCGGAGCAGGCGGCTTGCTCTGGCAGTGGTGTTTCGCCATTGTCGCCGCGCAGCGGATGAGCCCTTTTGGGGAGAGATGTGAAGACACCGGCGAGAATAGGAATCATGGAAGTGGCGCGGCTGGCCGGGGTCTCGGCGGCGACGGTGTCGCGTGTCCTGAACGACCGCACGGATGCTCGTATCAGCCTTGAGACGCAGGAACGGGTCAGGGCGACGGCGCGCGAGGTCGGCTATGTCGTCAACCGGCTGGCAACCTCGCTCAGGACCCACCGCACAGGCGTCTTCGGTGCTATCGTCGGCAGCCTCTCGGGTCACTACCAGCCGCATCTGACGGGTTGCCTGCAGGCGGCCGCGCAGAGGCGAGGGATGGAGCTGCTGGTCGCGCAGGCAAAAGCCGATGCCGGCGAGGTCGCCGGACAATTGCATCTGTTTCAGGACGATTTTTTCGACGGCGTGGTCATGGTCACCGACCTGCCCGGCCATGAGGCGCTATGCGACCATCTCGATCGCATGGGCAAGGCGCATGTGACGCTCTGCGGTGGTCTTACCGGTTCGAAACCGGCGGTGCTGACCGATGAATGGCTCGGCATGCGTTTGCTGTTCGATCATCTGGTCGAGCTCGGACATCGCCGCATCTCGTTTGTCTATCGTGAAAGCCGTAGTGCTCTTCGCGATCGCCGGACGATCTTCGGGGAGATGGTCAGCGAAAGCGCCGGAGCGATCCAGGGCGGAGTCATCTCCTTTGAAAGAGATGAGGCGGCTCGGCAGACGTTTCGTCAGATATTGACCTCGCCGCTGACGGGGCCGACCGCCTTGATTTGCGGAAGCGACGGGCTGGCGATTGAGGTCGTGGCGGCACTGCGCGATATGGGGCTGGCAATTCCTGATGATGTATCCGTCGTTGGCTATGACAATGTCCCTGACACTGCCTATTGGTCGCCACCGCTGACGACCGTGGCGCAGCCGACCGACCGCCTGTGCGAAGCTGCGCTCGATCTGCTTGTCGAGCTGGTGGGCCTTTCTCCAGAGGCTCGCGCTGTCACCCGGCCGATGCGGCTTGTCCCGCCGGAACTTGTCATACGTGCGTCATCGGATGTCCCTAGTTTGCGGCAAATTCCTCCTGCCTAGTTCGAAAGAGTAGTTTTTCACGGCAGGTGGCCCTTTTTCTTTTGCGCAAACGTTTGTGCAGCCACAAACCGGAGAATCTGCCGATGTCCGAGAACACCTTTAATGGCCTGAATACGGTCATTACCCGCCGCACAACCTTGCTGATGGGAGCGGCCGCCAGCCTCTCGACCTTGATGCCGGCGCTGCCTGCCTTTGCGGACGATGCCGGCGACAGTAGGCCCGAACTTCGCATCGCCGTTCAGCTGAACCCGGTCTCGCAGGAGACGGTCGATGCTGCCAGCAACGTCGCTTTCCGCAACAATTACTCGATCCATGAAACGGTTCTTGCCCTCGATATGCGGGGCGATTTCTCGGTAAAGCCCAATCTCGGCACATCCTGGACCTGGGTCTCGCCGACCGTTCTGGAAATGAAGCTGCGCCCCGGCGTGATTTTCCACGACGGCCGCGAAATGACCGCCGATGACGTGGCCTTCTCCTTCGGTCCCGAGCGACTGCTCAACAAGGATGCGCCGGGTTATCCCGTCTATCGCACCAGCTTCACCAGCCTTGATCATGTCGAGGTGGTCGATCCGTTGACGGTGCGCTTTGTCACCAAGTTTCAGGATCCGATCTTCCTGCAGCGCCTGGCATGCTATGCCGCCTCGGTCATCAGCAAGGACGCCTGGCAGAAGAATGGCGGCAACTGGACGACCTGGCGTCAGAAGCCGGTCGGCGCAGGCCCCTACAAGGTCGAGAGCTACACCGCGAACGAAAGCGTGGTCCTTGTGTCCCACGACCAGGCGCTCCGCGGCAAGCCGGCCGCCAAGCGCGTGACCTTGCGCATCGTGCCGGAAGTCTCCTCGCGCATTGCCGGTCTTCTTGCCGGTGACTACGATATCGTCACCGATCTGCCGCCCGATCAGCTCTCCTCCGTCTCCGACAGCCCCGGCCATGCGATCGTCGGCGGTCCGGTTCCGAACCATCGCATTCTCTTCTTCGACAAGACCAATCCGGCGTTGAAGGACCCGCGCGTCCGCCAGGCTCTGATCCTCGCCATCGATCGCCAGGCCATCGTCGACACGATCTGGAACGGCCGCACACGGGTTCCGAACGGCCTGCAGTTCGAACTCTATGGCCCCGTCTATCTCAAGGATTATCCGGCCTATAAGTACGACCCGGATCAGGCCGTACAGCTTCTCAAGGATGCCGGCTATAACGGCGAGGAAATCGAAGTCCGCTCGCAGAATAATTACTACGCAGCAGAAAATCCGGTCACGCAGGCCGTGGTCGCCATGTGGCAGGCCGTCGGCGTCAATGCCAAGATGAAGTTCGTAGAAGGCGGCAAGCTGTTCGAAGGCACGTCCAGCCGCGCAACCGGCAACTGGTCGAGCACGGCGCAGATCCCGGACCCCTTCATTTCCTTCTATACCCAGTTCGGCGCAGCCGGTTCGCTGAACTCGTTCGAGATCTGGCAGAATGCGGATTTCGACGCTCTCGGCGCGAAGATGGAAACGGCGGTCGATCCGGCCGACCGCGCCAAGATATTCCGCGACATGCTGCACCTGGTCGAATGGGAAGATCCGGGCGAAACGGTTCTGCATCAGAACGCTGTCTTTTTCGGCATTCGCAACGGCGTAAAGTGGCAGCCATTGCCGGCCTTCCAGATGGATCTCGGTCCCGGCAGCCTCTCCCTCGAAACGCAGAAGAGCTGAGCCCTTCTCAATGGCCACTCCAGTTCTTTCGGTCGACAATCTGAGCGTTACGTTTCGGACAAAGACCGGCCGGTCCCATCCGGTCAACAATGTTTCCTTTGACCTTGCCGAGGGTGAAATCCTCGGCATCGTCGGGGAAAGTGGTTCCGGCAAGAGCGTGACCTGTCTTGCGCTTGCCGGCCTGTTGGGACCGACCGCGAGCGCTACCGGGTTCGTCTCCTTTGAGGATGCCATGTATGATGCGGCGGAACTCGGGGCGATGGCGCGATCGAAACTGCCGTCCATCGGTCTGATCTTCCAGGAACCGGTTTCCTGTCTCGATCCGGTGCGTACGATCGGCTCGCAGATTGCCGAGGCGGCGATGAGCGCCGGCATGTCGGCAAGCGAGGCGAAGGCCGAGGCGCTGCGACTTCTGGCGGAAGTGGCCATTCCGCAGCCTGAGACGCGCTACAACGCCTATCCGGCGCAATTTTCCGGCGGCATGTGCCAGCGCGTGATGATCGCAACCGCGCTTGCCATGCAGCCACGGCTGATCATCGCCGATGAACCGACCACGGCGCTCGACGTCACCGTTCAGGCGCAGGTGGTGGCCTTGCTGGTCAAGGCGGTGCGCGAGCGCGGTATCCCTATGATCTTCATCAGCCACGATCTCGATCTCGTCTCCGAGGTCTGCGACCGTATCGCAGTGATGTATGCGGGATCTCTGGTCGAGCTGAACAGCACCGAGGATATCTACGACAATCCCCGCCATCCTTATACGCGGCTGCTGCTGGAGGCGATGCCGGGACGCGGCACGCCGCTGGAAAAGCTGGCGGATATTCCAGGTGAACTGAAACTGCATGACGCCATGCCGTCCGCCTGTGCCTTTGCTCCACGGTGCCCGCGCGTCGAGGCGCATTGCGCAACCGCAGTTCCACCGTTGATCGCGGGAGCGGCATCGCTTGCCTGCTTCAATCCATGGAGTGCTCACGATGTCTGAGACAAGACAGCAGCCGAATGGGAACGGGGCGGACCTCGCTCTCGCCGCCCGTAATCTGCAATTCTCCTACTCCTCCGGTTTCTCCCTGTTGCCGCGAGGAACCCAGGGATTCCACGCGATCAAGGATGTGAGCCTGGAATTGAAGCCCGGCGAGACGCTGGGTCTGGTCGGGGAATCCGGCTGCGGCAAGTCGACGCTGGCCTCGCTTCTTTGCGGCGACCGGTTGCCCACCTCGGGAAATATCGAGCTGTTCGGCCAATCTTTCACCAACCTGATGAAGCCAAACAGGCGAGGGCTGGCAAAGCACCTGCAGGTGATTTCTCAGGATACGCTTGGCGCGCTCGATCCGCGCCGCACCGTTGGGCATCAGATGCTGGAGACGCTGGCGATTCATAAAATCGGCGAGCCCGCCAGCCGACACGACCGTGCCGCCGAGACGTTCAAGGCCGTCAGCCTTCCAGCCTCGGCCCTGCAGAAGTTTCCTCACCAGCTTTCCGGCGGCCAACGCCAGCGCGTCGCCATTGCCCGCGCCCTGATCGTCGAGCCGCAAATTCTCCTCTGCGACGAGCCGGTGTCGGCCCTCGACGTGTCGGTGCAGGCCCAGGTTCTCAATCTTCTGCTCGAACTTCAGCGCGCTCGCGGCCTTTCGCTGCTGTTCATCAGCCATGACGTGCGGGTCGTGCGCCATGTGTCACATCGGGTGGCGATCATGGAGGCGGGTGAGATCGTCGAAACCGGCCGCACGGAGGAGGTTTTCGCGAATCCCGCGCATCCCTACACCGCGAAGCTTCTGGCCGCCGTCCCACGCGGACGCCAGCAGAGGTTGCGCCAGGCAAATACCGTTCTCGAAACGCTCTAGGGAGACCCGGGATGTTCCAGGCCGTCATCCGCGCCCTTCTCAGGGCCGCTGTCACGCTTTTCCTTGCAGTGACCTTCACCTTCATCATCCTGCGCGTCAGCGGTGATCCCCTGCATTCGTTGTTGCCGATCGAGACGCCGCCGGAAGTCGTGGCGATCATGCGGCAGCAATGGGGTCTCGATCAGCCGCTTTATGTCCAGTATTTCTCCTATCTCGGCCATCTCCTGCGCGGCGATTTCGGCACGTCGCTGGTGAACGGTCAGAATGCGCTGACGCTGGTCTTCTCCAAGGTTCCCGCCACGTTGGAGCTGATGGGAGCCGCTCTGGTGGTGGCGTTCGGTGCTGGTGTGCCGCTTGGTATTCTTGCTGCGCAGAACCGAGGCAGCCTGATCGACCGTTTCGTCATGGCGCTGGCGGTGCTGATGCATTCCCTCCCGAATTTCCTTATCGCCATCCTGCTGATCCAGCTGTTCGCCGTATCGCTGCGGCTGCTGCCGAGCGGCGGCGGATCGACGGCGGCGCATCTGGTCATGCCGGTTCTGGTCATCGGCCTCTACAATGCCGGCATCATCGCCCGCTTCGTCCGCTCCAGCACGCTGGAGGTCTTGGGGCAGCGCTATATCCTGGCCGCCCGCGCCAAGCGGATCGGCGAGCGCGCCGTGCTGTGGCAGCATGTCATGCCCAATGCGGCTTTGCCGCTCCTGACCATGCTCGGTTTCCTGATCGGCGGCATGATCGGCGGGGCAGCGGTGGTCGAGACAGTCTACGCCTGGCCCGGCGTCGGCCGCTTTCTCGTCTCTTCGGTGGCGCAGCGCGATCTCAACATCGTGCAGACCATCGTCATTCTCGTCACCGCCACCATGGTGAGCGCCAACCTGCTCATCGACTTTCTCTACATCCTCGCCGATCCGCGCTTGCGGCATCGGGCGGCGGCCTGAGCCGCGTTTTCGAAAGGTATCACCATGGCGAATGCCGCAACCGGCGTGGACGATCTGACCAAGGCCAAGGCGGGGAGATCGCAGCGTAGCGCCAGGCTGGATCTGATGACCGCGATCTGCGTGATCGTCCTCGTCACCTTCGTCTTCGCTGCCGTCTTTGCCAATGTGCTAGCGCCCTATGGCTTTGCGCAGATCGATCTTCATGCCCGCAAGGCGCCACCGCTCCTGTTCGGCGGCACGTTTCGGCATGTCCTAGGCACAGATGAACTCGGCCGTGATATTCTGAGCCGTGTCTTCTACGGACTTCGCACGAGCCTGCTGATCGCGCTCGGCGCATCGGCGATCAGCGTCACGCTCGGCACGACGCTCGGTCTGCTCGCTGCCTTTCGCCGCGGATTTGCCGACATGCTGATCCGCGTCGCGGTAGATTTCCAGGCGTCAATGCCCTTCCTGATCATCGCACTCGCCGTGCTTGCCTTCTTCGGCGACAATCTCTGGCTCTTCATGGGGCTGCTCGGCCTTTATGGCTGGGAGCGCTACGCGCGGCTCGTCCGCACCATGACCGGTTTGGAGTTGGAGCGCGGTTATGTCGCGGCGCTGAAGCGCAATGGGGCGAGCACCGCGCGCATCGCATTCATGCATGTGCTGCCGAACATACTTTCGGTGGTGCTGGTCAACCTGACGGTCGTACTGCCCGAGATCCTACTGCAGGAGTCGGTGCTGAGCTTCCTTGGCCTTGGCATCCAGCCGCCGCTGGTCAGCCTCGGCAGCATGGTCGGAGCCGGACGCGATTACATGATGACCGAATGGTGGATCTCGATGCTGCCGGGGCTCGTGATCTTCCTGCTGTCGCTGTCGATCAGCCTGATCGGTGACTATCTGCGCGATGCTCTCGATCCGACGCTGCACTGAGCTTTCAGCAATAACGGTTTCATATCCAAGGAGAATTCCCGTGCCTTTGTCTCTTCACGCCGCCCGCCACGGAACGCTTCGCATTGCCGCCCATCGCGGTTTCAGCCGGCATTTTCCGGAAAACACCATTCTTGCTTTTCAGAAGGGCGTCGATGCCGGCGCCAATGAGAGCGAGATCGATCTGATGCTGACCCGCGACGACAAGATCGTCGTCATGCACGATCGGACGCTGGATCGCACCACGAACGGCTGGGGCTTTGTCGGCGATCGTGATCTCGACGATGTTCTGGCGCTGGATGCCGGTGCGAAATTCGATCCCCGCTTTGCCGGCATCCGTGCGCCGACGCTTGCCGAAGCGGTCGCCTGGGCCAAGCAGACCGATACACGCCTTGCCATCGAGATGAAGGAGCGTGAGCGCGCCGATCGGCTCGCCGATGTCGTGATCGGCACGTTGCGCGATATGGACGCGTTCAATCATGTCGCCATCTCCTCATTCGATCACCTCGATCTGCGCCGCGTGAAGGAAATTGAGCCGCGCTTGCAGACCGAGGCGATCCTGCATCATCGTCCGGTGGATCTGATCAACTCCATGCGTTCAGGCGGTATCGACGGCGTTTCGCTGGAACTGAACTATTTCTATCGCGCCGATGCGGAGGCCTTGCAGGAAGCCGGGATCGCAGTGCGCCTGAGCCTGCCTCTACCGGAACGGATTGCGAAGCTCTGGCAGAGCGGCCGGGACCCGCTTCCCATGATCCGGCGTTGCGTCAAGGACAGGCTGATTGACGGTCTGATCGGCGACGATGTCGACTTCCTGTGTATGCTGAGCAGAAGTGCCGCTGAACTCGAAGGCTGAACTGGCCTTTTTCCGGCTATGGCCGTGCCATCTTCCGGTTGGAGGACGGCACGGTCAATTTTCATTGCCGATTTTTTCCCGAACCGATCCCTGGCTCAGCAAAATAGTCCGCAATATCGCTCGTTTGCGCAAAACTGATACTTCAATCTCTTAAACTGAGATGTTAGTTTTGCTCTCATGTTCGATACTCAAAGTCCCTTCCTGCCAGCCGGCGTGCCGGATTCTGTCTCGATTGCCGAGGATAGGCTGAGGCTCGCCATCATTTCCGGGGCGCTTGCGCCCGGTGAGCGGTTGTCGGAGGTTGGGATTTGCAAGGACTATGGCGTGGGGCGCGGCGTCGTGCGTACGGCTCTTGCCCGGCTGGCGCATTCCGGCTTCGTCTCGTCCCAGCCACGCAGCGGCTGGAAGGTTACGCCGATCACCGCCATTGGTCTGCGAGAGATAATTCTCGGTCGCCGCCAATTGGAGCCGCTGCTGGCGGATGTCGAACTTCCGCCGGAAGAATTCAGGCGCCTGGAGACGCTGAGTGACATGCACGCGGCCATGGCTGCCGCGCACACCGCCGGTCTGGACGAGCAGATTGTTCTGGCGCGACGTTATGAGCGCCAATTGAAGCATTTGCTGGCGATGCATTTGAGGGCACCGCTGATTACGGGCTGGCTCGAAAATCTCTGGGATAAATCAGAGCGTTATGTCGGTTTCCTCGAAGCGAAGGGCGGTCGGAAATTGCCGCTGACCGATTGGAGCGTCTTTATCGATGCCAAGCGCTCGGGTCACGCACCGGCGGCGCGCGAATACCTGATCGAAGTCTGCGAGATTTTTGCGCAATTCACCCAAGCGCGATTTCTGGAAGCTGATGTTGCAGCCATCGAAATCGCTCCCAAGAAGTCGAAGGCGCCAGCCGTCGATTTTTCCGCAGCGGCTTCATCCAGGAATCAAACCAATCCGAAGCGGATGAGCTAACTCACCCTTCAGCTTTCCTGCGGTCTCCAACAACGGGAGCGAGACGTGCCTGCATTCATCGCCAAGCGTCTGTTGCAGGCTCTCGTCGCTTTGTTCGGCGTGGTGACGCTTGTCTTCTTCCTGCAGCGCCTGACCGGTGATCCCGTGCTGCTGCTGGTGCCGCCGGATGCGAGCAAGGCCGATATCGACATCATGCGGGCGGCCCTCGGCTTCGATCAGCCGCTTTATCTTCAATATCTCCGTTTCCTGGCAGGTCTGTTGCGCTTCGATCTCGGCCAATCTTATGTCCAGCATCTGCCAGTACTGGATATCATCGGCAGCCGTGTTCCCTATACCTTGTCGCTGGCATCGGGTGCCTTGGTTGTGGCGCTTGGTCTTGGCGTACCCATCGGCGTTCTCATCGCCGTGCGCCGTCATTCCTGGGAATCGCGCTGGCTGATGAGCTTTGTGCTCGTTGGCCAGTCGATGCCGACCTTCTGGACGTCCATTCTGCTGATCATGCTGTTCGGCGTGATGTTGCGGTGGCTGCCGACATCGGGTGCAAGTGGCATGACAAGCCTGCTCATGCCTGCCTTCGCTCTGGGTTTCCTGTCGATGGCGACCTTCGCCCGCGTCGCTCGCACTGCCGTTCTGGACGAGCTGGAAAAGGACTATGTCCGCACGGGCCATGCCAAGGGCCTGTCGACGGCGCGCATCGTCATACGCCATTTGCTGCGCAACGCGGCCGTGCCGCTGGTGACGATATCGGCGCTCGAAATCGCGAACCTGCTGACCGGTGCCATCATCATCGAGACGGTGTTTGCCTGGCCCGGTCTTGGCCAGTTGACGATACAGGCAATCAGCGCGCGGGATTTCCCCATCGTGCAGGGCGTCGTGCTGATCGGCGCGGCCGCTGCCATCCTGCTCAATCTTTTCGCTGATGTTCTCTACAGCGTCATCGATCCGCGCATTCGTCTCTCCGGGAGGCAGGCATGAGTGTTTCAGCTGCCGGATCGGCAAGGCTTATTCGCCGTACACCTACGGGCGTTGTGATCTCAGTCGTTATCCTGATCTTGATCGTGTTGATGGCGATCTTTGCGCCGTTGATCGCGCCGCACGATCCGAACACGCAAAATCTCCTCGGCCGGTTGAAGCCGCCGGGCACGGTGGCGCGCAATGCGCTCTATCTGATCGGCTCCGATGAGCTGGGACGCGATACGCTCAGCCGCCTGATCTACGGCGCGCGGGTCTCGCTGTTCGTCGCCGTCGCCTCGGTGCTGCTGTCTGGAATTTTCGGTTCCGTCATCGGCATGCTCGCCGCATTTTATCGCGGCTGGACCGAGACGCTGATCATGCGACTGGTCGATATCGTTCTCTCCGTGCCGGCCATTCTTCTGGCGATCATTACGGTGGCGGTGCTCGGTCCCGGTCTTCTGAATGTCGTGCTTATCCTGGCGCTGACCCGCTGGCCGCGCTATGCGCGCGTTGCCTACGGCCAGACGCTGACGGTTGCCAATATGCCCTATCTGCGCCTGTCGCGGTTCATGGGAGCGGGTTGGTTTCGCGTCCTTTGGCGGCATGTCCTGCCGAATATCGCCGGCGGGCTGATCGTCGTCGCGACGCTTGAATTCGGGCTGATGGTGCTGTTCGAGGCTGGTCTTTCCTTCCTTGGCCTCGGCGTGCAGCCGCCGACGGCTAGCTGGGGCGCAATGCTCTCGACCGGGCGCAATTATGTCGCGACGGCCTGGTGGCTTTCGGTCATGCCCGGAGCCGCACTCTTTCTTCTCGTTCTTTCCGTCAATTTCATCGGCGATCACCTGCGAGATCGCCTCGACCCACGGAGCAGTTGAGTCACATGGTTGATTTTTCAGAGGATTTCATAGGAAAGCACGTCGTCGTCACCGGCGCTGCCGGGATTTTCGGCGGCTGGATTGCGCAAGCCTTTGCAAATGCCGGCGCGCGCGTCCTTCTGACGGACAAAGACCCGGACCGCCTTAGTGCCGCTGCCAAAAGCCTTGCCGGCACGGAGCATCTGCAATTTGCAGCGGACCTGACATCAGATGGCGATATCAAGGCATTGCTTGCCTATATCGCTGAAAACTGGGGCGCGGTCGACGTTCTGGTCAACAATGCGGGTATCTACCCATCCGGCTTTCTCCTCGATATCAACGCCGACGACTGGGACAAGATTTTCGGCATCAATCTGCGCGCGCCCTTCCTGCTGTCGCAGGGTGTCGCGCGTCAGATGATCGATCGGGGCGTCAAGGGCTCGATCATCAACATCTCCTCCGGTGCGGCGCGCAAGATGCGGCGCAGCGTCGTGCCTTACTGCGTCTCCAAGACGGCGCTTGACCGCTTGAACAAGGGCCTTGCCATTGAGCTTGCCGAGTTCGGCATCCGGGTCAACATCGTCGAGCCCGGCTTTGCACCCGGCAGCGAAGTCAGCCATCTGACGCAGGAGCATATCGACAGCGTGCTCGGCAATATCCCGCTCGGCCGCCCCTCGCGGCCGACGGATGCGGCCAATGCGGTCCTCTTTCTTGCGTCCGATGCTGCCGCCTATATCACCGGCTCGACGCTGGCGGCCGATGGTGGCAACTCCATCGGGTCGCTTGCGGTCTATCAGGCAAAGAAGAAGCCGCTGTAAGTCCGGAGGAAAAAGGACATGGCCCAGGATACGGTCGAGCTTCGTGACAGCTTTTCGCCCTCACACTCTGGAGCGCGTGCATGAGCGAGACCTGGCAGATCGGCAAGCATGAAACACGCAGCAAACACGGCATGGTCGCCTGCCAGAATTGGCGCGCGGCGGAGGCTGGAGCCGCCGTGCTTTCGGCGGGTGGCAATGCCGTCGACGCGGCTGTGACGACGGCGCTTGTCCTTAGTGTCGTCGAGCCTTGGCTATCGGGCATCGGTGGCGGCGGTTTCATGGTGCGCGCCGATGCCGGTGGCGCGGTCGATGCTCTCGATTTCAACGTGATTTCGCCCGCCGCGATTAATCCCGCCGACTATCCGCTGGTTCCCGGCCGCGATGGTGATTGGTTCGATTGGCCCTCGGTCGAAGGCGACCGCAATCTGATCGGCTACAGTTCGATCTGCGTGCCGGGCGCCATTGCCGGTCTTGCCGAGGCGCTTGACCGCTTTGGCACCATCTCCTGGGCCGATGCCCTGGCGCCTGCCATCGAGCAGGCCCATCGCGGCCT
The DNA here is from genome assembly GCA_036383055.1 of Rhizobium sp. Lineage (GTDB taxonomy): Bacteria > Pseudomonadota > Alphaproteobacteria > Rhizobiales > Rhizobiaceae > Rhizobium. The sequence continues at coordinate 3,333 of DASVPC010000285.1, read as the reverse complement.
GCAGCTCGATTGGTATGCAGCGCTAGCTTTGGCGATCGATGGCGCCAACCTTGCGCAGTTTCCGGCGGCCTCGGAGCTGTTCCTGCACAATGGCCGTGTCCCACGGGTGCCGGAGGCTGGCCGGAAAGCCTTTTTGCCGATGAAGGCAAAGGCAAAGACATTGGAAAGACTGGCTGCTGCCGGCCCGCGCGATTTCTATGAAGGTAAGCTTGCCGACCGGCTGATCAAGGGACTTGCCGAGGGCGGTTCGGTGCTTTCGCAAAAGGACTTCGCCGACTATGCACCGCGTTGGCTGGCGCCGTTGACGCAGGACTTCAAGGGCCTTGTCATCCATGCCGTGCCGGAGCTTTCGGGTGGTCCAACGCTCTGTGCGATATTATCAGAGCTGGAGGCTAGCCTTCCGGAGAATGATCCCTTCGGCGGGACTGCGGCTTTGGCCTTTGCCCGCGCGATCCGGCGCGCCAGTGAATATCGGCTCAAGCATCTCGGCCATGCCGCCGGCGAAAGCTGCACCAGCCATCTCAGTGTTGTTGATGCCGATGGCACCATGGTTTCGCTCACGAACACGCTGCTGTCGCGCTTCGGCTCGAAGGTCGTGGTGCCGGAGACGGGGTTTGCGCTCAACAATGGCATGATGTGGTTCGACCCACGTCCGGGCCAACCCAACTCCATCGCGCCCGCCAGCAAGCCGCTCGCCAATATGTCTCCGATCGTCGCGACGCGTGACGGCGTGCCGGAGCTGGCGCTGGGTGCGGCCGGTGGCCGGCAGATCGTTCCCGCCGTGACGCAGCTCCTTACCTATGTCGCAGCTTATGGCCTGTCGCTGGAAGATGCCTTCCTCAGCCCGCGTATCGACGCCAGCGGCACGACCATCCGCGTCAATCGGACAGCCGCATCCGATGTGGCGCCTACCGTCGCCTCCGAATTCAGCGTCGAAGTCACCGATGATACGCTTTACCCCGTTAATTTTGCCGTTCCCTCGGCGGTTCTCCATCGTAGCGGCATCAATACCGGCATGGTTCACCCAAAGAACCCATGGGCTGCCGTTCGTGAGGCTGCCCCCCGATGACCGCTCCGGTCCTGACCGTTGAAGACCTGCATATTTCGATCGGCGGCAAACCTGTCGTCGATGGTGTCGGCTTCTCGGTTTCCGCAGGCGAGATCGTCACGCTGGTCGGCGAATCCGGTTGCGGCAAGTCGATGACGGCCTTTTCGGTCATGGGCCTGTTGCCGCGCGTCGCTGCGCGGAATAAAGGGTCGATCCGGCTGAACGACAAGGAGGTGGCCGGCCTCGACAACGCCGCCATGAAGCGCCTGCGTGGCGACGAGATGGCGATGATCTTTCAGGAGCCTGTCGCCTCGCTCAATCCGTTGATGCCGATCGGCAAGCAGATTGCCGAAAGTCTGATCGTCCATCGTAGGGTCAAGGGCAGGGAGGCACGGCGGCAGGCGATCGCCATGCTTGAAGAGGTCGGCATTCCCGAGCCAGCCATGCGCTTCCATCAGCTTCCCTTCGAATTGTCTGGCGGCATGTGCCAGAGGGCGATGATCGCCATGGCGCTGATCACCCGGCCGCGCCTGCTGATCGCCGACGAGCCGACGACAGCACTCGATGTAACGATCCAGGCGCAAATCCTGGAGCTGATGAAGCGGCTGCGTGCCGAGACCGGTACGGCGATCCTGCTGATCACCCATGACATGGGCGTCGTCGCCGATATCGCCGACCGCGTGGCGGTGATGTATGCCGGCCGGATCGTCGAAGAGGCGTCTGTCGACGCTATTTTTGAGGAGCAGATGCATCCCTATACGCGGATGCTGCTATCGACCATTCCAAGGCTGGATGGGAAGGCGAAGGCGCTGTTACCGACCATCAGCGGCACGGTCCCGGATATCGGCGCCTGGCCGGAAGGCTGTCGGTTTTCGACGCGCTGTCATTTGGCTGATGAGGACTGTCGGCAAACGCCGCCGCTTGTGGCTGCGGGTGCGGACCGCCGTGCCGCGTGCTGGCATCAGGACCTGACGGGAGGGCTCGCATGACCGGGCCACTTCTTTCCGTGCGCGACCTTCGTGTCCATTTCCCGATCCGTGGCGGCTTTCTCGGCCGTCCCGTCGGCTGGCTGAAGGCCGTCGATGGCGTCGATCTCGATATCGCCCCAGGAGAAAGCCTGGCGCTGGTCGGTGAATCGGGCTGTGGCAAGTCCACCCTCGGCGCCACCATCCTTGGAATGCAGCGGGCGACATCGGGCAGGATCATCTTCGCGGGCGAAGATGTGACGAGCGACGCCTCGGTGCGCCGCGCCGATCTTTCGCGAGACATCCAGATCGTGTTCCAGGATCCGGGGTCTGCGCTCAATCCGAAGCTTACCATTGGGGAAAGCATTGCCGAGCCGTTGGTCATCCACGGCATCGGCACACGGGAGGAGCGTCGGCGACGGGTAGGGGAGCTACTGGAACTCGTCGGGCTCAATCCCGGCCATGCCGACCGTAAGCCTAATGCTTTTTCCGGCGGCCAGCGCCAGCGTATCGTCATTGCCCGCGCCATTGCGCTACAGCCCAAGCTCCTCATTCTCGACGAACCGGTCTCGGCGCTCGATGTATCGATCCGTTCGCAGATCCTGAACCTGTTACTCGAGTTGCAGCAGCGCCTGGGCCTGTCCTATCTGTTCATCTCGCATGATCTTTCCGTGGTGCGCCACTTCGCCGATCGCGTCGCGGTGATGTATCTTGGCCGGATCGCGGAGACCGGATCGACGGCTGAGGTTTTTGCAAAGCCGGTTCACCCCTATACGGAAGCATTGCTCAGCGCCGTGCCGCTGCCCGATCCCAGGGCACAACGTCGTCGGCAGCGCATTATCCTGCAAGGGGATCTGCCGAGTCCGGCCAATCCGCCAGCGGGTTGCCGCTTTTCGACCCGATGCCCGATCGCCGTGCCCATCTGCCGGACGGCTTCGCCTGAGCTCGAAGTGCTTCAGCCGGGTGGCCATTCCGCAGCATGCCATGTGAGAACGCCTGATTTCCTAAAGGAGTAGATGATGATGTTTCGCAAGCTTCTTGTTTTAACGGCGGTCTTCGGGCTCGCTCTTCTGCCCTCCGCCATGCTGGCCCAGGGTGCTGAAAAGCAGCAGATCGTCGTGGATCTCGTCAACGAGCCGTCGACGCTCGATCCGCAGCTGCAATGGAATCCCGACAGCTATTTCGTCTATCGCAATATTTTCGACAATCTCGTCACGCGCGATAATAGCGGCAAGATCGTCCCGGAAATTGCCACCGCCTGGAAGGCCCTGTCGGATACGAAAATTACCTTCACGCTGCGCGCCGACGTCACCTTTCACG
>DASVPC010000284.1:0-19203 GCA_036383055.1 Rhizobium sp. | reverse complement strand
GTCGCATTCATCTATGCCATCGCCGTTATCGACAAGACGATGAAGTTCAACCTGATGTCGCGGCTGGCGCAGCAGGTGATCATCGTGTTGATCCCGCCGCTGGCGCTGATCTTCCTCGTGCTCGGCACCATCTTCCTCGGCATTGCGACGCCGACCGAAGGCGGCGCGATGGGGGCGGTTGGTGCGCTGATCATGGCGTTTGCCAAGGGCCGCCTGAGCATGGACGTCGTCCGCTCGGCGCTGGCGTCGACGACGCGGCTCTCGTCTTTCGTGCTGTTCATCCTGATCGGCTCGCGCGTGTTTTCGCTGACCTTCTACGGCGTCAACGGCCATGTCTGGGTGGAACATCTGCTGGTGTCGCTGCCCGGCGGCGAGGTCGGCTTCCTGATCGCCGTCAACCTCCTGGTCTTCGTGCTGGCCTTCTTCCTCGATTTCTTCGAGCTGGCCTTCATCATCGTGCCGCTGCTGGCGCCCGCCGCCGAAAAGCTCGGCATCGACCTCATCTGGTTCGGTGTGCTGCTCGGCGTCAACATGCAGACGAGCTTCATGCATCCACCCTTCGGCTTCGCGCTGTTCTATCTGCGTTCGGTCGCGGCAAAGGTGCCCTATCTCGACAAGGTGACGGGCAAGAACACGGCGCCGGTGACGACCGGGCAGATCTACTGGGGCGCGGTGCCCTTCGTCGGCATCCAGATCCTGATGGTGGCGCTGACGATCATGTTCCCGCAGATGGTCATGCACTACAAAGGCGCGGGCACGGGCATCGATCCGAATACGATCAAGATCGAGGTACCGGGCTTCGGCGCTCCCGGCCAGGACAATGGCGGCGGTCTCGGCCTACCGGGCCTGCAGCTTCCAGGCGGCAGTTCGTTGGATGATAAGCCTGCCGATCAGAATGGCGAACAGGCCAGTCCGCCCGCCAACGACCTCAGCCAGCCGCCATCGTTCAAATGAGGGCAGGGTGGCCGCTCTTCATGCACTCCAAAAGAAAAACCCCGGAGCCCCGCTCCGGGGTTTTCATTTAACGGCGGGCGAGGATCAGATCTTCCCGGCGCGCTGCTGTGTCATCATGAAGACGTCGTAGCTGTATTCCGCGACCTGGGCGTAGAGATAATGCTGGCCACGGAAGCCCTTGATCGATTCCCAGATCTTCTTGAAGGTCGGGTTCGAGGCTTCCATTTCTGCATAGACCTCGTTCGACTTTTCGAAGCAGGCGTTGAGGATTTCGGTGCTGAACGGCCGCAGCTTGGCGCCTTCGGCGACGACGCGCTTGATGGCGGCCGGGTTCAGGTAATCGTATTTCTGCAGCATGTTGGCATCGGTCGCCTGGGCTGCGGTGCGCAGCAGCGACTGATAGGCCTTCGGCAAGCCCTCATAGGCCGCTTTGTTGAACATGAAATGCACGGTCGGTCCACCTTCCCACCAGCCGGGATAGTAGTAGTAGGGCGCCACCTTGTAGAAGCCGAGCTTTTCATCGTCATAGGGGCCGACCCATTCGGCCGCGTCGATCGTGCCTTTTTCCAGGGCTGGATAGATGTCGCCGCCGGCGATCTGCTGCGGCACGACGCCAAGGCGCTCCACCACCTTGCCGGCAAAGCCGCCGATACGCATCTTCAGGCCCTTGAGGTCGGCGACCGTCTTGATTTCCTTGCGGAACCAGCCGCCCATCTGCACGCCGGTATTCCCACCTGGAAAGCCAATCAGGCCTTGCGTTGCCAGGAATTCGTTGAAGAGGTCGATGCCGCCGCCGTGATACTGCCAGGCGTTCATTCCGCGCGCATTGAGCGCGAAGGGAACGGCCGCTCCCAGTGCCCAGACCGGATCCTTGCCCCAATAATAATAGGAGACCGTGTGGCAGGCCTCCACCGTGGCTGCCGACGTTGCGTCGGCGGCCTGCAGGCCGGGCACGATTTCACCGGCTGCGAAGACCTGGATCGTGAAATTGCCGTCGGTCGCTTCCGATACATACTTCGACAGCACTTCCGCGCCGCCATAGATCGTGTCAAGCGACTTCGGGAATGATGACGCCAGGCGCCAGTTGATTTTCGGATTGCTCTGAGCAATGGCCGGAGCCGTAAGGGCTGCGGCGGCAACCGAGCCCGCACCGGCAACGCCGGCTTTCCTCAGAAATGAACGACGATCCATCTATGTACTCCCCCCAGGATACGAGCAGGCGGGTTGGCCCGCTCTTCGTGATCACGATGCAACTAACCACGCCGTTTGGCGTGTTTCAAGCACACTGAACAATCCGCAGCCGCCGATGGTCGCAGGATCCGGAAGGGTTCGAAATCAGGCGCCGTCCGGCTTCATGAGCGTCTCCCGCAGGAAGCTGTAGCCCAGTGCTATACGCGCTGCGAGATCGCTCGACGCACCATCGCCGCCATGTCCGCCGGAACCGAATTCGTGGAACAGCGGATGGTGGCCAAGCTCCTCCATCCGCGCCGCGAACCGCCGCGCATGCGAGGGATGAACCCGGTCGTCATTGCTGGAGCTTTCGACATAGATCGGCGGATAGGTGACCTCCGAGGCGGGTTTAAGATTGTGGAGCGGCGAGTAGGAGAGCAGATAATCACGATCGGCCTCGCGGTCGGGATTGCCGTATTCGTCGATCCAGGCCTGCCCGGCGGGAAAGACGTGGAAACGGGTCATGTCCAGCACCGGCACCTGGCACCAGATCGCGCCGAAATCCCGTGGATAGCGCGTCAGCATCGTGCCGGTCAAAAGCCCGCCATTGCTGCCGCCATTGGCGGCGATACGCGACGGCTTTGTATAGCCGCGAGCGACGAGATCGCGGGCGATAGCGGCAAAGTCGGCAAACGCCCTGTGGCGACCATGGCCCTTGGCGGAGCGATGCCAGTCTGGCCCGAGCTCGCCGCCGCCGCGAATATAGGCCTGCACATAGGCACCGCCCTGTTCCAACCAGCGCCCGATGACGCCGGAGTAGTTCGGGCTGAGCGAGACGTCGAAGCCGCCATAGCCGTACAGCAGCACCGGCAGTTCGCCCTGCGCCCACGTCTTCGGCAAGACCAGCCGGTATGGCACCTTCGTACCGTCTTCGGATGTGGCCTCGAGCAGTTCCGAGGTCATGCCTTCGCTGTCGAAATAGGCGGGCGAACTGGCCGCGCGAACAAGTTCGAGCGGCTTCTTGCGGTTGGAAAGTTCCAGGCGGTAGCATGTTGGTGGCTGCAGGAAGCCTTCGCCGTAGACCTGCAGCGTGTCGTCGCCGAGATGCAGTTCGGAATAAAGCGGCTGGAGCGCAATCGTCTCCACATCTCCCGGCAGCGGAATCTCCTGGATTTCCGCATCCGGCTTGGTCAGGTCCAGGGCGAAAAGACGGGGATGCAGATTGTCGGAGACCACGAAGACGCACCATTCGCGCATCAGAAGGAGCTGCGATACGGCCTGCCGCTCATTGGGTGAAAACAGGATGCGCGTCGCCTCGGCGCTGATATCGCCGGCCTGTCGCGGCAAGGGCTGCAGCGCCAGAGCGCCGGCGGGGATGCGCTCATCGGTCTTGGCGAGCCAGAGGCAATAGGAATAATTGAACTGGACGTCGATTTCCCTCGGCAGATCGATCCGCCGCAGTGAAAAATCCGGGTCCTTGACGAAGACGCTGCAACTGCCGATCTCGTGGCCGGTGATGAACAGGCGGATCGGCTTGGCAGTCCCCTTCTTCGCAATGCCGGAGAGCACTGGATCGATGACCACGCAGGATCCGTAGACATCGGTATCGGCAGTGGCGTAGAGCAGCGGTGCGTTCGCCGGCGCCTGGCCGCGCTTCAGGCGACGTCCGACGCGGGGCCAGCCGGAGCGCGTTGCGGAGAGGCGGTCGATCGAACCGAAATAGGCGATCTCGTCACGGCTGAGCCAGGTCGCATGGCAACGCGCGGGCGGCGTATCGAAGCCGCCTTCGACGATGCTCTTGGCCTCGCAATCGAATTCCAGCAACCGCCCCAGATCCGAGCCGCCGTCGGAGAGGCAGATCAGCACCCTCGTTTGTTCCCAGGGGCAGGTGATGGCGCCGCGCCAGATCCAGAGTTTGTTCTCCGCCCCGCAGAAGGCGTCGAGATCGAAAATCGGCTCCCAGGGTGCGCTCGGCACCGGGTCCAGGTTGGCCGGAAGCCGGCGCCACACGCCAAGCGGATGATCCGCGCTGCGGTGGAAATCGAACAGCCAATTGCCACGGCGAACCGGCTGGATCAGCCGGTCCTCGCGCTCGATCATCGCCTTGATCGCCGCGCTGTCGGCCTCGAATGCGGGCGTCACGAGAGCCCGTTCCGACTGCGCATTCCTCTCGGCGACGAATTGCAGAGTGAGGGGATCGTCGTCGTGCTCGAGATGGAGATGCATAAGATACCTGATACGCTATTGATGATGTGAATCTCATATAAACAAATCAAAATGCACCCGGAGAAGCAACCATGCTTCTCCGGGTGCATCCGGTCATACAGATTTCTGCGGTCTATCCGCCTCAGCGCACCATTTTGATATCGGCCTGGGCGACCAGATCCGACGTCGGCTTGGGGGCGGCTTTGTACTTCAGCGTCACGACCTTGTAGCCCTCTTTTTCCATACGGGTCAGAAGGGCCGGCAGCATGGTGGCGGTGCGCTGGTGGATGTCGTGCATCAGGACGATGCCACGGCCGCGCTTGCGCAGCTCGGTCATGGTGCGCGCCGCAACGGCGGCGGGCGACAGGGTGAAATAGTCCTTGCTGTCGACATCCACATCCATGATCACGAGATCCCGCATGGTGACAGCCGCGCGCAGGCGCTTGGAATCGGCAAGGTAAGGGAAGCGGAAGAAGGGAACATCCGTGCCGACCACTTTGGCGACTGCATTCTTGCCACGCATGATCTCGGCCATCGCCATGTCGAAGCTCATCTTGTCGAGATCGGCATGGCGGAAGGTGTGGCTGCCGATGGTTTCGCCCGCGGCAACGACCTTGAGCGCCGTTTCCGGATGCGCCTGCGCCATCTCGCCGACCATCATGAACGTCGCCTTGACGCCGAACCTGTCGAGTGTCGCGAGAATGCGCTCCGTCTTGCCGGGGGCGGGGCCATCGTCGAAGCTCAGGATGACTTCCCTGTCGGCGAGCTTCAGGTCTTGCAGGGAGGAGACTTCCAGCGTGCGTCCGGCGAGTGTGTGAGAGCGGCCCTCGTCGCTTGTTTCGCGCGCCTCAACCTCAGTGCTCGCCCATTTGGTCGGCTCCATATCGATAGGATCGTTGGCCTTCAACGCCTTGCGTTGCGGCTCCTCGGCGGCAAAGCTCGTCTTCAACGATGCCTCGCCTCCCGGCTTCGTGGCGCAACCGGCAAGGGACAGGGACACGGCAAGGCCGGCCAATAGGAGACGGTAGGTCATCGGAAGCGCTCAACATATGTGTTTGAATGTTGGGCGCATTTTCTCCGACTATGGTTAATGATCGGTTAGGATCGGTGCGCGGACGCCTCCGGAATCAACCGTTTTAACCGGCCATCGCGCTTTCATATTCCGAAGAGAGCTCCAGCCATTGCTCCTCGGCGGCGGCAAGTTTGTCCGCCGCGTCGGAACGCTGCTTGGCTTTCTCGGCGGCCTTGGCGGGCGCTTTCTCGTAGAGCGCTGGATCCGCAAGTTCCACATCAAGCGCCTGAATCAGTTTCTCCAGCTTGGCCGTCAAGGATTCGATTTCGTTGATCTTTTTCCGGAGCGGCGCGAGCGAGGCGCGGCGATCGGCATTCAGTTTGCGCTGATCTGCCTTGGAGACGGCATCGTCGCTACTATTCGCCTTGGCCTTGTCGTCCCGAGCCTTGGGACTGGCGACGACGAGGCTGCGATACTCCTCAAGGTCGCCGTCGAAGGTGGACACCGTACCGTCGCGCACCAACCAAAGCTGGTCGACGGTCGCCTCGATCAAGTGGCGGTCGTGCGAAATCAGGATGACGGCGCCGGAATACTCGTTCAGGGCCTGGATCAGCGCGTTACGGCTGTCGATGTCGAGATGGTTGGTCGGTTCGTCGAGGATCAGCAGGTTCGGCGCGTCGAAGGCAGCAAGGCCCATCAGCAACCGCGCCTTCTCGCCGCCGGAGAGATCCTTCACCGGCGTGTCCATCTTCTCGGTCGCAAGCCCCATCTGCGCGACGCGGGCGCGCACCTTCGGCTCCGGCGCATCCGGCATACGGCGGCGCACATGCTCGACAGCAGTCTGGTTCGGTATGAGGTCGTCAAGCTGATGCTGCGCGAAGAAGCCGATCTTCAGGTTCGGCGCCAGCTTCACGTCGCCGCTATCTGCATCGAGACGGCCCGAGACGAATTTCGCGAAGGTGGACTTGCCGTTGCCGTTCGAACCGAGGAGCGCGATGCGGTCGTCGGCGTCGATGCGCAGGTTGAGGCGCTTCAGGATTGGCTTGCCGGGCTCGTAGCCGACCGCGCCGCCGGTAACGGCGATGATTGGCGATGCCGCCTGCTTTTCGGGTTCCGGAAAGCTGAAGCCCATCACATGATCTTCGATGACGGCCGCGACCGTGCCCATGCGCTCCAGCGCCTTGACGCGCGATTGCGCCTGCCGGGCCTTCGTTGCCTTGGCCTTGAAGCGGTCGATGAAGCTCTGCAGGTGCTTGCGCGCCGCATCGTTCTTCACCTTCGCCTTTGTCTGCAACTCGTCAGCCTCCGCCTTCTGCCGCTCGAACTGGTCGTAGGAGCCGCGATAGAAGGTCAGCTTCTTCTGGTCGAGATGGACGATGGCGTTGACGGCCGTGTTCAAGAGGTCGCGGTCATGCGAGATGATGATGACCGTGTGCGGATAGCGGCGGATATAGTCTTCCAGCCAGAGCGTGCCTTCGAGGTCGAGATAGTTGGTCGGTTCGTCGAGCAGCAGCAGGTCCGGCTCGGCAAACAGCACGGCCGCAAGCGCAACGCGCATGCGCCAGCCACCGGAAAAGGAAGAGGCGGGGCGGTGCTGCGCTTCATGGTCGAAGCCGAGGCCGGCCAGAATGCTGGCGGCGCGGGCTTCGGCGGAATGGGCGCCGATATCGGCAAGCCGCGTCTGGATGTCCGCGATGCGATGCGGATCGCTCGCCGTCTCGGCCTCCACCAGCAGGGCGGTGCGCTCCTTGTCGGCTTTCAGCACGATCTCGATCAGCGGCTCTTCCGTGCCCGGTGCTTCCTGCGCCACCTGGCCGATGCGGGCGTTGCGCGGGATCGAGACCGAACCGCTTTCGGCAGCGAAATCGCCGGTAATCACCCGGAACAGCGTCGATTTGCCGGCGCCGTTCTTGCCGACAAGCCCGGCTTTCGTGCCCGCCGGAAGCGTCACGTTGGCATGGTCGATGAGGAGACGGCCGGCAATGCGGGCGGAAAGGTCGGAAATCGAAATCATGGCGCGGTTTTGGCCGAACTCCGCGCGGAAGGCAAGAGCCGCTGAGCCCTTAGACGCGCGTGCTGCGTGCTTCCACCGGCAGGTTCGCACAGTCTCGCAGCCGCTCGGTCAGTTCGGTTTCATAAAGCAGCAGATTGCTGAGCGAGGCGTTGAGACAGTCCATGGCGTCGAGGGTCTGCGGCACCGCGTCTCTCTCGCGGGTGAACCGCTGCTTCTTCCTCAGTCCTTCAGCCAGTTGGTTGGCCACGTCACGCAGCATCTCGGCCGCGTCGGTTTCTGACTTCCGGGCGACTAGGCCGCAATGGCTGACGAGATGATGTTTCAAGCCGATATCGTCGAGTTCGGTTTGCGGCGGGGTAGGGCCGAGGGACGCGATCTCCTTGGCGATCCTGCGATCATGGCCATAAAGCGCCTCATGGAAGAGCTGGTAGTTGCGCGGCAGGTTCTTGACCTTCAGTTTGGCCATATGACGGCCGATCGCCTCAAGCTCGGTCTCCGCCTCGCCATTGTCATTGCCGATGGAATATGCCGAAACACCTGCCTTGGAACTCTTCATGCCCACTCTCTGGTTGCCGCCCGGCTGATATATCTCTCCAATTTGCAGGCTCGCAGGTTAAGGCAACATGAACGAAACGTCTTATCGGTGTGATCCCGCATCAAAATTAGACGGTACGACAATGCACGACTGCAATCGCTGACCAATGGCTCGCCTTTGACTTTACATCCAGTGTCTTCCTTCGCCGCGCAGGAAGTAGATCAGGTCGAGTTCCAGCGATGGTTTGCCCAAGGCTGTCAGCGTCATGTGACATTGGCCGCGATGATGGGTCTGGTGGTTGAAGAACTGTGCGACTGCGGCTCTCAACGGATGGGTAATGGCGCCCGGCCGGGTGACCGGCGAATAGGTGATGTCTGCTGCAAGCTGGGCATTGTCGAGTGTCTCGACCCAATCGATGATACGTTGGTCCTCGGCCTCGCGTGCGGCACGGAGATCGGCGAGATCCTCATGTGGAATGGCGCTCAGTATCGCTGCGGCCTCGCCGGTGCCGGTGAAACGGTGCATCCACATCCGGTCGGCTACAAGCAGATGGTTGAGCGTGTTGCGCAAGGAGCCGAAGAAGGCGCCACGGTTTTCGTGAAATTCCGCATCGCTAAGCTGAGCGGCAGCATCGTATAACAGGGTGTTGGCCCAGCGATTGTAGTGGGCGAACATTCCGAAGTGTCTGTGCATATTGGTTCTCCTCTGGGGGCTTTGCTGCAAACCTAGAATAGAATTGAGTAAATGGGGCTGATGGCATCAATGAAATTTGCTAATGGGATTGCGCTTCCTTCGCCAACTTGCCTCCGAATCGCCTGTCCGGACTGTGACAGCGGCGTGAAATTGGCGCATGCCCCTTGTTTTCAGGCTGTGGGGCGGGTAAAGACCGCCCACTTTTCTCTGAATACAAGGAATTGACCCATGGCGATTGAACGCACTTTTTCGATGATCAAGCCGGACGCAACCAAGCGTAACCTGACCGGCGCCATCACCAAGATTTTTGAAGACAATGGCCTGCGCGTCATCGCTTCCAAGCGCGTCTGGATGAGCACGCGCGAAGCCGAAGGCTTCTACGCAGTTCACAAGGAACGTCCTTTCTTCGGCGAACTCGTTGAAGGCATGACCTCCGGCCCGACCATCGTCCAGGTCCTGGAAGGCGAAAACGCCATCCTGAAGAACCGCGAAATCATGGGCGCGACCAACCCGGCCAACGCGGCTGAAGGCACGATCCGCAAGATCCACGCTCTGTCGATCGGCGAAAACTCCGTTCACGGCTCTGACGCTCCCGAAACCGCTGCCGTCGAGATCGCCTACTGGTTCGCCGAAACCGAAATCGTTGGCTGAATCAGCCTTTCAGCCGAAGCGCTGAAAAGACTGAATTGATTGAGGAAAAGCCGGGGCCCTATGCCCCGGCTTTTTCATGCCGGGCAGGCGCTGTCGTGTCCGTAGTCGACGCTGCCATCAGCTTTGAAGACCTCCGGATTTTCAGTGTAGATCGGACCGACAACAAGCGGCTTCGTCGGCAGCACGGTCTGGTCGAGATCGGATTTCACCTCGGTCTTGATGGTCTGGATCGTCTTGTCGTTGGCATCGATCAGCCTGATCGAGACGGAATAGGGGCGGTCCTTGCGCACGCAGCGCAGATCCGGGCTCTCGAGTGTGATCTTGTCCCAGAAGGCAAAAATCTTCTGCCGGACCACCAGGGGATCGCCGCCCGCCGGATTTTCGAATTCCACGATGGCCGTCGTGCCTTCCGGGATCGGCGCGATCTTCTTCAGCGTGATCATATAGCTCGCGGTCGCGACGCGATAGTTGAAAACGAAGAGCCGGCCGCTGAGTTCGGTCGGCCCGCTTTCCGGCTCCCGTTGGCAGCCGGCAAAGGTTAGCCCGGCGATTGCCACCATCAAAACAATCATCTCGGTCTTCATGGCATGCTCTCCTCTCTTTTGCGGCGATAATGCCGGCTTGCCTTGGCGCGGTTGCCGCAGACCGCCATGTCGCACCAGGCCCGGCTTTTGTTCTTGCTGCGGTCGATGAACAGCCAGCCGCAGTTGCGGCAGATCTTCATGCGCTGGGGGTCGGGCATCGCGATCAGCCGCAGGGTGGAATGCACCGTCGCGGCATCGAGCCCATCGGGAGAGGCGGCCTGTCTCAGCACGTTCGATAGCGCCTCCAGCAATTCGGCCAGAAGCGCATCGGCGCCGTGATCGAGAATACGGGCGCGAAAATAGCGGTCGATCGCCTCGCGGAGTGCGATGAAGCCGGATTTGTTTTCCGACCGCACCGGCAGGATATCACCGAACAGTGCCCGCTCGGCGCAGAAGTTCACGGCTGCCTTCGGAAAACTCTCGATCTGTCCGGAAGCCTCGAAACGATCGGTGCGCCGCTCGTCGTCATGGCGCAGAATGACGCTGTTGGCGACATCCAGCGCCAGCGCGCCACCAGAAAAACGATGCGGGGTCCAGGAAAAACTCATGTCGAAATTATAACTGGTAAAATCGGTTTTACCAGTTACTATTTATCGACCATGGGAGGATCGATGGCCTATCTCCTGCAGCAATTGGCAAATGCCGTTCCGCTTGCGGCACTCTATGCCGCGCTGGCCTTCGGCTACGCCATTGCTTTCGGGGTGATGAAGCGGGCCGACATCACCTATGGCGCGCTCTTTGCCTTTGCCGGCCAGATGCTGGTCCTGTTCACCGACGTCGGCTATACGAGACTCATCCTGATCCTGCCGGCGGCTCTTGCTTTCGGTGCCGCCATTGCGGCTTTCTATACCCTGGGAACAAGCCTTCTCGTCGGCCGTGCGATCATGCTGCCGTTATCGCGCAAGTCGCCGAACACGGTGATCGTCGCGGCTCTCGGTATGATGATCATCCTGATGGAGACGGCGCGGCTCGCCTCCAATACGCGCGGCATCTGGCTGCCGCCCTTCCTGAACGAGATGATCGTCTTCTGGGACAGCGGCGATTTCCGCGTTACGCTCACCAAGATCCAGCTTATCAACACGGCGCTGATGGTTCTGATGGTCCTGGGCGGAGCTTATGTGCTCCGATATACCGGATGGGGCCGCATCTGGCGGGCGGTGACGGATGATGCGCTGGCCGCCGAGCTTTGCGGCACAAGTGCCAATCGCGTCTTTCTCCTCGCCTATGTCGCCTCCGCCCTGGTCGCCACCGTCTGCGGCCTGCTGGCGACATCCTATTACGGCACGATGGATTTCGGCGCCGGGCTGATGTTCGGGCTGAAGGTGTTGTTGATCGCCGCCGTCGGCGGCTATTCCGATCCACTGAAATCGGCGGGTGGAGCGGCGCTGCTCGGCCTGTTCGAAACCCTGTGGGGCGCCTATGGTCCGTTCCTGTGGCGGGATTTCGTGATCTTCTCGCTGCTCGTGCTATTGCTGGTGCTGAGCCGGCGCGAGCGCGTGGTTCCCTGAGAGCCTATTTGTCGCCGGCCCACTTGTCCCGCGCGGCATCGTCGGCATCCTTGGCCGACACCCAGTCGCCTTCCTTGCCGTCCCTGGCGTGTTCCTTTTTCCAGAAGGGTGCGGAGGTTTTCAGGAAGTCCATGACGAAATTGGCGCCGTTGAAAGCGGCCTGCCGATGCGGGGCGGCGGCGATGACGAGGACGATGTTTTCGCCGGGCGCGATCTTGCCGTAGCGGTGAATGGCGGTCAGGCCACGAAGCTCGAAACGTTCGATGGCGAGCGTCGCGATGCGGGTGATTTCCGCTTCCGCCATGCCGGGATAGTGCTCGAGCTCCAGCCCCCCCAGCATTCCGCCTTCGTCGCGGCAGAGCCCAGAAAAGGTGACGACGGCGCCGATATCATGCCGCCCGATCGTCAGGCGATCGATCTCGGTCTGGAGATCGAAATCCTCACGCTGGACTTTGACGCGCGGCTCGGCAGTCATAATATCTCACCCACCGGTCATTGGCGGGAATATACCGATTTCGCGGGCGCCGGCGATCGGTTCGTCGTGATCGGCATGTTCCATATTGATGGCGACGCGGATCGCATCGGGAAACTGAAGCGCCGTCTCGTATTCCTCGCCCAAGGTCTTCAAATGGTTGAGGAGATCGCCGACGGTGACCACGTCAGAAGGGAGGGAAATCTCTTCCTCTCCCTTGCCGATCCGCTCCCGCACCCAGGCGAAATAAACGAGCTTCGTCATCATTCTTCGTCCACGATATGCTTCAGGCCGGCACGGAAATAATCGTAGCCGGTATAGATCGTCAGCAGCGCCGCTATCCAGAGCAGGACGATGCCGAGTTCCGTCGTATAGGGTAGCACCTTGTCGCCGGCCGGCCCAGCCAGCAGGAAGGCGATGGCGACGAGCTGCGCGGTCGTTTTCCATTTGGCGATGCGCGTTACCGGCACGCTGACCTTCAGCGCCGCCAGATATTCGCGCAGGCCCGAGACGAGGATTTCGCGGCACAGAATGATGATCGCCGCCCAGAGCGACCAGCCGGCAATAGTACCGTCAGCGGCCACCAGCAGCAGGATCGAGGCGACCAGCAGCTTGTCGGCGATCGGATCGAGCATACGGCCGATATTCGAAGTCTGATTCCAGATGCGCGCCAGATAACCGTCGAGGAAATCGGTGAGCGAGGCGATGATGAAGATCCAGAGCGCTACCCAACGGGCGAAATCGGATCCCTCCAATCTGCCTTCGACGAAGAAGCACAGGACGATCAGAGGTACGCAAAGGATGCGGCCATAGGTGAGCAGATTGGGAATGCTGTATGCGCGCGAAGCCATGGGATTCGTTTCGTTTCGGTTGTTTCACTGGACCGAAATGGACTTGTCCTTGAGGACGCCATCTCGTTCCAGTCATTTGATTTAGCATGATCTTGCCCAAAAACCGCTCGGCACTTTTTGAGACCATGTCCTAGATGATGGTTTGAGAACCTTACCGTCAACATTGTTTCTGTTTTTTCGTCGTTATTCCGTGGAATTTGCGACGGGCTGTTCTTATTTCGCGGCGTCCTCGTGAAAATGGTTGTAGACCTGCGTCGCTACGGCTTCCGATATGCCTTCGACCGCCATCAGGTCGGAAAGCGCCGCGCGTGACACGGCCTTGGCGGTGCCGAAATGCTGCAGCAGCGCCCGCTTGCGAGAAGGGCCGATGCCGCCGATTTCATCCAGCGGGTTCTTGACCATCTCCTTCTTGCGCCGCGCCCGGTGCGAGCCGATGGCAAAACGGTGTGCCTCGTCGCGCATGCGCTGAATGAAGTAGAGCACCGGATCGCGGGGCGGCAGCGTGAAGCTCTCGCGGGAAGGGGCGAAGAAGCGCTCGCGGCCAGCATCTCGGTCGACGCCCTTGGCAACGCCGATGGCGATGACGCTGTCGGTGATTCCCAATTCTTCAAGAATGGCGCGCACTGCCGTCATCTGCCCCTGACCACCGTCGATGAGAATCACATCCGGCCAGGCGGGGAAGGGCTGATCGGCTGCATCCACGGCAGTAGCCTCTGCCGCGCCGCTGCGATCCGGGATGCCCTCTTCCTTCAACAGGCGGGAGAAGCGCCTTGTCATGACTTCGCGCATCATACCGAAGTCGTCGCCGGGCGTGATGTCGGTCGATTTGATGTTGAACTTGCGATACTGGCCTTTGACGAAGCCTTCCGGCCCGGCCACCACCATGCCGCCGACGGCATTCGTGCCCATGATGTGCGAGTTGTCGTAGATCTCGATGCGTTGCGGCACATAGGGGAGCTGGAAGGTCTCCTTGAAGCCCTCGAGCAACCGCGACTGCGAAGCGGTCTCGGCAAGCTTGCGGCCATGCGCCTCGCGCGCATTGGCGACGACGTGATCGACCAGGTCGCGCTTCTCGCCGCGCTGCGGCACCAGGATCGAGACCTTGTGGCCTGTCTTTTCGCTGAGCGCGGCCGCCAGGAGCTCGATCTCCTCCACCGTTTCCGACAGCAGGATCTGCTTCGGCACCGGCTTGTCGTCGTAGAACTGCGCCAGGAAGGAGTTCAGCACCTCGGCGCCTGAAAGCGACGGGTCGGCTTTCGGGAAATAGGCGCGGTTGCCCCAGTTCTGGCCGGTGCGGAAGAAGAACACCTGAATACAGGAGATGCCGCCCTCATGATGGATGGCGAAGACATCGGCTTCTTCGACGCCGGCGGGGTTGATGCCCTGATGGCTCTGCACATGCGATAGCGAGGCCAGCCGGTCGCGAAAGACGGCGGCGTGCTCGAAATCGAGGTCTTCGGCAGCGGCGTTCATCGCCTCGGCCATATGCGCCTTGACGTTCTGGCTCTTGCCGGACAGGAAATCCTTCGCCTCCTGCACCAGCTCGGCGTACCCTGCATCGCTGATCTCATGCGTGCAGGGGCCGGAACAGCGCTTGATCTGGTAGAGTAGACAGGGCCGAGTGCGGGTTTCGAAGACGCTGTCGGCGCAGGTGCGGATCAGGAAGGCGCGTTGCAGCGAATTGATCGTGCGGCCGACGGCGCCGGCTGAGGCGAAGGGGCCGAAATACTCGCCCTTGCGTGCCCGCGCGCCGCGATGCTTGAAGATCGCCGGCGCCCGGTGATTGCCGGTGATGAGAATATAGGGAAAGGACTTGTCGTCCCGCAGCAACACATTGAAGCGCGGCCGCAAGCGCTTGATCAGATTCGCTTCCAGCAGCAGCGCTTCGGTTTCGGTGCGGGTGGTGACGAACTCCATGTTGGCGGTTTCGCGCACCATGCGGGCGATGCGATTGGAATGTACCCGGCCCATCGCATAGTTGGCGACACGCTTCTTCAGGCTGCGCGCCTTGCCGACATAGAGCACGTCGCCGGCCTCGTTGAACATGCGGTAGACGCCGGGATTGTTCGGTAGGCGCTTGACGAATTCGGCGATCAGCTCGGCGCCGCGAAGGCCGGTTTCGTTCTTGCCGCCTTCGTTCCAGTCCACGGGCGCGACAGGGGAGGCGGCGGCATCGCCCTCTACCTCGATGTCGTCTTCTGTATCATCTGATTCGTCATAGAGAATGCCGCCGTCGGGCAGCTTTCGTCCGTTCATTCCATGCTCTCCGACACATCGGGCGTTTCCCAGGCAAGGTGCTGGCCGCCATCGAGCGCTATCATTTGGCCCGTGATCGAGGGCGTGTCAAAAAGAAAGCGGACGGTACGGCCGAATTCCTCAAGCCCGGGCGCGGCCTTCAATATGAGGCCGTCGATCTGCGCCTGAAAGTCCTCTTCCGTTTGCCGGACGCTGCGCACCGTCGGGCCTGGACCGATGGCATTGACGCGGATGCGCGGCGCAAAGCTCTGGGCCATCGTCTGGGTCGCCGTCCAAAGCGCCGCCTTCGACAGCGTATAGGAATAGAAGCGCGGATTGAGTGCCCAGACGCGCTGGTCGACGATATTGACGATCAGTCCAGGAATACTATCCGGAAGCTGGCGCGCGAAATCGGCGGCGAGGATCGAGGGCGCGCGGACATGCACGGCGAAATGCGCGTCAAAGGCTTCGGCGTCGAATCGGTCGGCAGAATCACCCTGGAAGACCGAGGCATTGTTGACCAGCAGATCCAGCGGCCCGACCTCCGAAACGACCCTTTCGATCAGCATCGATGTCTCCGCCGAATTTTGCAGGTCGGCCTTGATCGCAATCGCCTTTTTGCCCTTTTGCCGCAATTCCGCCACGATCTCGACCGCCTCGGCGAACGATCGGTTGGCGTGCAGTGCCACCGCAAAGCCGTTCGCCGACAAATCCTCGGCCATTGCTCGGCCTATTCTTTTTGATGCACCTGTTATCAGCGCGGTGCGTAGTTTTTCCTGGCTCAAGATGCTGCCTTTTCCTCGCCGTTACCCAACAGAAGCTCATATAGGGCGTCGATACACCATATGAAATGGTGCTTATGCAACACAACTGGCGAAGCTTGTCTGTGTAAAGCTTTAGATATATTTGGAATAAAATAAGTATACGCGCTTTAACCACTCGTTATGGTTAACAATTCGTCTGTTGCGCTGAAGCAACATCGAAATTCAGCCACGTGTGTGCCACAATGATATCATAATTTAGCTCTTCGATTTCCTCATTTGCATTCCAATTTCAGTGTCGATCCGGGAGGGGACATTTAGTAATTGCTCGTGGTGCTCCGAAGTCGACAACAGTAGACGAAGAACACGAGCCTGAAAGGAGAAAAGTATGCGTACTCTTATCAAGACCCTCATGGTCTCCGCCTTTGCTATCGGCGGCTTCAATGCAGCTCATGCAGCTGACGCCGTAGAGCAGATTCCGCAGCCGCCTGTTGCACAGGACGCGGCTCCGGCCATCAACAACTGGTCCGGTTTCTACATCGGCGGTGCTGGCGACTGGAGCAAGGGTCACTTCAGCCACAACGGCAACGGTTACGGCTTCGGCGGCGAGGCCTTCACCGGCTACAACTGGCAGCAGGGCCAGATCGTATACGGTGTTGAAGCCGACCTTGGTTACGCTGGCATCGACTCGACCCGCAACGGCCTGACTGCCAAGAACGGCGTCAATGGCTCGGTTCGCGGTCGTCTCGGTTACGACTTCAACCCGTTCATGCTGTACGGCACGGCCGGTCTGGCAATCGGCCAGAACAAGCTCTCCGACGATACCTCGTCTGACAGCAAGACGGCTGTTGGCTACACGGTTGGTGCAGGCGCTGAAACCTTCATCACCAACAACGTAACGGCTCGTCTCGAGTACCGTTACACCGACTACGGCAAGAAGAACTTCGACCTCGACTCCGGCAACTTCTCTCGCGGTTACGACGAGCAGAGCGTCAAGGTCGGTATCGGCGTGAAGTTCTAATAATCTGACAGCAATGTCTGACGAAGAAGCCGGGGTTTTGCCCCGGCTTTTTTCGTTTCAACGTGCTGGCGGCTCCGCGCATTTGTCATACGGGGGAGGTTGACGGCAATCAGCCCTGCGGCTTCATCGCCTGATAGTCGGGGAAATGCTTTTCGAACTTGCGTGCCCAAGCGATCAGGTCGGCGTGATCCGCTTCCCATTGTCCTTCGAACCGCAGTTGCAGGTAACCAAGCAGGGATGCCAGCGCAAAATGCCCGCCATGTAGCTTCTTGCCGATCTTCGGCGGCTCGGCATTGAGATGGGTGAGGGCGCGGCCGATCTTCGTCCACTGCCGGTCGATCCAGGGCTGATGCTGCTTGTCCGGATCGCGCAGGCGGCGTTCGTAGACGATCGACAGCAGGCATTCGGCGGTGCCGTCGCAGAGCGCTTCCAGCACCTCGGCTTCGGTGCGCTTGCCATCCTTGGCGGGATAAAGCGTTTTGCCCTTCAGCCGGTGGAAATAATGCATGATGGAGCGGCTGTCGAAGATCGCTTCGCCGTCATCCGTCAACAGCGTCGGGATCTTGCCGAGCGGATTGTTGTCGACCAGCACGTTAGGCCCGGCATTGGTATCGACGCGGATTTCGTTGATCTCGATGCCGAGATAGCGCGCGGCCATCCGAACCTTGCTGGAAAAAGGGGAGGTGGGCGAGCAGAGCAGCTTCATGGATTCACCTTGTCATGTACGGAATGAAATTCAGCGCTCGCCGCGCAGCCAGAAGGCGCGCTGCGAGGCGAAACGGTCCTGTGCCAGCATATCTTTCAGCGCCGGCAGCAGCGCGTGCAGCTCGTCCTTCAGCGTGAAGGGCGGGTTGACGATGATGAGGCCGGAGCCGGTCAGCCCGGTGACGCCGCGATCGCTTTTGACCGTCAACTCTGCGCAGAGCATCTTGGGGATTTCCAATGCCTGCAGCGCTTCGTGGAAAGCCTTGATCGGCGCATCCTTCTTGATCGGATACCAGAGGCAATAGGTACCGCCGGGAAAGCGGCGGCAGGCTTTGGCAAGGCCATCCGCCAGCCGCTCGTATTCACCGTCTTCCTCGAAGGGCGGATCGACCAGCACGATGCCGCGCTTCTCCTTCGGCGGCAGATGCGCGCCGAGCGCCAGCCAGCCGTCGAGCTCGGTGATGCGGGCATGGTGGTCGCCCTCGAACAGGCGGTGCAGCCGCTGGAAGTCCTCGGGGTGCAGTTCCATGGCCGACAGCCGGTCCTGAGGGCGAAACAGCATGCGGGCGAGCTTCGGCGAGCCGGGATAGAATTGCAGGCCGCCATCGGGATTGAGCTCGCGAACTGCGGTCAGATACGGCTCCAGCAGATCGGCGACCTGCGGCACGAGTTCGGCGTCGAGAATCCGGCCGATGCCGTCCTGCCATTCGCCGGTCTTCTGTGCTTCCTCCGAAGAGAGATCGTAGAGCCCAATGCCGGCATGGGTATCCAGAACGCGGAACGCCTTGTCCTTGTTCTGCATGTAGCGGACGAGCCGGGCAAATACCGCGTGCTTCAGCACATCGGCGAAATTGCCCGCGTGGTAAATATGCCGATAGTTCATTGTCGGTGAAGTCCGCATGAATTGTTGCGATGGGACAGATTATGCCTTTTGGCCGGGCATGGCTTGAAATATACAAATACGATGAACATTGCGACCCCCATTCAAGCCAAATCCAAGATAGGCCACACCGCCTGTCCGCATGACTGTCCCTCCACCTGCGCGCGGGAGATCGATCTAACTGAGGATGGCAAGGTCGGTCGCGTACGCGGCGCGAGGGACCATTCCTATACGTCGGGCGTTATCTGCGCCAAGGTCGCCCGCTATGCCGAGCGGCTTTATCATCCCGACCGGCTGATGAAGCCGTTGCGCCGGGCTGGCGCCAAGGGCGAGGGGCGCTGGCAGGAGCTCTCCTGGGACGACGCGCTGGACGAGATCGCCAATGCCTTTGTCAAGGCCGAGGCGAGGGATGGCAGCGAGGCGGTCTGGCCTTATTATTATGCTGGCACCATGGGCCTGGTGCAGCGCGACAGCATCAATCGCCTGCGCCATGCCAAGCGCTACTCCGGCTTCTTCTCCTCGATCTGTACCAACCCCGCCTGGACCGGATTCACCATGGCAACGGGCACGCTGCGCGGCCCGGATCCGCACGAAATGGGCCATACCGATTGCGTTGTGATCTGGGGCACCAATGCGGTGGCCACTCAGGTCAACGTGATGACCCATGCGGTGAAGTCGCGCAAGGAGCGCGGCGCCAAGATCGTCGTCATCGATATCTACGACAATCCGACGATGAAACAGGCCGACCTGGCGCTGATCGTCAAGCCGGGGACTGATGCGGCGCTGGCCTGCGCCGTCATGCACATCGCCTTCCGTGACGGCTATGCCGACCGTAGCTATATGGCGAAATACGCCGACGATCCGGCGGGCCTGGAAGCGCATCTGAAGACGAAGACGCCGGAATGGGCGGCAGCGATCACCGGCCTCTCAGTCGATGGGATCGAAGCCTTCG
>DASVPC010000283.1:0-48906 GCA_036383055.1 Rhizobium sp. | reverse complement strand
TCAAGCCAAACCTTGAGCTTTCCCGCAATTCCGTCAAAAAGCTGCTATTTTCTGATGGTCGCAGCAAGCGCATAAAGCGCCTATATATGTTGCCTGCTCTTTGTTGAAGGCTTCGGTGATGGTTCATTTTCGGAAGTGGTTCTTTGTTTCGGCCCTGATGGCGTCGATGCCCCTGGCGGCGTCGGCCGATCCGGTGCGGCATGAAACACAATACCGCGTGTCGCTTGCCGGTCTTCCGATCGCAAGGGCTGACTTCAAGACCGAGGTCAAGGACAAGCAGTTCACCATCCGGGGCGATATCACCTCGTCGGGTCTTGCCGATCTTGTCACCTCGATCGACGCGAGAACGGACGTGACCGGCGTGGTCGGCGATAGCAGGCTGCAGGCGACGCATTACACGCTCTACTACAAGAGCGGTAAACGGGAGCGCACCTATGACGTCGCCTATACCGACGGCAATGTGACTTCGAACAGCATCACGCCGGAACCGAATCGGCCGGCGAGCTGGATTCCGCTCGGCGGCGGCGATCTGAAATCGGTTCTTGATCCGATTTCTGGCATGATTTTCCCGGCGACCCCTAATCTCAACCTCTGCAACCAAACGCTGTCCGTTTTCGACGGCGAAATGCGGATGGATTTGAAACTGTCGCCGAAGGGATCGCATCCGTTCTCGACGGATGGTTTCAAGGGCAAGACGATTGCCTGCGGCGTCCGCTTCACGCCGAAGAGCGGTTATAAGTCGACGCGCAAGGACTACCTCTATCTCGCCAAGAGCGACGGGATGGAGATCTGGTTTGCCAAGGCCGATGTCATGAATGTATATGCTCCGGTTTACGTCCGCATCCCGACGCAATACGGGACGGTGACGATCACCGCCGTCAAATACGGCAGCTAAGAGGGTTTTCGCGGCGGAGATGCCCGCGGCGACAGACCGGGGGCAGAGTTGAAGTTTCGCGCGACATTGACGGGGTTCACGGCCATCGTGATGTGGTCGTTTCTGGCGCTGCTGACGGTCGCGTCCGGGAAGGTACCGCCGTTTCAGCTGCTTGCCATCTGTTTTGCCATCGGCAGCATCCCCGGTATTGTCGTCCTCGCGCTGAAGCCTGAGCGCCTGCAACTGTTGCGCCAGCCGGCCAAGCTGTGGATCACCGGCATTGTCGGGCTGTTCGGCTTTCATTTCCTTTATTTTACGGCCCTGCGCCATGCTCCGGCGGTCGAGGCGGGGCTGATTGCCTATCTCTGGCCGCTTCTGATCGTGGTCGGCTCGGCGTTGCTGCCGGGCGAGCGGCTGCGCTGGTATCACATGGTCGGCGCGCTGATGGGGCTTGCCGGCACGGTGCTGATCGTCGGCCGCAACGGATTTCACTTCGAGGGCGCCTATGCCGTCGGCTATGGCGCTGCCTTCCTCTGCGCCTTCACCTGGTCCGGCTATTCGCTGATCACCCGCCGGTTCGAGGCGGTGTCGACGGATGTCGTGACGATCTTTTGTATGGCGACCTCGGCCCTTTCCCTGGTCTGCCATCTCGGCCTGGAGGACACGATCTGGCCGGAAACGGCATCGCAGTGGACAGTGGTGCTCGGGCTCGGGCTCTTTCCGGTCGGGGCCGCTTTCTATGCCTGGGATTACGGCGTCAAGAATGGCGATATTCAGATTCTTGGCGCGGCGAGCTATGCCGCGCCGCTGCTGTCGACGCTGATCCTGACGCTTTTCGGCTTTGCCGAGCCGAGCTGGGCTATTGCACTTGCCTGCCTGCTGGTGACCGGCGGCGCGGTTCTGGCCGCGCACCGGATGATCCTGCGCCGCGATAGTGGTGGGGCGGCGCAGGCGGAAGCGGTGGAACGGGCGTAGTTTACGCGCCCGAAGCGGGCCGTGTTATTTCTTGAAGACCTTCTCCAGAAACGCCACCAGCGATGGCCGCCAGACATCCATCTCATGCTGGAGGTCCGGATATTCGTGATAGTCGTGGGCGATCTTCTTTTCGTCCAGGATCGCTTTGAGCCCGGCTATATCCTTGCCGGTGACCTGGTCCTTCGATCCCACCGTCACCGTGAAGCCGCGCAGCGCCTTGTTGATCTTGTCGGGATCGTTCAGTGCGGCGTCGACAGCCTTGTTCGGCACGGTGGTCGTCGAGACGCCGCTGAAGGTCGCAACCCAACCGAAGGTGCCGAGATGCGAGAGGCCGGAGACAAGCGCCTGATATCCGCCCTGCGACAGGCCGACGACCGCGCGCCCGTCGGCATTGTCGCGCACCCGATAGTACTTCTTCATGTAGGGGATCAGGTCCTGGGTCAGCTCCCGGTCAGCCGCGTCGGCGTTGATCGGATAGAAATTCTTGCGGCGGTCGGCGCCGGGGAAATTCTCGGGGATTGCGTCCGGAATATCGGTTTCCGTATCCGGGATGACGACGATCATCGGCTCGATCTTCTTTTCCGCCAGAAGATTGTCAAGGATCTGCGGTGCCCGCCCCTGGGTTACCCAGGAGGCGACCGTGTCACCGAAGCCGTGGTAGAGATAGACGACCGGTAGAGGTTTCGAGGCGTCGGTGTAGCCGGGCGGCGTATAGACATGCATCTGCCGCTCGGAATTCAGCGCCTTGGAATGCAGCGTCACCAGTCTGAGGTCGCCATGCGGGACGTTGCGGGTGTCGAGAATGCTGCCGGGCACCAGAATGAGGCTGGTGTTCACCTGCCGCTGTGGCTTGGGCGCGTTGGTGCCGGTGTCGATGCTGCGGAAGCCGTCAATGTTGAAATAATACTCATAGAGATTGGGTTTCAGCGGCTCGCTCTTGGCGCTCCATACGCCGTCGTCGCTACGTTGCAGGGTCAGCGGGTCGCGCGAGCCGAGAACGACGGACACGGCCTTGGCCGAGGGGGCATAGAGGCGGAAGGTGATCGACCCGTCTTTTTCGACGGAGGTGACGAATTCTTTCAATGGCCGATCCGCCGGCGGCGAGGCTGGGGCATCAAGGGCCAGGGCGGGAACACTCATGACGCAGCCTGCCACGAGGAATAAGGGAAATAACAAACGCACCAGAAAACCTCCTCCGAATGAATCAATAGTCTCTCTCCCGGTGTAAAGCTGACACAGTGCGAAGGTTTTTCAAGGCGGCAGGTGCACACAGCGGCCCTGCGCCGCTTGTCGCGTCGATGAACGGTAAAATATTTAGGTCGAGGCGGGCTTCCAGTCTGGGGGCGCCATTTCGAAACTGGAAAATTCAAAACCCGGTGCGACCGTGCAGCCGACCAGGGTGAAGTCGCCGAGGCTTTCGGCGGACTGCCACCAGTCGGGGGGAATGATCGCCTGCGGGCGCTCGCCTTTCGGAAGATCGATACCGAGGACGATCGTTTCACTCGCCTTGCCGTCGGCCGAGCGGTGCAGGGCCAAAGGTGCGCCGGCATAGTAGTGCCAGACCTCGGCGGCATCATGCACCCGATGCCAATGCGAGCGTTCGCCCGCCTGCAGCAGGTAGTAGATCGCGGTAGAATGGCCGCGCTCGCCGCCGTGATCGTCCCGGAAGGTCTGGACATACCAGCCGCCTTCCGGATGCGGCTGCATGGAGAGCGCCTCGATGATCTCTTGCGGCCGCATCAGAAATTATCCTTGCGCTTGCGGATTTCGGCAAAAACTTCCTCGTTGCTGCGGCTTTCCATCAGGAGATGCCGGCGGATCGAAGGGTCGGCGGCGCGCAGGAAGGGGTTGGTTTCCTTTTCCAGCGCCAGCGTCGTCGGGATGGTGAATTTCCCCGCAGCCCGAAGCGCCTCGATATCGGCGGCGCGGCTTTTCAGCCGTTCGTTGTCCGGGTCGATCGTCAGCGCGAAACGGGCGTTGGAGAGCGTATATTCGTGGCCGAAATAGATCGCCGTTTCATCCGGCAATACGGCAAGCTTCTGCAGCGATGCCCACATGTCGGTTGCCGGGCGCTCGAACAGCCGGCCGCAGCCGAGCGCGAACAGCGTGTCGGCGGCAAACAGCAGCTTGTCATCGACGAAGTGGTAGCAGATATGGCCGGCGGTGTGGCCGGGCGTCTCAATGACATCGACGGTATGATTGCCGAACTCGAAGCTGCCGCCGTCGCCATAGGCGCGATCGAGACCGGGTATGGCGACAGCCTCACCGATCGGGCCGATGATCTCGCAGCCGAATTGCTCTTTCAGCGCCAGATTGGCGTCGACATGGTCGGTGTGGTGATGGGTGGTGAGGATGTGGGTGATCGTCCAGCCTCGCCGCTTGGCCGCCGCCAGAATGGGGCCGGCCTCGGGGGCGTCGATCGAGGCCGTATAGCCGGTTTCGGGGTCATGAACCAGGACGCCGAAATTGTCGGAGCGGCAGATAAATACCTCTAATTCCAAAGGTTTCATGGTCGAAATCGTCCTCTTTTCACGGGGGTTGATTCGAAATGTAGGCGGTTCGGCCTTGAAGTCCAACGCTCGGCTGATAACATTTGAGGCAATGCACGCCGATATCGTCGACCTCCGCCAATTCTATCATTCCGAGCTCGGCCGCTTGGCGGAGCAGTCTATTGCCATGGCGCTGTCCTCGATCTGGGCGCGTCTGCCGGAGGAGCGTCTCGTCGGTCTCGGCTATGCCGTTCCCTATCTCGACCGCTTCCGCGCCGACACCGAGCGGACCTTCGCCTTCATGCCGGCGGGGCAGGGGGCGGTGAACTGGCCGATGGGTTCGGCGTCCTCGACGGCGCTGATTTTCGACGAAGAGTTGCCGCTGCCGGACAGCTCGATCGATCGGGTGTTGATGGTGCATTCGCTGGAGTTCGCCGAGAGCCCGCGCGAGACGCTGAAGGAGCTGTGGCGGGTGCTGGCGCCCGGCGGCCGCCTTGTCATCGTCGTGCCGAACCGCAGGGGCGTCTGGGCGCGCATGGAGCATACGCCCTTCGGCTCCGGCCGGCCCTATTCGCGCGGCCAGCTCACCTCGCTGCTGCGCGAGACCAATTTCACGCCGGGGGCGACAGCCGAGGCGCTGCTCTTTCCGCCCTCGAAGCTGCGCACGGTCCTGAGCCTCAGGCGCGCTTTCGAGCGGGTCGGGCGCATGCTTTGGCCGGCCTTTTCCGGCGTCATCGTCGTCGAGGCGCAGAAGCGGCTCTATCAAGGCCTGCCGGTTGCGGTCCGCGCCTCGCGCCGCGTCTTCGTGCCGGTGCTGGCGCCGCGTGGCATACCGACGACACGCGACGGTGTGTGACACCCTCGCCGCGCGCAAACACTCGACAAATTCGTCAATCCGCATTAATGCGACGGGGTGTTTAAAGCCGGTCTTTTCCGGCCCTTCCCAAGGTCGATCCCATGAGCATGGAAATGAGCAAGCCCGTCCCGCGTCCCGGCATTCTCGATATCGCTGCCTATGTGCCGGGCAAGGAGCATGCGCCGGGCGTGGCGCGGGTGTTCAAGCTCTCCTCGAACGAGACGCCGCTCGGCGCGAGCCCCAAGGCTATCGAAGCTTTCCGTGAAACGGCAACGAATCTGGAACGCTATCCGGACGGGCAGGCCAAGGAATTGCGCCAGGCGATCGCCGATGTGCATGGGTTGAACCCGGCCAACATCCTCTGCGGCAATGGCTCCGACGAGCTGCTCGGCTTGCTCTGCCATGTCTATCTTGGCGCGGGCGACGAAGCCGTTATCACTGAGCATGGCTTCCTGGTCTACAAGATCCAGATCATGGCCGCGGGCGCCACGCCGGTCACGGTGAAGGAAAAGGACTGCACGGTCGATGTCGATGCTATCCTCGCTGCCGTCACCGCAAAGACCAAGATGGTCTTCATCGCCAATCCGGGCAATCCGACCGGCACCTATGTCCCGGTCAGCGAAATCCGTCGTCTGCAGGCGAGCCTGCCGAAGCGTGTCGTGCTCGTGCTTGATGCGGCCTATGCCGAATATGTCCGCCGCAACGACTACGAGGCAGGCCTGGAACTTGTTTCCGCCAATCCCAACGTCGTCATGACCCGCACCTTCTCCAAGGTCTATGGCCTGGCAGCGCTGCGCGTCGGCTGGGTCTATGCACCTGCCGATATCATCGATGCGCTGAACCGCGTGCGCGGTCCGTTCAACATGAATGCCGGCGCCATTGCAGCGGGGGCCGCCGCCGTTCGCGATCAGGCCTTCACGGAGAAAGCCGTGGCGTTCAACACGCTGTGGATCGGCAAGGTGACGCAGGCGCTCGAAGCGGTCGGTCTCAAGGTGACGCCGTCGGTCGCCAATTTCGTCCTCGTCCACTTCCCCGATCTCGATGGTAAGCGCGCGACTGAGGCCGATGATTTTCTGACCAGCCGTGGTTACATCGTGCGCGCGGTGCGGTCTTACGGCTTCCCGAATTCGCTGCGCATCAGCATCGGCACGGAAGAGGCCAATCTCGGTTTCATCGATGCGTTGACGGAATTTATGGGGCGCAAGGCATGAGCAGCATTCAGTTCGACCGGATCGCGCTGATCGGCATCGGCCTGATCGGTTCTTCCATCGCCCATGACATCAAGCGCCTCGGCCTTGCCAAAGAAGTGGTGATCTCCACGCGCAGCGCCGAGACGCTGAATCGTGCCGAGGAGCTGAAGCTCGGCGACCGCTACACGCCGTCGTCTGCCGAAGCGGTCAAGGATGCAGATCTTGTCATCGTCTCCGTGCCGGTCGGTGCGTCCGAAAGTGTGGCCAAGGAGATTGCCGCGCATCTGAAGCCCGGCACCATCGTCACCGATGTCGGCTCGACCAAGGCCTCGGTCATCGCGCAGATGCAGCCGCATATGCCGGAAAACGTGTATTTCATCCCCGGCCACCCGCTGGCGGGCACGGAAAAGTCGGGACCGGACGCAGGCTTTTCCGGGTTGTTCGAGGGTCGCTGGTGCATCTTCACACCGATCCCGGGCACCGACGAAACGGCCCTCAAGACGCTTCGGCATTTCTGGGAGGCGCTCGGCTCGCGCGTCGACGAGATGGACCCGGAGCATCACGACAAGGTGCTGGCGATCGTCTCGCACCTGCCGCATCTGATTGCCTACAACATTGTCGGCACGGCCGATGATCTGGAGACGGTGACGGAATCGGAAGTGATCAAATATTCCGCCTCCGGCTTCCGCGACTTCACGCGACTGGCCGCGTCCGATCCGACGATGTGGCGCGACGTCTGCCTGCACAATCGCGATGCTATTCTGGAAATGCTGTCGCGTTTCTCGGAAGATCTGGCTTCCCTGCAGCGGGCGATCCGTTGGGGCGAGGGCGACAAGATCTTCGAACTCTTCAGCCGCACCCGCGCCATCCGCCGCTCGATCGTCGAGGCCGGCCAGGACGTTGACACCCCGGACTTCGGCCGTCATGCGCTGGACGCGAAGAAGTAGTGACTCTTTTTCCTTCTCCCCAACGGGAGAGCGACTGTCTCTCCCGTTGGGGAGAAGATGTTGAGTCTCAAATCGGCGGGATCTTCCCGAGCGGGATGAAGCCGCTGAGGGAGAGGCGGCCGCGATCGGCGGTGAGGTCGACGGAGACCTTGTCGCCGCCGCTGGCGAGCGCCTTCAGTAGCTTGGTGGCGGTATTGACGATATTCTTGGCGGCGGGGATCGTTGCCTTCAGGCTGTCGCCCCAGGGGCCGATCTGATTGATCTCCAGCTTGAACTGGCCGGACAGCAGGCCCTGATCATCGAAATTGAAAGGGCCGGAGAGCGTCATGACGCGGCCATCGCCGATATCGATGACAGCCTGATGCAGCACGCCGGCGGCACCATGAAGACCGTTGCTGTCGCTGCCGTCGAGCATGCCGGCTTTGCCGGTCAGCGTGATATTGGCGCTGGTCGAGGCTGTCGGCAGCACCTGCGGGAAATCCTTGATGGTGGCGTTGGCGTTTTCGATGCCGATCGCCAGCTCCAAATCCTCGCCATTCTGGCGCGCATGCATCTCGGTATGATCGGCGGTCACATCGGCGTTCTGGCCTGTGGAGGAGGAGGCGATGCTGGCCTTCAGCCCGTCGATGACGGTCTGGCTTTGTTCGATACCGCGGCCCTTGGCGACGAGATTGGATTGGAGGTCGGTCCATTCCGCCGAGACGGTCAGGCCTTGCGCGGTACGCAATTGCGTCGGTGATTTCAGCGTCCAAGCGATATGATTCGGCTGATAGACCGGCGCCGAGGCTTGGAGGTTGCCGAAGGCGGTGGAAACGCCCTTGGTCTGGTTATCGACGCTTACCTTGGAGCAGGAGAGGCCGATCGAAAAGGGAAAGCCGCTGAAGGCCATATCGGCGCATTCACCCGAAATGCCGGTGTCGTTCTGCTGGCCAAGCGCCTTCAGCACGTTTGCCCTCACCATCGTCGTCGCATAGTACCAGCCGCCGGTATAAAGCCCGGCGAGGATTACGATCAGCCCCAGCCCGATAAACCAAATGCGTTTGCCTGTGCCGGATGTGACGCTCTGGCTTGACGCTGCCATGTTGTTCTCCAATGGTTGAACTGATGTGGTCACAATGATTTGGCGTTGGATATGGACGAATTTTGGGTATTTGGCTACGGATCGCTCATGTGGAATCCGGGGTTTAGCCATGTTGAAAAATCAGAGGCGCTGATTTTCGGCTATCGCCGCTCCCTTTGCGTCCATTCCTGGGTTCATCGCGGCACGGAGGCGAGCCCCGGCCTGGTGCTGGGTCTCGATCGCGGCGGGTCCTGCCGAGGCATGGCGTTTCGCGTCGTGGCCGCCGAATGGGACGAGGTGCTGACCTATCTGCGCGAACGTGAGCTGGTCACCCATGTCTATCTGGAGAAGACGTTGGCGATCCGGCTCGCCGATGGCCGGCGGGTGACCGCCGTCGCTTACATTGTCGACCGTGACCACAAGCAATATGCAGGCGGGCTGGACGCCATCGATGCGGCCCATATCGTCGAATCGGCGATCGGCCAGTCCGGCCCGAACGATGCCTACGTTTTCAATACGCTGGCGCATCTGCGCGAGATGGGCATCCGCGACCAATGGCTGGAGCAGGTCGCCGGCGAGATCGAGCGGATGCGGGAAGCATCCTAAATAGCTGCGGCTACCTTGGCCTTACCGATCTCGGCCAGGCGCTTCGCGGCGGTCGGCGGCACGGGCAGATCCGGGTTGCTGGCGATGGTTTCCACCAGTAACTCGTCGCTTGCCTTCTCTGTTTCCTGAATCAGCCGCTCGAAGAAGGCGTCGGGGTCCATGCCCGGCTGGATCGGCGGCAGGATGCGGACCTTGAAGTGGCCGGGATATTTGCGGAAGGTGCGGCGTGGCCAGAACAGGCCGGGATGCATGGCAACCGCCACGACCGGGATATCCAGGTCGCGATACATGCGGGCGATGCCGTATTTGTAGACGGGTTCGGCACCGGGAGGGCGGCGGGTTCCCTCGGGATAGATGATCAGCTGGCGGCCGGTCGAGAGTTCTTCGCGCGTGCGCTTCAGCACGTCGAACATCACCTTGCCGCGGGCGCTGCGATCGACAGGGATCATGCGCTGCTTCTTCGCATACCAGCCGAACAGCGGAATCCACATCAGCTCGCGCTTCAGGATATAGACCGGATCGTCGAGATAGGGCAGGAGCGCGAAGGTATCCCAGAAGGACTGGTGCTTCGGCGCGAAGATGAAGCTGCCCTTGGGGATGTTCTCCAGGCCTTCGATCTCGAAGGTGGTGCCGACGATTTTTTCCATCAGCCAGACGCTGGATTTTGCCCAGGCCTTGGGGATCGCATAGGCGGCCTTGCGCGGCATCAGGAAATAGATCGGCG
The DNA here is from genome assembly GCA_036383055.1 of Rhizobium sp. Taxonomy (GTDB): domain Bacteria; phylum Pseudomonadota; class Alphaproteobacteria; order Rhizobiales; family Rhizobiaceae; genus Rhizobium. Next base: position 39,185 of record DASVPC010000283.1, on the reverse strand, counting down.
TGAGCACGATCATGCGAATAATCAGATTGGCATAGAAGGCGATATTGAACAGGATCGAACGCAGCGTGATCATCAAGGCTTTCCCAATACGCCGGCTTGCAACGGCATTCGAAGCCTTGCCTACACGATTACGCTGTCAATAAAAAGTCGGCCCGCGCGCCACCCGGCATCTCAGTCGGGATCGTCACTCTGTTCTTGCGAGCGCAGGCCGAGCGGCCGCCCAAGACCGGTGATATTGCGCGCGCCGGCGAGAAGAACCTTGGCGTATTCATAGATCATGGTGCGCAGCGCGTTGGGGTCTGTGAACCAGTTCTTGGTCTTGAGATCGGAATTGACCACCGGATAGGGAATGAAGTCCGTGGCCGGATCGACATATTTCAGCTCCGCCAGGCTGCGCGGCATGTGATAGTTGTTGGTCACCACCAATATGCTTTTGTAGCCCTTGGCGTGGATCCATTTTGCCGCCTCGCGGGCATTGCCGATGGTATCGATGGCGTCATAACCGATATCGACGCAGCAATTGAAGAGGTTGGCGGGGCTCTGCGTCAGCTTGCGGATTTGCGAGGGCGTGGTCGTCGGATGTGCGCCGGAGATCAGGAGCCGGTTGCCGGCGCCTGTGCGCAGCAGTTCTACGGCCTGGTCTATCCGCTGGTAGCCGCCGGTCAGCACGATGATCGCATCTGCCTTCGGCTCCAGCGGTGGCTTCAGTGTGGTAATCGAATCGGCAAAATGCAGGAAGCCGCCGAAAACGATGGCGACGAGGAAGACGAAGGCGAAGCCGCCCCAGCGCAGAAAACGGCGGAAAAAGCTGCGCCGCACGGGCCTGTCGCTGTGGAAGCGCTCCCACAACGATTGAGAACTCACAGCCTTGCGAGTCGTCAGGTCCATGCTCATGATTCGTTATTATACGCGAAATGCGGCAAGGAACGGGCCATCGAACCGTAAAAGATAATTATCAAAGCGTCAATTCTGTACATTTTCGGTCCTTCCTGGGTCGGAACGAACCAAATCGATCTCGTCGATCGTACGCATGACGGTGAAGCGCGCCGTGACTGTGGTGAGCAAGGCGATGATGAGCATGGTCGCAAGGATGCCAAGATAGCCAAGGGTGCCGACCGAGAACGTGCCGAAGAGGGCGGTCGCCTGGTCGGTCTGCGGCGTGGCGATCGTGCTTCGTTGCAGAAGGCCGGCGGTGGCGAAGAACAGGGCGGCAAGCGCGCTGCCGGCGGCGGAGCCCTTCAGGCTGATCTTCAAAAAATGCTTCTGGAATTCGGTGGCGACGAACGTGCTCTCGGCGCCGACGAAGTGCAGAACCTCGACGATGTGGCGGTTGCCCGAGAGCGCGCCGCGGGTGGCGAAGACCACCGTCAGCACCATGGCGGTGAAGACCAGCAGCAGGACACCAGTGCCGATGAGGACGGTGGTGTGCGCCATGGAGACCAGCCGGTCGACCCAGGTGCGATGGTCGTCCAGCGTCGCTTGCGGTATCTCGCTCTTCAGAAGGCCGCGCATCGCCTCGAAGTCCGGCGGATGCGTCTCGTCGATGGTGATGATCACCAGGCGCGGAACGGGCAGTTCCTTGAGGTCGAGGCCGGAGCCGAGCCAGGGTTCGAGCAGGCGGGCGGTCGCCGCCTCGTCGACGATCTGGCCGCTTTTCGTGCCGACGAAGCCAAGCGCGATATCGCGGGCGCTGGTAAGCGCCTTGTCCATGTCGAGATTGTCGTCCGGCTTGATCTGGATGGTGATCTCGCGGGCGATCTGGCTCTCCCAGCTTGCCGCCGTCGAGCGCACCATGCTGACAGCGCCGAGCGTCAGGCAGGCGAGGAACGCCATGATGGCGATGACGACGATCAGGGCATTCCCCTGGATGTTGGAGGAAGGCACGATCGGCCCGGTCGGGCGCACGCGCATCTCCGGCCGTCTCTTCTCGGGCGGCGTGGCAGTGGGTCTTTCGGGGTTGCCGGCAGCCCTCGCGTTGGCGGGGCTCCTGCGGGGTGTGGGCTCAGTCATAGATATCGAGATGCCCTCCCGACAGGATCATGCGCCGGGCTTCGACCTGATCCATCAGCGTCAGGTCGTGCGTGGCGATGACGACGGCCGTGCCGAGGCGATTGAGTTCGAGAAACAGGTTGAGCAGCCGTCGCGCCATCGGCGGATCGACGTTGCCGGTCGGCTCGTCGGCAAGCAGGATTTCAGGCCGGTCGATCAGCGCGCGGGCAATGGCGGCGCGCTGCTTCTCGCCGCCCGACAGTACCGGCGGCAGCACATTGATGCGTTCGCCGAGGCCGACCCATTTCAACAGCTCCAGCACATCGTTGCGATAGGAGCTCTCATCCTTGCCGCGCACACGCAGGGGCAGGGCGACGTTCTCATAGGTCGTCAGGTGATCGAGCAGGCGGAAATCCTGAAAGACGATGCCGACGCGACGGCGCAGCAACGGCAGCTCGTTGCGCGGGATCGAAGAGATCTCGCGGTCGAACATGCGGATCAGCCCGCGGGTCGGCTGCAGCGACATGAACAGCAGGCGCAGCAAGGTCGTCTTGCCGGCGCCGGAGGGGCCCGTCAGGAACTGGAACGATTTCCTCGGAATGTCGAAGGTCAGGTCGCGGAGGATTTCCGGACCCATGCCATAGCGCAAACCGACGTTCTCAAAATGGATCAACGGGCAGTCCAGTCTTCCGCGGTGTTCAATCAGGCGACTTGTTAACCAATTGCGTTAACGGACGGTAAATTTTGCTGGGAAGGCGCCCCATTCATGGCGGTCTTTGCGAAGCATTAACCATTAAAATTTACGACTGGGCAGGATTCGTTTCAATGCCCAGAATTCAGATGGGCGTGGAAACCATGTGGATCACCGGAAAGGGAGGTCGTCATGGGTGCTTTTCGCCACCGCCGGCAGCAGGCGGAGTTGGTCTATGACCTGCTTCCGCCCGAACGCGCAGCGGCTTCGCAACTATCCCATCGTTTCGGGCAGAAGCCGGATATCATCGACGCCGAGTTCGTGACCGTCATTCCCGGCCGCGCCAACAGCAATCACGAGAAGGGTGCCCGACCAAGGCCGCAGCCCCGGCGGGCTCCCGGCGGTGTTCACGTTCGCGCGATCACCGGCTTGCGCCTTGCCGAGGGATGGCTGCAGCGGGCATCGCGGCGCAGTTTCGTGGCTTTGATCGCAGCGCTCGCGATCCTGGTTTTCGGTCTTGCCGGCGGCTTTTCCGGATTGTCCGGCACGCCGGCGCAGGCAACGTCCGATCCGCTGCAATTTACCCATGTTACGCTGACGCCGCGCGATGAGAATGGCATGCGGGTGCTTACCGTCAACGGCATCATCGAGAACCAGACAGGCGCAACGCTGACGGTGTCGCCTGTGCGCGCCGATATCTTCTCCGGCGATCAGTTGCTGACGAGCGTCGTGGTGAACCCGCCCGTGGACCGTATCGGGCCGCATGAAAGCCGTGGTTTTTCCACCAGATTGCAGCATCCCGGTGGAAAAACGCCGGATGTTCGGCTTTCCTTCATGCCATAGGGGGTGTGTCGGCTCTCGTGATTGTGCTACGGGCTAGGGCTTGATCAGCGGACAAGTACCGCATCACAGCCATGGAGCATGCCAATCAATGCCTGTCGTACGCGGGAAGAATATCGAGCCGCTTTTCACTGCCGAGCAGATCGCCGAGCGTAACAAGGTCCTGGCGCAGCAGATCGCCAGCGGTCCGACGAAGGATCTCCTCGTCATCGCTATCCTCAAGGGCTCGTTCATCTTTGCCGCCGACCTGCTGCGTGCGCTGCATGACACTGGGCTGGCACCGGAAGTCGAATTCATCACGCTGTCGAGCTATGGCGCTGGCACCACGTCCCAGGGCGTTCGCATCGTCAAGGACATCGACAGCGACGTGAAAGATCGCGACGTGCTGCTGATCGATGATATTCTGGAATCTGGGCGGACCCTGCGTTTCGCCAAGGAGCTACTCTATGAGCGTGGCGCCCGCCACGTCTCGCTCGCCGTACTGCTCGACAAGAGCGTCAAGCGCCAGGAAGAGCTGGAGGCCGATTATGTCGGCTTCGAATGCCCCGATTATTTCGTCGTTGGCTATGGCATGGACGTCGCCTATGCCTTCCGTGAATTGCCTTTCGTGGGTGTTGTGACCGGCGACGCGGACGAATAGCCTTGGCTCGTGGGGCGCCGATTCCAGATTAACCCGGCGCTCCGTCAAGCTGTCCCAATATGCTCCAGCGATGACGAACCGTTAACCACGGGACGGGATTGCACCTCCGTCGTTTACCGATCGCAAACGGAATTCTGGTGATTTCGGTCGCGGAACATGACGGACCACGGAGCATAGACCATGGCAAGAATTCTGATCACGGAAGACGAGGACTCTCTTCGCACCTTTGTCGCCCGGGCACTGCGCCTGGATGGCCACGAGACCGAAGAGGCGGCCGACGGCGCCGAAGGTCTGGAAAAACTGAAGCAGGGCGGCTTCGACCTGCTGCTCTCCGATATCCGCATGCCGGTGATGGATGGCATCGAGCTGGCGCATCAGGCGGCCTCGACCTGCCCGGGCATGAAGATCCTGCTGATGACCGGCTATGCCGAACAGCGCGAGCGTGCCGACGACCTGATGGAAAAGATCGTTGATGTCGTCTCCAAGCCCTTTGCCCTGCCGGATATCCGCAAGGCGGTTGCCCGCGCTCTGGCGGCTTGATCGGCGCCATCGAAGCAGGCCTTCGCCCATGACAGCGAAGGCAAGGCAAGCTTACTGCCTCATATCGAGCTGGCGTTCGAGATAGTTCCGTTCGTCGGACAGTGACGGATTGTTGCTCAGTCGCTCGCGGATGGCGTCGAGAATTTCTCGGGCGCGCTGCGCCTTGATGATATCAGGCACTTTGTTCTCGTTGGTCTCGTCGAATATGCCGGGTTTGCCGTCGCGCAGACGGCCTAGCGGATCGCGGCCGTTCTGGTTGCCCTGGCCGGCCTGCCCCTGCTGCTGGCCCTGTCCTTGACCCTGCTGTTGCATCTGCGCCATGAGCTGGTTCATCATGTCGCGCGTGCCCTTGCGCAGCGCGTCGAGCGCACGGCCCTGGCCTTGCACGGCGGTCTCGCCGTTGCCCTGGCCGAGCTCGCCAGCCGCACCCTTCATCTCCTGCTGTGCCTTGCCGTAATTCTGGTTCGGCTTCATGCCCATCGAGCCGAGTTCCTTCTGCAGCTCGCCGAGTTGTTTTCCGAGATCATCCTGCTGCTGGCGCAATTGCTTCAGCGCATCGCGCAACTGGTCGGCGGTCATGCCGTCCGTCTCGTTGTCGCCTTGCTTCTGACCCGGTTGCTGCTGGCCCTGCTGGTTTTGGCCCGGCCGCTGGTTCTGGTTCTGCTCGCCCATGTCCGGTTGTTGCGGATCGCCGAGGCCCGGCATGGGCTGGTTCAGCGCATCGTCGCCGTCCTCGTTGGGATCGCCGCGCTGCATGCGGTCGCGCATGGTCTGGTCGAGCTTGAAAGTCTGTTCCATCAGCTTCTGCTGGTCGCGCAGGATTCGGCCAAGCTTGTCCATCTGCTGGCGCATCTTGTCGTTTGCTTCGCCCTGCTGCTGATTCTGGTCGCGCTGCGGGCGGCCTGCCTGCAGGTTATTCATCATCTGCTGCAGCTCGGACAGCATCTGCTGCGCTGCCTGGCGGTTGCCGGAGCGGGCGAGATTCTCGATCTGGTCCATCATCCGCTGCAAATCCTGCTGGCGCAGGATATTGGCGGACTTCTGGTTGGGCTGCGCCGGCATGTTCTTCATGCGCTCGGCGAGCTCCTTCATATAGTTGCCCATCGCCTTGCGCAGCTCGTCCATCAATTTCTTGATTTCCGCGTCGGGCGCATTGCGCTGCAGGGCGTCGGAGAGCTTCTGCTGCGCATCGCGGAGCGCCTTCTCCGCGTCGGTCAGTTGCGCGTCTTCCATGCCGAGCGCGATCTGCCAGAGATAGTCGGCGGTATCCTTCAGGGCGGCATCGCCGCTGGCGAGCTTCATGCGTGTCAGCGCCGATTTGATCAGCAGGTAGTTGCCGAGATCGGGGATCGTTTCGTCAGGGCGGATCGTCAGCGATTTGTTGAGCTCGATCGCCTCCGGCATCTTGCGGGTATCGAGCGCGAAAATCTGGCGTTCCTCGGCGACGGCGGCGGCAAGCGGCTGGCCGAAGTTGCGCGAGGGGAGTGTCATTTCATAGGGTGCGCTGCGGCCAGTCTGGCCGGCGCCGTCGCGTGCGACGAGGGTGACGCGCACCTTCTTGCCGGCAAGCGGGTCCTGCGTCAGATCGCGGCTCGTCATTCCCTTACCATCTCGGCGGTCTCGACGCGGGATTTCCAGCTTGTATTCCGGCAGGCCATAGAGCGGCTTGGCTTGCGGATCTGCATCGACGGGCACGATCTCGGCACGAGCTTCCTCGACGCCATAATCGTCCTTCACCTTGAAGCCGATTTCGAGCGAGCCGTTGGCAGTGGCGTGCGGAATACCGTCGAAGGCGATTTCCGGGGGCTTGTCGACGACCACGTTGAAGGACCAGGACTTGCCGTTGACCGTCAGCTTGCCACCCTTTTCGAGCTTCAGCACATGGGTGCGGGCAACCATCGCAGCAGCGCCGGGCGCGGGCGGCGAAGTGGTGTCGGCAACGGGGACGGTTGCATTGCTATTTGCCGATGCCTGTTTGCCGGCGTCGGCGAGCTGTTCGGGGATTTCGGCGCTGGTGTCGCTGTCGGCGGGCTTGAACAGCGCTTTCTCATTCGCAGAGGCGCCGGTGACGCGCACGGTGAGCTCGGAGAATTGCGGGACGTTGACGTTGTCGCCGGTATTGGCGGCGTTGCCGGTCAGATAGATCGGTGCTTCGCCGGTGTAATAGGGCGGCGTCACCCAGGCGTCGACGCGGACATCCGGATTGTTCGACGTGATGGCGGGCGCGATGAAGGCATCGCTCAGCGAGCCGCCGCTGTTGGACATGGAAAAGCTGAAAGCCGTCACCAGCAGCAGCGCCGGAATGGTGCGCAGCGCAAAGCGGTCGTAGCGGGCAATATCCGGGCGCGGGAAGCCGGCGTCCAGGGCGGCGATGCGTGCCGCCATGCGGGTCTGGTGCTCCCGCCACAGCGCCCGGGCAAAGGGCGTGTCGAAAGCCGGCTCGTCTTCCTGCACGGTGACTGGCTGATGCGGAAGGCCGTTGCGCTCCTCCAGCATCCGGTCGGCTTCACCGACGGTCGGCCAGCGCAGGCGGCGGAAGGGGAAGCAGGCGGCGACGAAGGCGATCGCGAAAACGGCAAGCAGGGCAAGGCGCAGCATATCCGGCGCGATGCGGAAAATGCCGAACCAGGCGGCCGAGAGGAAGAGGGCAAGGATCGACAGCGGCAGCAGCAACAGGGGCAGGATCTGCTCGGAGACCAGTACCAGCCGCGCGAAGAGACGTTTGACCGCAACCAGCCGTGCCAGTGCCGGACGGCTGACGAAAGCGCCCTTCTTCGGGTTGCTTGGGCTGGTCATCGGTCCGGTTTTCTCCCCGATCTGACGTGGATGGCTAACTGCCCATTGGAAATGGCTGGGCGTCCCACACGCCCAAATTTACAACGCCCGGCGAAACGTTTGTCATGGAAAGATAACATTCTTTGTGGCGAAGACGAGAGCAAGCGACGGCAAAGGCCACTTTTTCAGCGGATTTCGCTTAAACGTGATTAAGCCGCGCGGTTAAGCCGGCGCATAATCCTATCCGAAAATCGATTCCGACTTTCGGGGTTATGCGCTGAGCCAGGCCGGAATCGAATCGAGGCCGATCAGCTCTTCATAGGTCCGGCGCGGACGAATGACGTGGAAATCGCCGCCTTTGACCAGCACTTCGGGCACGAGAAGCCGGCTGTTATAGGTGCCGGCCTGCACTGCGCCATAGGCGCCGCCGGAGCTGACGGCCAGGAGATCGCCGGGCTTCGGCATCGCCATTTCACGATCGAGCGCCAGATAGTCGCCGGTTTCGCAGACTGGGCCGACGATATCGGCCTTGATACGCGGCGCATTGGCGGCGGTGATCTCGACCGGGCGGATTTCGTGATAGGCCTCGTAGAGCGTCGGGCGGATAAGGTCGTTCATGGCGGCGTCGACGATGACGAAGCTCTTGTCGCCGCCGTCCTTCACATAGATGACTTCCGTCACCAGGATGCCGGCATTGCCGACGATCAGGCGGCCGGGCTCGGTGACGATCTTGCAGTTCAGGCCGCTGAGCTGATCCTTGACGATGTGGGCATAGGCGTCCGGCAGCGGCGGCGGCGTATTGTCGTCGCGATAGGGGATGCCGAGGCCGCCGCCGATGTCGACGTGGTCGATGTCATGGCCATCGCCGCGCAGCGTCTCGACGAGCTCGCGCAGCAGCTTGAAGGCATCCTCGAAGGGCTGCAACTCGGTGATCTGGCTGCCGATATGCATGTCGATGCCGGTGGCATCGATACCCGGCAGGTTGGCGGCGCGGGCATAGACGGCGCGGGCGCGCTCCCAGGAGATGCCGAACTTGTTTTCCTTCTTGCCGGTCGAAATCTTCGCATGGGTGCGAGCATCGACGTCGGGATTGATGCGGAAGGACACGGGGGCGATCTTGCCGGCGCGGACGGCGCGCTGGTTCAGCACTTCCAGTTCCGGCTCGGATTCGACGTTGAAGCAATAGATGCCGGCTTCGAGCGCGGCGTCCATCTCCTCAGCGGTCTTGCCAACGCCGGAGAACATGATGCGGTTCGCCGGGATGCCGGCAGCCAGAGCGCGTTGTAGCTCGCCAACGGAGACGACGTCGACGCCGGCGCCGAGACGGCCGAGCGTCTTCAGCACCGCCTGGTTGGAATTGGCCTTCATCGCGTAGCAGACCATGGCGTCGACATCGCTGAAGGCTTCGGAAAAGACGCGGTAGTGCCGCTCGAGCGTCGCCGTCGAATAGACGTAGAAAGGCGTTCCAACCGCCTTGGCGATCTCGGGAACGGGAACGTCCTCAGCGTAGAGAATGCCGTCGCGGTACTGGAAATGGTTCACGGTTGCGGCCTGCTCAGAGAAGCGGATCGAGGAGAAACTTCTTGTCCTCGGTGCCCGGCTGTTTCGTCGGCTTGGAGACGTCACCGCCCTTGGTCGCCGCGGCGCTTGGCGGATCGAGATCGCCCTTGCGGCCACATCCGACGACGGCAAGGCCGATGACCGAAAGGACAACGGTCAGGCGGATGATATGCGGCATGTTGATCTGCATCGAAATCCTCTTGGGCGGCTAACGCGGAAGCAATCCTTCATAGCGAAGTTTCCGCGCCTTGTGCACCCTGATTGTTGGAGTGTGGTTTCCGGCGATTGTCTCAGTTGCGGGCGCGCCAGAAGGCGATCTGCTTGCGCACTTCCGATGGCGCCGTGCCGCCGAAGCTCTTACGGCTGGCGACCGAGGCCTCGACGGTCAGGACGTCGAAGAGCTTGGCGGTAATCGACGGATGGATCGCTTGCAGCTCTTCCAGCGACAATTCCGCGAGATCGCAGGACTTGCTCTCGGCGAGCGCCACGGCGCGGCCGGTGACGTGATGGGCGTCGCGGAAGGGCAGGCCCGCTTCGCGCACCAGCCAGTCGGCAAGGTCGGTTGCGGTCGAATAGCCGGAGCCGGCGGCGGCCTTCATGCGGGCGGCGTTGATCGTCATGTCGCGCACCATGCCGGTCATGGCGGCAATCGCCAGTTCCAGGCTTTCGGCGGCGTCGAAGACCTGTTCCTTATCTTCCTGCATGTCCTTGGAATAGGCGAGCGGCAGGCCCTTCATGATCGTCAGCAGCGCGACGAGAGAGCCGTTGATGCGGCCGGTCTTGGCGCGCACCAGTTCGGCGGCGTCGGGGTTCTTCTTCTGCGGCATGATGGAGGAGCCGGTGGAGAAGGCATCGGAGAGGCGTACGAAGCCGAATTGCGGCGTCGACCAGATAACGATTTCTTCGGCGAGCCGGGACAGGTGCATGCCGGCGATGGCGGCGATCGACAGGAATTCGATAGCGAAGTCGCGGTCGGAGACGGTGTCGATCGAGTTGCGGGTCGGCTCGCGGAAGCCGAGCGCCTTGGCCGTCATGTGGCGGTCGATCGGGAAGCCTGTGCCGGCAAGGGCGGCGGCACCGATCGGCGATTCGTCCATATGCTCGATGGCATGGCGGACGCGCGAACGGTCACGGCCGAACATCTCGACATAGGCCATGCAATGATGACCGAAGGTGACCGGCTGTGCGGTCTGCAGATGGGTGAAGCCGGGCATGACGGTGTCGGCATGTTCCTCGGCGCGGTCGAGGAAGGCGGCGATCAGGCCGGTTAGCGCCTGTTCGCATTTCTGCAGCTCTTCCTTGACCCAGAGGCGGAAATCGAGCGCCACCTGGTCGTTGCGCGAACGGGCTGTGTGCAGCCGCCCGGCGGCGGGGCCGATCAGGGCCGCAAGCCGCGACTCGACGTTCATGTGGATGTCTTCGAGGCTGCGGGAGAATTCGAAATTGCCGGCTTCGATTTCTGACAGGATCGTGTTCAGCCCGTGAACGATCTTGTCTTTATCCTCGGTTGAAATGATGCCTTGATGAGCGAGCATGGTGGCATGGGCGATGGAGCCGCGGATATCCTGCGCAAACAGCTTCTTGTCGAAACCGATCGATGCATTTATCTCCTCCATGATAGCCGCGGGGCCGGAGGCGAAACGTCCGCCCCACATCTGGTTGGAGGATTTGGTGTCCGTGCCGTCAGCCATGAGATGCCTACCTGGAGAATGTAATGACAGCGAAGAAGCCGTTTGGTCTGCCGTCCGTGAAACTTGTCCTGCTTGCCGCCGTCGCCGGGGTCGTCGCCGGTGCGGCAGCGGTATACGTGAAGGAGGCGGGGTATGGCAATGGTATTGGTGAAACGGCCTCTTCCGGGCAATGCGAAACGGCCAAGGAACGCGCCGCGGCCCTGACGCCTTTCACCAAGGGACAGGTCGCCGCCATGGCCGCGCCGCAGACGCCGATCTCGCTGCACGACGTTTCCTTCAAGGGGGCGGACGGCCAGCCGCTGTCGATCGGTAATTTCTCCGGCAAGACGTTGCTGCTCAATGTCTGGGCGACCTGGTGCGTGCCCTGCCGCGAGGAAATGCCGGCCTTGAACGCGCTGGAGAAGAGCATGGGCAGCGACAAGTTCGAGGTCGTCGCCGTCAATATCGACACCGGAGACGATGAGAAGCCGAAGGCGTTCCGCACCGATTACGGCATCGACAAGCTCGGCTACTATCGCGATAGCACGATGGGTGTCTTCAATGCGCTGAAGAAGCAGGGCCTGGCCTTCGGCCTGCCGGTGACGCTGCTGATCGACGACAAGGGTTGTCTGGTTTCGGCCATGAACGGCCCGGCGGCATGGGACAGCGAGGACGCGAAGAACCTGATCAAGGCGGCGGTGGGGATTTGAGCGGTCTGGTTGCTCGATCACCCGCCCTCGTGGTTCGAGGTTCGCTGTGCTCCCACCTCAGGGTGAGGGCTAACCTGTTGCGCTTGCTGAAATTTCCAACGTTTTAGGAGCGATCTGTTTGGTTTGTAGGCGACGCAGTTCCGTCCTCATGGTGAGGTGCGCCGGCGCCAGAGCGTAGCGGCGGCAGGGCCTCGAACCGCGAGGGTCAGCCCGGAGGCAACCGTAAGGATTACCGTGTCGGAACCGGCACTTCGCCGCGATAATCATAGAACCCGCGACCGGACTTGCGGCCGAGCCAGCCGGCTTCGACATATTTTACCAGCAGCGGGCAGGGGCGGTATTTCGAATCCGCCAGGCCGTCATGCAGCACCTGCATGATCGACAGGCAGGTGTCGAGGCCGATGAAGTCTGCAAGCTGCAACGGGCCCATCGGGTGATTGGCGCCGAGCTTCATGGCGGTGTCGATGGCGTCGACGGTGCCGACGCCTTCGTAAAGCGTGTAGATCGCCTCGTTTATCATCGGCAGAAGGATACGGTTGACGATGAAGGCCGGGAAGTCTTCAGCCACCGTGATCGTCTTGTCCAGCGAGCTGACATATTCCTTGGCGGCGGAGAAGGTCGTTTCCTCGGTGGCGATGCCGCGCACCAGCTCGACCAGCTTCATCACAGGCACCGGGTTCATGAAGTGGATGCCCATGAAGCGTTCCGGCCGGTCGGTCGCGGAGGCGAGCCGGGTGATCGACAGCGACGAGGTGTTGGTGGCGAGCATCGCCTCAGGCTTCAGGATCGGACAAATCTGCGCATAGATCTTGCGTTTGACGCTTTCGTCCTCGGTCGCGGCTTCGATGGCGAGGTCGACCTGGGCGAGATCGTTGAGGTCGGAAGAGCCCGATATCAGCGCCAGCGCCGCCTTACGCTCCTCGTCGGTCATCTTGCCGGAAGAGACCTGGCGGGCAAGGTTGCCGTTGATGGTGGCAAGACCGCTCTCGATGCGTTCTTGCGACAGATCGTAGATGTGCACCTTATAACCGGCCATGGCGGACACGTGGGCAATGCCGCAGCCCATCTGGCCCGCTCCGATAATACCAATCGTCTTCAGCGAACTCATTGCCAACTCCCCCGGGTGGCGCGTTCTTGGCGGCGCGCCATGCTATTCGTCATAAATTTGCCGGACTATTTCTAGCCCGGCAAGATTGATAGACCCATAAAGGACAATTTTCCAGTCTTTCGCAACTGCGAAAGAGACCAGGAGGCGCGATCAGAGCGCCTTTTCGAGTTCCGGGAGGGCCTCGAAGAGATCGGCGACGAGGCCGTAGTCTGCGATCTGGAAGATCGGCGCCTCTTCGTCCTTGTTGATGGCGACGATGACTTTCGAGTCCTTCATGCCGGCGAGATGCTGGATGGCGCCCGAGATGCCGCAAGCGATGTAGAGCTGCGGAGCGACCACCTTGCCGGTCTGACCGACCTGCCAGTCGTTCGGCGCGTAGCCGGCATCGACGGCCGCACGCGATGCGCCGACGGCAGCACCGAGCTTGTCGGCGACAGGAAGGATGACTTCCTTGAACTTCTCGGCAGAACCAAGCGCACGGCCACCGGAGATGATGATCTTCGCAGACGTCAGTTCCGGACGGTCGGATGAGGACAGCGCATCACTGATGAAGCTGGAAAGGCCGGGATTGGCAACCGCTGCAATGGCCTCGACGGCAGCCGAGCCGCCTTCCGGGGCAGAGGCGAAGGACGCAGTGCGAACGGTGATCACCTTCTTGGCGTCGCTCGACTGCACCGTTTGGATGGCATTGCCGGCATAGATCGGGCGCTTGAAGGTGTCGGCAGAGACGACGTCGGTGATCTCGGAGATCTGGGCGATGTCGAGCAGGGCCGCGACACGCGGCAGCACGTTCTTGCCGACCGAGGTGGCGGCCGTGATGATGGTGTCGTAGCCGGCGGCCAGCGATACGATCAGATCAGCCAGCGGTTCGGCGAGGTTGTTGGCTAACTCGTCGCTTTCGGCCAGTAGCACCTTGGAGACGCCGGCAAGCTTTGCGGCGGCATCGGCCGCAGCCTTGGCACCCTTGCCGGCGACGAGGATATGCACGTCGCCGCCAATCTTGGCGGCAGCCGTCAGTGTCTTGGCGGTCTGGTCGGAAAGGCTGGTATTGTCGTGGTCAGCCAGAAGAAGAATGGCCATGATGATTGTCTCCCTTTCCTATCCTTAAAGCACGCCGGCTTCGGTCTTGAGCTTCTCGACGAGCTCGGCGACCGAACCCACCTTGATGCCTGCCTTGCGGCCACCTGGCTCTTCCGTCTTCAGCACTTTCAGGCGCGGCGCCGTCGAGACACCGAAGTCGGCCGGGCTCTTCTTGTCGAGCGGCTTCTTCTTCGCCTTCATGATGTTCGGCAGCGAGGCGTAGCGCGGTTCGTTGAGGCGAAGATCCGTGGTGACCACGGCCGGAAGTTTGATCTCGATGGTCTGCAGGCCGCCGTCGACTTCACGGGTGACCTGAGCCTTGCCGTCACCGATCTCGATCTTCGAGGCGAAGGTTGCCTGTGCCGAGCCCAGGAGGGCTGCGAGCATCTGGCCGGTCTGGTTCGAGTCGTCATCGATCGCCTGCTTGCCGACGATGATCAGGCCGGGCTGTTCGGCATCCGCCACACCCTTGAGGATCTTGGCGACGGCGAGCGGCTCGACGGCATCGTCGGTCTCGACCAGGATCGCCCGGTCGGCGCCCATGGCGAGCGCGGTGCGCAGCGTCTCTTCAGCCTTGGTAGGCCCGATCGAGACGACCACGACTTCCTCGGCTTTGCCGGCTTCCTTCAGCCGCAGTGCTTCCTCAACCGAGATCTCGTCGAACGGGTTCATCGACATCTTGACATTGGCAAGCTCAACGCCCGTACCATCCGGCTTGACCCGGATCTTGACGTTGTAATCAACTACCCGCTTCACGGGGACCAGAATCTTCATGGAATCCTTCCTTCAACGCTGCGCTCCAGACCATGGCCTGTTCCGCGCCGTTCCGTTTGTCGAATGGCGACATGGATACGCGTTTTTTTCCCAATTACAACGCTTCCATGCCGCAGACAGGCAAATTGCTTTAGGAGTGTAAATAACGTTTACGTTAACGTCAATACGATCACCCGGTACGAGACGTAATTTGCCTTGTTACCGATTCTTGCCGGGAACCCAGAGTACATCGGCGCGGCCTCGATCATTGGCATGGCGCGCGGCGACAAACAGGAAGTCAGAGAGGCGGTTGACGTATTTCAGTGCCGCCGGGCTGATACGCTCGCCCTTGGTACGTGACAAAGCCACCATCAGCCGCTCGGCGCGTCGCGCGATGGTACGGGCGAGGTGGAGATGGGCTGAGGCGGGGCTGCCGGCGGGCAGGACGAAGGAGTTCAGCGGTTCGAGACCGGCATTCAGAGCATCGATATCATGTTCGATACGCGACACCTGATTGTCGATGATGCGTAGCGGCTCATAGGGAAGCAGCTCATCCGTTTCCGGCGCCGAGAGGTCGGCGCCGAGATCGAACAGATCGTTCTGGATACGCATCAACATGGCGTCGAGCTCGGGCATATCGGCCGTATGCAGCCGGGCAACGCCGATTGCGGAATTGGTTTCGTCGATCGTGCCGTAGGATTCGACGCGCAGATCGTGCTTCAGCCGGCGCGGGCCGGAGACGAGGCCGGTCGTGCCGTCGTCACCGGTCTTGGTGTAGATCTTGTTGAGCTTGACCATCTTGATCCCGCAATCAGGCTGGCCGGCCGCCGCCGGTCAGCCACAGCGTCAGCATGATCAGGATGACGGCGACCGCCTGCAACAGCACGCGAAGCTGCATCAGCCGGTTGGAGAGATTGGGGTTGTCACCTTTCATCATGTTGAACAGGCCGCGAATGAGGACGAGCACCACGAGGCCCATGACAATGATGGCGGCAATATAGGTAAATGTGGACATGGCTCTCCTCCGTCCCCGTCTTTCAATCCAGCCGGCGCATCAGACGATAGAAAAGGTTAGCCGGCAACAGCCTTTTCAGAAGAACGCCCTGCTTGGCAGGGGTGGTCACGAGATAGTGCGGACGCGGATCTTTCGCATTCAAGGCGGATTTTAACACGTCATAGACGGCTTCGGGTCCCAATTTATGCTTGTTGACCGGGCCTGTGCCATTCAGTCGCGCCAGCTGCCGCCGGTATTCGACGGCATGGGCCGAATGTTCGAGATCGACATGTTCCTCGATCTTGGCGAGCGCATTGGCGGTGAAGCGCGTGGCGATCGGGCCAGGTTCGATGAGGCTTACATGGATGCCGCTATCCTGCAGCTCCATCCTGAGCGTGATGGTCAGCCCCTCCAGAGCGAATTTCGAGGCGGTGTAGGCGCCGCGGAAGCGATAGGGAACGAGGCCGAGGATGGAGGAGCAGTTGACGATGCGGCCCTGGCCCCGGGCGCGCATCAGCGGGATTACCTGCCGCGTCAGCTCATGCCACCCGAAGAAATTTGTCTCGAACTGTTCGCGCAGCACATCCGTGGAGAGGTCTTCGACGGCGCCCGGCTGGCCGTAGGCGCCATTGTTGAACAGGGCGTCGATGTGGCCGCCGGTCCGTTCGCTGATCGTCGCGACCAGCGCCGAGATCGTATCCTGCCGGGTGTAGTCCATCACCAGGGTCTCGATGCCGTCGGCCTCGAGCAGGCCGAGGTCCGTCTCCTTGCGGACGGTGGCGAAAACCCGCCAGCCATCGGCCTTCAGCGCCCGGGCGCAATAGGCGCCGATACCGGAGGAGCAGCCCGTCACGATGATGGTGCGTTGATCGGCCATGGAATGATTCCTGTACAAAGTGGGAGTCGTTTCCCATATTCAGGAGCCCGATACAATCGACAACCGGTGGATGAGGACCGGGAGCAAGCGGAGATGGAATGCCGACATTCGTGCGTGCGCTTTACAAGGTCATCTACGATGCAGTGTTCCATTTCGTCGAGGACGATGGGTTCGCCATGGCGAGCCATGTCGCGCTTTCGACGCTGCTGGCGGTTTTTCCGTTCCTGATCTTCGGCACCGCGCTTGCAAGCTTCCTTGGTGCCAGCCAGTTTTCCTCGACCGCGGTGCACCTGATCTTCGACACCTGGCCGGAAGCGATCGCCAAGCCGGTGGCCGATCAGGTGGTGCAGGTGCTGACCATCCCGCGCGGCGGGCTGCTGACGATCTCGGTGCTGGCCGCCGCCTATTTCGCCTCCAACGGCGTCGAGGCGCTGCGCATCTCGCTCAACCGCGCCTATCGCGTGCCGGAAACGCGGCCGTGGTATTTCAACCGCCTGGCCAGCCTCGGTTACGTGCTGATCGCGGTCCTGATCTTTGCGCTGCTGAGCATCCTGCTGGTCGCCGTGCCGCTAGCGCTGAATTATACGCGGCAATGGCTGCCGGGGCTCGCCGATATCCTCGACGTCGTTTTCAGCTGGCGGATCTACGGCACCATCTTCCTGTTGGTGGCGGGACTGCTGATCCTGCATCTGTGGCTGGCGGCCGGGCGGCGGCGGTTGTTCGACGTCATCCCCGGCGTGTTCCTGACCCTGGTTTTCTGGTCGATCGGCGCGCTGCTGTTTGCCTATTATCTCTCGACTTTCGCCAACTACACCGCCACCTATGCCGGCCTCGCCTCAGTGATGATCGTGCTCATCTTCCTCTATATGCTCGCGGTGATCTTCATCATGGGCGCGGAGATCAATGCGGCGCTGATGAAGTTCAAGGTGCGGCGCCTGCTGTTCGGCAAGGCAGCGGCCAGTCCGCAGGCTGACAAGCCCGACGTCGACAAGCAGCAATCAGAGGCCGACGCGGCGGCGAAGCTGCGCCGGTGACAGGCCCGTTTCGCGCCATTCGGCAATGCCGGTGTCGCCCTGGCTCTTCGACAGCTTCCGACCGTCGTCGCCGAGGACCAGCCGGTGATGGTGGTAGAGCGGCTCCGGCAGACCGAGCAGGGCCTGCAACAGGCGGTGGATCGAAGTGGCGTGGAAGAGATCGAGGCCGCGCACGACATGGGTAATGCCCTGCGCCCCGTCATCGACGACCACGGAGAGATGATAGCTTGACGGCGCATCGGAGCGCGACAGCACCACATCGCCCCAGGCGGTGGGATCGGCAAGGATATCGCCCGTCTCGCCATCGCCGTTTTCACGCCAATGGAGCGGCTGGCCGACCTCGGCGACGGCCTTTTCCATGTCGAGCCGCCAAGCGTGCTTGAGACCGGCATCCAGCAATCGCCGTCGCTCCTCGGAGCTGCGTTCGCGATCGTCGAGCGGATAGAGCGGCGTGCCGTCCGGATCGCGCGGCCAAGATCTTCCGTCGGCCTCACCCGCCGCGACCCGCGCCTTTACTTCGCCGCGTGTCAGGAAGGCGGGATAGACGAGGCCACGGTCGATCAGCGACTGCAGGGCGCTCTGATAGGCCGGGA
The DNA here is from genome assembly GCA_036383055.1 of Rhizobium sp. Taxonomy (GTDB): domain Bacteria; phylum Pseudomonadota; class Alphaproteobacteria; order Rhizobiales; family Rhizobiaceae; genus Rhizobium. The sequence continues at coordinate 21,331 of DASVPC010000283.1, read as the reverse complement.
AATGCTCGGACTGCCGGCACACTGGTTCTTCCCAGGCAAGGCCAAGCCAGCGGAGGTCGGTCAAAATCCCCGCTTCGAAATCGGGTGTACAGCGGGCCTGATCTATGTCCTCGATGCGCAGCAGAAAATCGCCGCCGGTCTTGATCGCCATGTCGTAATTGAGGATCGCCGACAGCGCATGACCGAGATGCAGCGGGCCGTTCGGGCTCGGCGCAAAGCGGAATCTCGGCTTTTGACGGGGAATCGCGATCATGCTTTCTTCTGCCACGAATTTTACCGAGGGACCATCAGACGCCATGCATATCATCCGCGATGAAGACGATATCAGGCAAGGGCTGGCGGCGCTGGTCGAGCTTGACCCGCGTTTGCGGCAGATTGTCCTGGAGGCCGGCCCGGTGCCGCTGCGCCTGCGCGAGCCGGGCTTCGAGGGGCTGGCCCATATCATCGTGTCGCAAGTGGTGTCGCGGGCAAGCGCCGACGCGATCTGGGGACGGATGATGGCGAGGCTAGGCCGGGTGACGGCCGAGGCCTATGCCGGGCTGGAGCCGGATGCCTGGCGGGCTTTCGGCCTGTCGCGAATCAAGGCGGATACGCTGGCGCGCGTTGCCGATGCCGTTGTCGAAGGCCGAATCGATCTGCATTCGTTGAGCACCGAGCATCCGGAAAAGGCGCTGTCCGAACTGACGTCGATCAAGGGGATAGGCCCGTGGACGGCCGAGGTCTATCTGATGTTTTGTGGCGGTCACGCAGATGTGTTCCCGGTTGGCGATGTCGCCCTGCAGGCGGCCGTCGGCATGGCGTTCGGCCATGAGATCAGGCCCCTGCCGAAGCTCTTGGCCCGGGAAGCGGCGGTCTGGGCGCCTTGGCGCTCGGTCGCGGCCCGGCTTTTCTGGGCTTATTATGCCATCAAGACCCGGCGCGAGGCGCTGCCTATCGATTAATCAGTGGGTCTCATAGATTCGCCTCTTTGCACTGAATTTATTGGACTTCACAATCCTGTAACAACCGGCCTAATATACAGGTGCAGATGCCGAATCGATCAGGAGGGTTCCTTGACGATTGCAGTCTCCCCGCAGTCTTTGCCGGCGCTCGTTCTGAACGCTGACTATAGACCGCTAAGTTATTACCCCTTGTCGCTTTGGTCCTGGCAGGACGCGATCAAGGCGGTTTTCCTTGACCGTGTGAATATCATCGCCGAATACGATCAATGCGTATCGTCGCCGAGCTTCTCGATGCGGCTGCCGAGCGTTGTCTGCCTGAAGAGTTACGTTCAGCCGTCCCGCAACCCGGCCTTTACCCGGTTCAACGTCTTCCTGCGTGACCGGTTCGAGTGCCAGTATTGCGGCACCCATGACGACCTGACCTTCGACCATGTCATCCCGCGCGCCCATGGCGGCGAAACGACCTGGGAGAACGTCGTGGCGGCCTGCTCGCCGTGCAACCTGCGCAAGGGCAGCAAGCTGCCGAAGCTGGCTGGCATGTTCCCGGCGCAGAAGCCGTATCAGCCGACCGTGCAGGACCTGCACAATAATGGCCGGCTGTTCCCACCGAACTATCTGCACGACAGCTGGCTCGACTATCTCTACTGGGATACGGAACTGCAGCCTTAAGGGGCAGTTATCGTCTCGGCGGCGACCGAGTTTGCGGAGAGTGCGTCACCCCCCTCTGTCACTTCGTGACATCTCCCCCACAAGGGGGAGATTGGTAACTCGTGGCACGTCCGCGCCTTGAGCAGACACCGTATCCGTTGAAACCGAGGCTTATTGTTTTACGGGTGACGAGCGGCAAACTCCCAACGATCTCCCCCTTGTGGGGGAGATGTCACGAAGTGACAGAGGGGGTATCGGAGCCTCGGCGTATGAGAGATCGCGGCCGCTACCCAAGATCATCCAGCCTTCTTCACACCCACAAAGGCAATCGCCGCGAGAATGACGCTGGCGACCACGTTCCAGCCTGCCATCGAAATGCCGAGGACGCGCAGCGCCGCTTCCGTGCAGGACGGGCCTTTGATCGTGCTGAGTTCGTTCAGGAGGTCGCCGGCATTCTGCGTCATGCTGCTGGCCGAGGTGGAGCAGGTCGTGGGACCTGCCCAGAAGTGCCATTCGACGCCGGCATGATAGACGCCGATGCCGCCGCCGACCACCATCATCAGGCCGGCGATCGCCAGCAGCGTGCGGGTAATCCAGGAGGGCAGGCGGAGGGCGGCCGTCAGGGCTGCGATGATCGCGACGGGAATGCCGTAATAATAAGGCTGGCGCTGCTCCAGGCAGAGCGCGCAGGGGATGTAGCCGCCGATATGCTGGAAGCCGAGCGCCGAGCCGACGACGATGGCCATGCCGATTGCCAGCAGCGCGGAATAGCCGAGGCCAGCGCGGGAGGAGGTTGAAGTCTGGGACATCAGGGGGCTCCGTGGTCAGTTTGCCAGAGCAAAATGGAAGATGCCGTAGAGAACGATGAGAATGCCAGCGGCGACCATGGTGATCTGGCCGAGGCGCTTCTCGATGAAGTGGCGGATCGATTCGCCGTAGCGGCGCAGCAGGAAGGCCAGGAAGAAGAAGCGCGCGCCGCGAGCGACGATGGCCGAGATGATGAAGAGGCCGAGATCGATGTGAGCGACACCGGACAGGATCGTCACCACCTTGATCGGCGGCAGATGCGCAAGGCCCGAGGTGACCAGCAGCAGCAGGACCCATTCATAGGTGATGCCGGCGCTCATCTGGTTGAAGGCGTCGAGCTTGCCATAGAATTCCAGGATCGGCTTGGCGATGGTCTCGAAGGCGTAGTAGCCGAGCGCCCAACCGGCGATGCCGCCGAGCACGGAGGCGATGGTTGCCGTCAGCGCATAGCGCCAGGCCCGTTCGGGCTTGGCGAGCGACATGGGCAGAAACAGGACGTCCGCGGGGACAAGAAAGACGGAGCTTTCGACGAAGGCGATAACCGCCAACCAGACTTCCGCCGATTTGCGGCCGGCCAGCGACATGGTCCAATCGTAGAGTCTACGAAGCATGGTACCCCCTTTTGCTGCGTTGCACACCTTTAGGGACGAGGATTGTGGCTGTAAATGGCCGCAGGCTCGGGCGGGCGGCACAAAGTCAAAATTTTTCGTGAAGCCAGGGTGATCACCACCGCCGGGTTTTTATTTAGTGTTTTCTTATGTTTCGGGTTTTGGTGCTGTGTTGATGGAGGTTTTCGTGGCCTCCGTGTTTAGTGGATATCTATCTTTATGGTGAAATTTCCAAATAAATTAAATATTTCTGGGTGATACGTGTTATGCTGAGGCAATAATTAAAATAATCATGCAAGGAGAATTTGGATGATGCGATTTAATTTATTTTTCACCGGACGACAGTATGCTATTTTCTTCATAGAGACATCGGTTCTGTCCGCTGGTATTGCTCTCATGATCATCGCTAATCTTCCTGTAATTCACTGAATTCTGTTGACCGTCGCCCGGATGGACGGCGGCCGTTGCATGGCTGATGCCCTTCTCACATGTACCCTGCCGTGCTTTGGAACTTTTTCTGCATCCAAGGGTTTATGGTTTGTGATGTGGAGGAGTATCGCAATGAGCAATGATTTCAATAGACCAAATCCGGACCTCGGAACGCCGCCGCTGTCACGGCGCCCACCCTGGGCATCGTGGCTGGTTATACTGGCGGCGGCTGTCGTGGCCGCATTGGCGTGGAACTTCTGGCCTCACACAGGCTCGATGGAAACAACGGTTCCGTCGTCTCAGACCACAACGACCCCGCCGCCAGCAACATCAACGCCACCGGCTACATCAACACAGCCTGCGACGGCACCTGCTCAGCAGTAGGCAAAGTCCGCCAGCAATGGACTGCCCTCGAATGTTGATGTCCAACTTTCAGGAGAAGTTCGTTGCTGGCGGATTCTTGTGTACATGTTCGATGAAGCGTGCTGATATAAAAGCGAATGCGAAATTAAAGTAAAATATTCCCGACAATCCGTGCTATGATCGCTCTTATAGGAAACGGTTTCCGCATTCTGTGCGGAAGTGAAGCCGTATCCTTACCTTCTTGGCAGGCAACGATACGTGGGAATGTCGGTGACGACGGCAGGTGCCGTCATGGTGCTAGCTGGGAAAGCCCGTGCCCAACCGACCCGCTACCCAAACGGAGGATGTAGATAATGCCAATCCATATCGCTCCAAACTCAAAAAAACACAGAGGATTCAGGTGCGGGATCAGCGAAAAGACCGACACGGTATTTCGTGAGATCACCACGGGCAAGGTCGACCAACGGCTGGAGAAGGCGGCGCTTCTTAAAGCTCTGCGTATCGAGCGGGAACGGCCGACACGCCCACAGCGCCCGCTTTGATGGCACTTGGGCGCCGGCTGAAAGATCCGCTCGGGCCAGAACGTTCGAATTGGAAAGCCCGCTCTATGCGGGTTTTTTATTGGATGAAATTTGGCTGTTCGGCCGGATGGTGGTGCCCCATGCCGGAGTCGAACCAGCACTTCTTTCGAAACTCGATTTTGAGTCGAGCGCGTCTACCAATTCCGCCAATGGGGCAACGGATCCTGACGAGGCGGGTGTCTAGCATGTGATCGCCCGAGCGCGCAAGACGGCTGGCGAAGGAATGCGGGTGTTTTCCGGCACTTGAGATATGGCCCATGGCGATGAAGTGTCGCCATGGGCCTTTTCCTGTTTGCTTCAGTGTGCCATCGCCGGAGCCCTATCCGTCGAGCCGGGCTTGCTGATGGTCAGCGCCAGGATTGCGGCGAGTACGCAAAAGGCGCCGGCGACGAAGAAGGCGGGGAGGTAGGTGTTGAGTTCGGTGCGGGTCAGGCCGGCGCCATAGGCGGCGGTGGCGGCGCCGAGCTGGTGGGCGGCAAAGACCCAGCCGAAGACGAGGCCCGCCTTTTCGCGGCCGAAGCGGTCGGCGGCGATCTTGACGGTCGGCGGCACGGTGGCGATCCAGTCGAGGCCGTAGAAGACGGCGAAGATCGACAGGCCATAGAAGGTGAAGTCGCTGAAGGGCAGGTAGACCAGCGACAGGCCGCGCAGGCCGTAATACCAGAAGAGCAGCCAACGATTGTCGAAGCGGTCGGAGAGCCAGCCGGAGCCGATCGTGCCGAAGAAATCGAAGATGCCCATGACGGCCAGCACGCTGGCGGCGGCGACCGGCACGATGCCGAAATCGCCGCAGAGCGTGACGAAATGCGTCTGGATCAGGCCGTTGGTGGAGAGCCCGCAGATGAAGAAGGTGGCTGCCAGGATCCAGAAGGTCGAGCTCTTCGACGCTTCCTTCAGGATGATGATCGGCGAGGCGAGCGCTGCCTTCAGGCTCTTGGCGGCGGCGGGTGGCGGCGTGACGTGGATCTCGCCGACGAGCGGCAGGTTGATGTCCGACGGGCGGTCGCGCATCAAGAGCAGCACGACGAGCGCGGCAACGACGATCATGCCGCAGACGAAAATCACGGTGGTGCGCCAGCCGTAGCGCGTCGTCAGCTCGGCCATTAGCGGCAGAAAGACGAGCTGGCCGGTGGCTGAGCTTGCCGAGAGCATGCCGATGACGAGGCCGCGATGCTTGGTGAACCAGCGTGTCGAGACCGTGGCGGCGAGCACCATGGCGGTGAGCCCGGTGCCGAAGCCGACGATGATGCCCCAGCAGAGCAGCAACTGCCATACTTGCGTCATAAACAGCGAGCCGATGAAGCCGACGCTGATGGTGGCGAGCGCAAACACGATGACCTTGCGGACGCCGAAATAGTTCATGAAAGCGGCGGCGAAAGGACCCATCAGGCCGAACAGCACGAGGCGGACGGCGAGCGCTGAGGAAATGGACGACGTACTCCAGCCGAATTCGTCTTCCAGCGGCTTGATGAGCACGCCGGGTGCGCCCATGGCGCCGGCGGTGACGAGCATGGTGAGGAAAGTGGCGCCGACGACGACCCATCCGTAATGGATGTTGCGGCGGGCCAGCGTCGAGGCGAGAACTGTGGAGACCATGGGATGCGTTCCAGTGGGGTTTCGTGTTTCGGCGTTCAGGATCGGGAAGGGTCGACGGCTGTCTGGCTGAAAAGGGTCGGCGATGTCATATTCGCTCGTATCGCAATGCCATTCTCCCGGCTTGAACGATTGTGCAAAGGCATTTAGATGATCACGATCATATTTGTTGCATATTCATGATGATCATCATATAAATTGTCAATCAAGATTTATTGAAGCTCTGATGGAGTTTTTTGATGAGAGTGAGCCGGGAAAAATTCGCCGAGAACCGTGAGAAGATCCTCGCTGTTGCGGGTGAGCTTTTTCGCGAAAAGGGTTTTGACGGCATTGGCGTCGCCGACATCATGAAGGCGGCCGGGCTGACGCATGGCGGCTTCTACGGTCATTTCGAATCCAAGGATGAACTCGCCTGCGAGGCGAGCAAGGCGCTGGTGTCGCGCTCCCTGGAGCGCTGGAAGCATGTGGTCGACGGTGCGCCGGACGAGCCGCTGGAAGCGCTGCTCGCGCATTATCTGTCGCATCGTAATGTCGTGGAGCATGCGACCGGCTGCGTCTTTGCGGCGTTGACGCAGGAGGTCAGCCGTCACGGCCCGAAAATGCAATCGACCTTCACCGGCGGCCTGATGGGCATGGCGGCGATCCTCGAGGAGATCACGCCCGGCGAGACGCCGGAAGAGCGCCGCCGCAAGGCGCTCGTCAGCCTCTCGGCCATGGTCGGCGCCGTCATCCTGGCTCGCGCGATGGACAATCCCGAGCTATCCCAGGAATTCCTCGCCGCCACCCGGCAGGAGCTGACGCCCGCGCCGGAGAGCGGCAAGGAATGATCTCGGTTTAATCGCGGAAGGCGAGCAGCCCGTTGGCCTCGACGATCTCCGTGATCTTGCCGTCGGGGGCGACTTCCAGCAATTCGGCCCGCAGTGCCGCCTCGAAATCCGCCAGCTTGTCGCCGAGCGCCTGCGGCGAGGTGGAGGACATCGAGAAGACGCGGCCGACGATGTCCTCGATATCCCGCTTGTATTCCCTGACGACGCCGATGCGCTCGAGATTGCGGAAGGGCGAGGCGAGCAGCATGGTCTCATGCGGTGCCCATGCCTTGCCCTTGCGCAGCAGGCGTTCTTCATGGCGCTCCGGCGAAAAAGTCTCCGCCAGCTTTTCGACGATGCCGCGCCAGTCGGGCGTCGCCAGTATCGTCTTGTCGTGGAACAGCACGACGGCTCCGTCAGGCTCAATCAATTGGTCGAGCGCTGCGAGCGTGGCCGGACGGTCCATCCAGTGGAAGGAGCGGCCCATGACGCAGAGACGCAGCTTGCCGATGTGCGGGCCGAGATCATAGGAGGACCCCTGGCGGACAGTGATCTCGACGCCCGCATCCTTCGCGCCGGTCTCGGCGGCGGCGAGCATTTCCGGCTCCGGGTCCATGGCCGCCACGGTTGCGCCCGCAAGCCGCGCAAAGGCTATGCCGAGCTGGCCGGGGCCGCAGCCGAGGTCAAGCACATGGTCGCCGGCCTTCAGGCCGCCGCGCTCGGCCACGCGGGCGATCAATGTATCCGGATAGGGGATGCGATAGCGCAGGTAATAGGCCGCGGTGGATTGGAAACGCCGCGCTTCGAAGGGCATGGTGGTCATGGGTGGATCCTCGGGGGTAGGGAGGCTTAACCTGTTATGACTCAACTGTGACCGGGGCGTGAAATAACGTTTGCGCGATTTGCCGCGGGCCAATCGGCTTCAGAGATTGACGTGAGGGGCCAGGCACATCGCTGCGGCAGCGGCAGACATGCCTGACCAGCTCCAAAATCCTCACTTGAACCCGGCAACCCCATGAGGAACATAGGGTGATTCCAGTGCCTCGATTTCTTCCGGCGTCAATTTGACGGACAGCGAGGCGACGGCGTCAGTGATATGGCCGGGCTTGGAGGCGCCGACGATCGGGGCGGTGACAGCGCTTTTCTGCAGGATCCAGGTGGTGGCGACCTGGGCGCGGGCGATGCCGCGCGCCTTGGCGATGGTACCGACGGCCTCGACGACCTTGCGGTCGGCTTCGAGCGCCTGGGTGTAGAGCGTCTTGCCGAATTCGTCCGATTCCGTGCGTGCCGTCGCCTCGTCCCAATCGCGGGTGAGGCGACCGCGGGCGAGCGGGCTCCAGGGGATGACGGCGATCTTCTGGTCCTCGCAGAAGGGCAGCATCTCGCGTTCTTCCTCGCGATAGAGCAGGTTCAGGTGATCCTGCATGCTGACGAATTCGGTCCAGCCGTTGAGGCGCGAGGTGTAGATCGCCTTGGAGAACTGCCAGGCATACATCGAGGAGGCGCCGATATAGCGAGCTTTGCCGGCCTTGACGACATCATGCAGCGCTTCCAGCGTTTCCTCGATCGGCGTCGTATAGTCCCAGCGGTGGATCTGGTAGAGGTCGACATAATCGGTGCCGAGGCGACGCAGACTGTTGTCGATCTCGTCGAAGATCGCCTTGCGCGACAGGCCGGCGCCGTTTGGGCCTGGGCGCATGCGGTTGAACACCTTTGTTGCCAGTACGATGTCTTCGCGGCGGGAGAAATCCTTGATGGCGCGGCCGACGATCTCTTCCGACGAGCCGTTGGAATAGGTGTTCGCCGTATCGAGGAAGTTGATGCCGGCCTCGATCGCCTGCCGGAGCAGCGGACGGCTTTCCTCCTCCTTCAGCGACCAGGCATGTGTGCCCTTGTTGGGGTCGCCATAGGTCATGCATCCCAGGCAGATGCGGGACACTTCAAGACCGGTCTTGCCAAACTTCACGTATTCCATCGATCGTCTCCATCCTGTTCTGGATATCCGATAGGCAGGCGCTCCGCCGCAATGGGGCAGAGTGGATGTGCCATCATAATCAGACTAGCGTAGCAAAGCTCCACCGATTAGCTCAATAATTCGCGATAGGCTCTGAAGCAGCACTAAATAAAGATGGCGCAGCTTGTGGGGATTACCATGTTGGAGCATTCAAACGCAGGCACCGGTTGTGTAACGATGGCGGTTCGAGCAGCCGGAGAGTTTCCATGCGTTTCATTCGATTCTTCAGAGATCGCCGCCCGCTTGCCGCCGGGATCATCGGTCTGGTCCTTGGGCCGGCCGTGGTCATGGCCTATCTCGGCAAGGGGCGCCTGGCCGTTGCCTACCTCCTGCTCTCCAATCTGGCGGTGTTTTTCGCAGTCTTTGCGCTGCCGCAATTGACCTTGATGGCGGCGGCTGCGGTAGCGGCCGCGTGCTTCCATCTGCTTGGCTGCATCCACGGCTATTTGCTGGCGCGAAGAGGAACGGTTGATTGGCAATATCGCTGGTTTTCCCGCTGGTACAATATTTTCCTGTTTTTCTGGCTGCTGCCGATCGTCGTCGCCCTCCTCATCCGCTCGTTCGTCGCCCAGCCTTTTACGATTCCTTCCGGCTCGATGATGCCGACGCTGACGCCGGGCGACTATGCCTTCGTGACGAAATTCAATTACGGTTATGGGCGCTACTCCTTCCCGTACCGGGCCAACTGGATTCCGCTGAAAATGTTCGGCGCGAAGCCCGAGCGAGGGGACGTCGTCATTTTTGCCTATCCTCCGGCGCCGGAGGTCGACTACGTGAAGCGCGTCATCGGATTGCCCGGCGATCACATCCAGATGAAGGATGGAATCCTCTTCATCAACGGGCAGGCCGTGCCGCGCGATGCCGAAGGTACGATCACATCGACTTACAGCATGGAACCGGGTGTGCTTCCCGTCTTCGGCGAGGTGCTGGACAACGGTGTCCGCTATCGGACGCTCGATCTCTCAACGAATTCCCGAGCGGACAATACCGGCGAATACATCGTGCCCGAGGGACATTATTTCGTCATGGGCGACAATCGTGACAATTCCAACGATAGCCGCTTCGATGTCGGCTTCGTGCCGGAGGCGAATATCTACGGGAAATTCTGGCTGTTGTTTCACCGAGATGGGACGAAAACCGGCTGGTCGCTTGTGCGGTAGGCGGGCAGCCGCGTCCGGTGGAAGCCGGGCTATCCCAATTGTTTTCTTGAATAGCCCGCTCGGGAAGTGTTAGCTGCGCTGCAACATTTTTCCGGAATTCCGCATGCAACTGCCCCCGCACGACACTTATGAGGCCCTTTATCGTGATTTTCGCTGGGAGATTCCGGCGAAATTCAACATAGGGCGCGCGGTCTGCGATGATTGGGCCGAGCGGGAGCCGGAGCGGATCTGCCTCGAACATTTCAGTCCCGACGGCCGCCATCTGAGCCTGACCTATGGCGAACTGCGTGATCGGTCCGCCGCCTTCGCAAACGCCCTGACGACGCTTGGTGTTCGGCGCGGCGACCGGGTGGCGCTGCTCCTGCCGCAAAGCTTCGAAACGGTCGTGGCGCATGTGGCGATCTACAAGATGGGCGCCATCGCTCTGCCGTTGGCGCTGCTGTTCGGTGCGGAAGCGCTGGAATATCGGCTGAAGGTCGCGGGGGCCTCGGCGATCGTCACCAATCGCTTCGGGCTTGAGCGGCTGCGGTCGATCCGCGACCGCCTGCCGGAACTGGCGCATGTGATCAGTATCGATGGCGGCGATGAGGGCGTGGCCGGTTTTGCCGATGTCGTTGCGGCGCATCCGTCGCTCTTCGAGGTTGCCGACACAGGGCCGGACGATCCGGCCCTGATGATCTTCACCTCGGGCACGACCGGGCCGCCCAAGGGTGCGTTGCATGGCCATCGTGTGCTGCCGGGCCATATTCCCGGCATGCAGTTCGCGCATGAGGGTTTTCCGCGGCCAAGTGACAAGCTCTGGACGCCGTCGGACTGGGCCTGGGCAGGCGGCCTTTTGAACGCGCTGCTGCCGAGCCTGATGCTCGGCGTGCCGGTCGTTTCCTCACCGGCGCAGAAATTCGACGCGCATACGGCGTTCCGCATCATGGCCGAGATGGGCGTGCGCAATGCCTTCATCCCGCCGACGGCGCTGCGGCTGTTGAAATCGGTCGAGAATCCCCGCGCCACCTATGACCTCAAGCTGCGTACCATCGGTTCGGCCGGCGAGGCGCTCGGGCGCGAGACCTATGAATGGGCGCGGTCCGCCCTCGGCGTTACCGTCAACGAATTCTTCGGCCAGACCGAGTGCAATTTCGTGCTGTCCTCCAGCGCCGCTTTCGGCGTCAGCCGTGGCGGGGCGACCGGCAAACCGGTGCCGGGTCATCGCGTGGCGATCGTCGATGCCGAGGGTAGGGAGGTGCCTGTCGGCGAGAGCGGGCAGATCGCCATCCAGCGGCCCGATCCGGTGATGTTCCTCGGCTACTGGCGCGATGAAAAGGCGACGGCGGCGAAGTTCGCCGGCGACTGGATGCTGACCGGCGATCTCGGCCGGCAGGATGCGGAGGGCTATATCTCCTTCATCGGCCGCGACGACGACGTCATCACCTCCTCAGGCTATCGTATCGGCCCCAGCGAGATCGAGGACTGCCTCGGCGGTCATCCGGCCGTGCAACTGGCGGCCGCTGTCGGCAAGCCGGATGCCGTGCGTACCGAGATTGTCAAGGCCTATGTGGTGTTGGTAGCGGGCCATACGCCGAGCGAGGCGCTGGCCTCTGAAATCCGCGATTGGGTGAAGACGCGGCTTTCCATGCATGAATATCCGCGCGAGATCGAATTCGTCGACGAACTGCCGCTGACGACCTCCGGCAAGGTGATTCGCCGGTTGCTGCGTGAGCGGGCGGTCGCCGAGACCATTGATACGAAGGACTAACGCTTCGTCAGCGACAAGATCTTCTGGCGCAGCAGCTTCGCCATGTTGCGGGTGCTGCGATACATGTGCAGCTGCGCTGCCACCTGCCGCACGTCGCGGTCGCCGTTCTGGGTCAGGCCGATGATCAGCGTGCCCATATCCTCGCGCTCCTGCCAGAAGCGGCTCATGACGGGATGGTCTGGTGCTGCACAGGAATCGGAGCGGACAATGTTGGCGTCGTCGAGATGCCATTCCGTCAGCTCGCCCAGCAACAGCTTGCCCGGTGAAAAGCGGGCGTAGTCCTCATTATAGGCGGTCTTCCACGTATAGGCTTCGCCGCCCATCATCAGCACGATCATCGAGGCGATTGCCCGACCGTTGAGATCGATGGTGTGAATACGCACGGCATCGACGGCGGCGAGGTTGGAAACGGCTTCACGGGCAAAAGCTGCATGATGACGGTCGGTCACCAGCGCGCTGCGCTTCTTGCCCTTCCAGCCGCTCGCCTCCAGCGCCAGGAATTCCTCCATGCGCTGATGGATCTCGCGCGGCTGGCGGGCGACGGAATAGACGACCTCGCCATGGCTTTCCAGCAGGCGCCATTGCCGGCGCATCTCGCGCAGATGCGCGTTCGAAATCGTCCGCTTGAGATAGGCGAGCGCATCGTCGCTGCTGTGGAGCATCGGCCGCCGATAGGGGTTGGCGACGGTCAGCGGCAGGTTGCGGCCGATGGCGACGGCCTTTGCCATCTGTGCGAAACGGCCGTTCAGCCGGATATCCGGCAGCACCAGCATCGTCGGTAGTTGCAGCTCGCGCTGGATCAGCGCCTCGAAGAGATTATCGAGCGTTTCACCGGCCTCCTCGGCATCCACCAGCGGCGTGCCGAGCGGGCCGAAGGAGTTGGACCAGACGCGGATGATCGAAGGGCCGATGGCGAAACCGGGCTTGTCGACGGTAAAGGGCATCAGCAGGCGCATGCGGCTGCGAGCGCCGTTCTGGTCGCGCATCAGCGCGAGGCGGATGTGCCGGTCCTCGAGGCGCGGCATGGCCGGTGCCAGGAAGCGGCCGGAGAAGAAGACATTCGGCTCCATCGCGCGGTTGGAAAGGAAATCCAGCTCGTCCTGCAGTTCATAGCCGAGCTTACCGGGATAGAGGCAGAGTTCGCGGCCGGTCCGGCCGACCTCGACGCGGGCCTCAGCCTTGGGCGGCTCGAAATGCAGCGCCGCGAGCGTATGCGTGAGCGCATTCACTTGGCTGTCGGTGCTTTCGGTGAAGGGAGCGCGCGCCATGGTCAGAGTGCCCCGCTGGTTGCTGGTGTCATCGGTCTGCGGACGAGGGCGAAAAGCACGATGCCGAGCGCGCGGCGCACGGCAATGTGCAGCAGCACGGCCTCGACCACCATGGCGCTCGCCGTTGCGATGGCCGCACCTTCGATCCCGAAATGCGGGATGAGCAGGAGGTTGAGGCCGATATTGGCGACGAGCGCTGCGGCATAGAGATAGACGCAAAGCATCTGCCGGTCCGCCATCATCAACAGTATCTCCGCCGGGCCGACCAATGCTCTTACGAGAACCCCGGCAAGCAGAATGGCGATGACCACCTGGCCCTCGGTAAAGGCGGCACCGAAGAGCGAGAGCAGGAATTGTCCGGCGGCGAGTACGGCGAGACCGACAGCCAGTGCCGGAAAGAAGGTCCAGCGCGTGGCTTCGGTTGCGTAGGCTGCAAGCTTGCTTCGGTCGTTCTCGGCGATGATGGCGGCAAAGCGCGGGCCGATGGCGGCCTTGACGGCGAAATATACGAAATGCACCAACGCCATGATTTTGGCGGCGGCGAAATAGACCGCGACTTCGCCGGGATCAAGGAAGATGCCGACCACGACGACATCGGAATTGGTCAGAAGATAGCCGACACCCTCGACCAGGAAGACCGGGAAGGCGACGGCGAGCCAGGCGTTGAATTCGATGGCCTTCGGGCCGTTCGGATAATGACGGCGCAGGCGGAAGGTGACCGCGAGATATTGGCACAGCACGGTCACGAATGCGGCTGCAAGTGCGGCCGTCATGGCGGTGACCGCGTCATGCGCGGCGCCGAAAAGGATCGCAGCGAGCATGAAGAGCAGGATCAGCGTCGGGCGGATGAGGAAGGTCGGGCTCAGCGCCATGACCGGCCAATGATTGGCGCGCGCCGTGCCGTCCAGCACGTCGCCGAGCGCGATCATCGGCACGGCGATGAGGCCGAGGAAGATCGGCATCATGTAATAGCTCTCTACCATGCTGCTAAAGGCATGGAGCAAGGCCATGCCGATCAGCGCCAATCCGCCGGCAACGGAGAGCACAAAGAGGCGCGCGGTGCGGTTCAGGCCGCGAATGGCGTCATGATTGCCGCTGGCGTCGTAGTGCGGCAGGAAACGGATGATGGCGGTCGGAAAGCCGAGGCAGGCGAGATTGCCGAACAGGATCATCAACACCCAGACGAAGACGAAGATCCCGTATTCGAAGCGGCCCATCATGCGGGCGAGCGCGATCTGCGAGACGAAGGCAAGGGCGGCGCCGGCGATGCGGATGACGAAGGCGATCAGCGCCATGCGTTGAGAGACGGATTTTTCGTCAGTGCCGGTGAGAAGAGGGGCGAGTTTGCGCAAGTATGACGACAGCACGGTCCGCAGCCCGGACGGCAGCATTCTCTCTGCTGTTTGAAAGACCGTCATGATCGTTACGCAATACTTTAAATATGAGCCGAACCTCGCGATAGCTTTGGCAGAGGAGGGTTAAGAATAGGTTCTCCCGGCAGGTAAAAGTGACATGGCGGTTGCGGTGGGGCAACGTGTTCACCGAATGCACCATCCGGAGGTAGCCGCGATCGGCGCACCGGCATGCTCGTTGTCCTTTCTATGGCCTCCGCGCAGGAATCGGGTGGTCTGTGGCGGGTTGGCATGCAGAGTAAACCGGCAACGAATGGAGGATCGGATGTTCACGCTTTACGACTATTTGCCATCGCAGAACGGCTGGAAGGTGAGGGTATTGTTTGGGCTGTTGAACATTCCGTACCACAGCCGCCTGGTGTCGATTTTCGAGGGTGAAGGTCGCACGGATGCCTTTCTCGATCTTAATCCGGCAGGCGGCATTCCCGTTCTTGAACTGGAGGATGGGCGGACGATCGCTGAATCAAACGCGATCCTTGCCTATCTTGCCGAAGGCACGCCATTTTTCCCGGCGGAGCGCTATCAGCGCGCCAAGGTCATGCAATGGCTGTTCTTTGAGCAATATCACGTTGAACCGGTCATCGGTACGCTGCGCTTCTGGACGCTGACGGGACGGCTTGAGCTAAATCAGGCCATGGTCGCCGCCAAACGCGCAGCCGGGGCTCGCGCTCTCGCCGCGCTGGAGCGTGGTCTCGCCAACACACCGTTTCTTGCCGGCAAGGAATTTTCGATCGCGGATATCGCCGTCTATGCTTATGGCCACCGCGCGGAAGATTGCGGCTTCTTGCTCGCCGATTATCCGGTGGTTAATGCCTGGTTTGATCGCGTGCGGCAGGTCATCGGTTCTGGCTATCCGATCTATCCATATAGCGACGATCCGCATTCTGCTGTCTGATTGGGATGGGCATGCTTGCGAGCCGCTGCTACGTCGAACTCACAAGACAGGGCCATCTCTGGTCGTTGCATAGACAAAAATGCCGCCCGGAGGCGGCATTTTATGGATCAATGGATGGCGATGCCGCTGCACCTGCGGGCTATCATCGTGTCATCGCGCGATTTTCTGGGGCACATCCTTATCCGATACGAGCTGGCCGCCCTTGGCCCAGTGTTCGCGAGAAATCTCGCTGATCAGCACATCCACACTGTCCGTCGGGCAAGCAAGCGTTTCAGCGGTAATCTGAGTGACCTTGCGGACGAAATCACGCTTTTGCTCGAGCGTTCGGCCTGGATGCATTTCGAGGTGAATTGTCGGCATTGGAAGAGCTCCTGTTTCACTGCCTTCTCGAACTGAGACGGCTGAGGCAAGGGAACTATGACCGCTGGCCTGCCCGCGATAAACGTGCTCTATGTTCATTCATTTAGAACCGCTGGGTTTATAATATGGATAAATTATCCGGTATGACCATGTTCGTGCGGGTGGTCGAACATGGCAGCTTTAGTGCCGCGGCCGACGCTGCCGGAGTGTCGCCGACCATGGCGGGCAAGCAAATCCGGGCAATAGAGGCAAGCTTGGGAGCTCGTCTGCTGCACCGGACCACCCGGCGGCAGCAGCTAACCGAAATCGGCCGCCTGTATTACGAACGCTGCAAGCAAGTGTTGGCCGACGTGCAACTGGCTGATGCAAGCGCAAGCGAATTGCAAGCCGAGCCCCGTGGTCTCCTGCGCATCGTTTCCCCCGTTACTTTCGGAAGTCATCGCCTGATGCCGGCACTGTCCGACTATCTGGCTATGTATCCAGCCGTGAGTGTGGACGTCATGCTCGACAACGGCATACCGGACCTGTCGCGGGAAGGGTGTGAACTTGCAATCAGGATAGGTGACGTTGCGGAGGCCGATCTGGTGGCGCGTCCTCTTCAGCCATATCGAAGGATAATGGCCGCCTCCGCGACCTATCTGGAGCGGCGAGGCATGCCGGTACACCCCAGGGATCTCTCCACGCATGACTGTCTCGGCCTTTCCTATTGGCGCCACCGGGACCAGTGGCACTTGTTCGGCCCGGAGGGCGAATGGCGATCAGATGTGAGTGGGCGATTGTCCGCCGACAATGGCGATGCGCTGCGTGTAGCGGCCCTGAATGGCGCGGGTATCGTTCTTCAGCCGGAAGTCATGCTTGCTGATGATCTTGCCAGAGGCCGGCTTGTGCGGGTTCTGCCCGAATGGACGCCGGTCGCCTCGCCGATGTACTTGCTATATGCCGCGGACCGTCGGCCTACCGCGAAACTGCGCAGCATGATCGATTTCCTGCTGAAACGCTTTGGCGCTTCCGCTGAGTAGCCACTCCTGCGGCTTATTGCTCGGGGGGTCGGGCGAGGAATACTCGTCTGCACTGCGCACAAAAAATGCCGCCCTGAAGGCGGCATTTTGATTGTTGCTGAGAGATAGTGAAGTCTCAGACGACCTCGTTGTTCTCGAATGCCCCGTGGCAATGCTTGTACTTCTTGCCGGAGCCGCAGGGGCAAGCCTCGTTGCGGCCGATGCGGCCCCAGGTCGTCGGGTTTTGCGGGTCGCGATTTTCCGGAGAGACGACAGTCTCGTTGATCATGCCGAGCGGCGCGAATTCATCTTGGCCGGTGGTGGCGTCGATATGGCTTCCGTGCATCGCGGGGGGCTGCGGCTCGGCCGGCTGCTGCACCAGTTCGACGCGCGAAAGCTGCGCGGTGACGGCCTGGCGAAGATTGTTCAACAGGGCCTGGAAGAGCTCGAAGGCTTCGGCCTTGTATTCCTGCAGCGGGTCGCGCTGAGCGTAGCCGCGGAAGCCGATGACCGAGCGCAGATGATCGAGGTTGACGATGTGCTCGCGCCAGAGATTGTCCAGCGTCTGCAGCACGATGGAGCGCTCGACATAGGTCATGATCTCGGGGCCGAAGCGCTCGGCCTTCTCTGTGGCGGCCTTTTCGGCAACTTCCGTCAGGCGGGCGCGGATGTCGTCCTCGGCAATGCCCTCTTCCTTGACCCAATCGTGGATCGGCAGGTCCAGGTCGAAGAAGTTGGCGACGGCGGTCTTCAGGCCGTCGGCATCCCACTGCTCGGCATAGGCGCGTTCCGGAATGTGCTTGGAAACCAGATCCTCGATGACGTCGTGGCGCATGTCGCCGACGGTCTCGGTGAGATCGGTCGCATCCATCAGCTCGACGCGCTGCTCGAAGATGACCTTGCGCTGATCGTTCAGCACGTCGTCATACTTCAGAACGTTCTTGCGGATGTCGAAGTTGCGGGCTTCGACCTTCTTCTGGGCGCGTTCGAGCGCCTTGTTGATCCAGGGATGGACGATGGCTTCGCCTTCCTTGAGGCCGAGCTTCTGCAGCATGCCGTCC
This sequence comes from Rhizobium sp., assembly GCA_036383055.1. Taxonomy (GTDB): domain Bacteria; phylum Pseudomonadota; class Alphaproteobacteria; order Rhizobiales; family Rhizobiaceae; genus Rhizobium. Next base: position 3,637 of record DASVPC010000283.1, on the reverse strand, counting down.
ATGCGGTCGGAGCCGAAGATACGCATCAGGTCGTCCTGGAGCGACAGGTAGAATTTCGAGCGGCCGGGGTCGCCCTGACGGCCGGAACGGCCGCGCAGCTGGTTGTCGATACGGCGGCTTTCATGGCGTTCGCTGGCGATGACGTAGAGACCGCCGGCGGCGATTGACCGCTGCTTGAGCTGCTGGATCTCCTCGGCGATCCTGGCGATCGCAGCGTCGCGCTCCGGACCGGGCTCCACCTCATGCAGGTCACGTTCGACACGCATTTCGAGGTTGCCGCCGAGCTGGATGTCGGTGCCGCGGCCGGCCATGTTGGTCGCGATCGTCACGGCGCCGGGAACGCCGGCCTGGGCGACGATATAGGCTTCCTGCTCATGATAGCGGGCGTTCAGAACCTGGAAGTTGTTGAAGCCCTGCTTGCGCATGAGCTCGGCAAGCAGCTCCGACTTTTCGATCGAGGTGGTGCCGACGAGCACCGGCTGGTCGCGCTTATGTGCATCAAGAATTTCGGCAATGATCGCCTTGAACTTCTCTTCATGCGTACGATAGACCTCGTCGTCTTCGTCGATACGCTTGATCGGCAGGTTGGTCGGCACTTCGATGACTTCGAGGCCGTAGATGTTGCCGAATTCTTCCGCTTCCGTCGATGCCGTGCCGGTCATGCCGGCGAGCTTGCCATACATGCGGAAGTAGTTCTGGAAGGTGATCTGTGCCAGCGTCTGGTTTTCCGGCTGGATCTGTACCCGTTCCTTGGCTTCCAGCGCCTGATGCTGGCCGTCCGAATAACGGCGGCCCGGCATCATGCGGCCGGTGAACTCGTCGATGATGACGACTTCGTCGTTACGGACGATATAGTCCTTGTCGCGCTGGAAGAGCTTGTGGGCCTTGAGCGCGTTGTTGATGTGGTGGACGATCGCGACGTTTTCGACGTCGTAGAGCGATTCACCCTTCAGGAGGCCGGCTTCGCGCAACTTGTTTTCCAGCTTCTCGGTGCCGTCTTCGGAGAAGTTGGCCGAGCGCTGCTTCTCGTCGATCTCGTAGTCGTCCTTCGTCAGGCCGGGGATGAAGGCGTCGATGGTGATGTAAAGATCGGAGCGGTCGTCAAGTGGGCCGGAAATGATCAGCGGCGTGCGCGCTTCGTCGACGAGGATCGAGTCCACTTCGTCGACGATCGCGAAATTGTGACCGCGCTGCACCATCTGGCCGCGATCGTATTTCATGTTGTCGCGCAGATAGTCGAAGCCGAGTTCGTTGTTGGTGGCGTAGGTGATGTCGCAGGCATAGGCTTCACGGCGTTCGTCATCCGACAGGCCGTGGACGATGACGCCGGTACGCATGCCAAGGAAGCCGTAGAGGCGGCCCATCGTGGCGCTGTCGCGCTGCGCCAGGTAATCGTTGACCGTGACGACATGCACGCCCTTGCCGGCAAGTGCATTCAGATAGACCGGCAGGGTTCCGACCAGCGTCTTGCCTTCACCGGTCTTCATCTCGGCGATGGCGTTGGAATGCAGGATCATGCCGCCGATGAGCTGTACGTCAAAAGGTCGCATGCCGAGGACACGCCTCGAGGCTTCGCGCGCCACGGCGAAGGCCGGAACGAGGATGTCGTCGAGCGTCTTGCCGTCGGCGAGCTGCTGGCGGAACTCAACCGTCTTGGCGGCCAGGGCTTCGTCAGACAAGGCACGCATCTGCTCTTCGAGCGCGTTGATCGCAACGACATTCGGTTGGAACGACTTGACCCGGCGGTCGTTGGACGAGCCAAACAACTTACGGGCAATTCCACCTAGGCTGACCATGTGACTGGTCCTTTCTGAGATTTCATCCTGTCGTTTTCTGCTTCATCCATCTCCGAAAAAAACGGGAGTTCAGCACAAAACGCCCGGAAACTGTTCTGGACGCGAGGTTGCGTGACAGATAAGAGGGGGGTCGATTGATGTCAACGGGAATTGGCCGATACAGAAAGGCCACATTCTCCTGCTGAAGGCTTTTTTCCTGCCGGATTCACAGCTTCGAGCCGGTCGAGACCACCGAAAGGTTATTTTATGTTAAACTACAATAAACTTGCCGCGGTTGCTTTCGCAACATTTGTTACCTTGCATGCGCCGGTTTTTGCCGATGACGCGAAGGATCCGGTTGTCGCCAAGGTCGGCGATGTCGAAATCCATCAGTCCGAACTCGATCTGGCGATCGCCAATCTCGACCCGCAGCTCGGCCAGCTTCCGGACGACCAGAAGAAGGTCGCCGCCCTTTCGGCTTCGATCGACGTGAAGCTGCTCGCCAAGAGCGCCGCTGCCGAAAAGCTCGACCAGACGCCGGACTTCCAGTCGCATATGGCCTATCTGCGCGACCGCGAGCTGCACAATGCCTATTTCAAGGCCCATGTTGCCGACGGCATCACCGACGCCGAAGTCAAGGCTCGCTACGACAAGGAAGTCGCAGCCTTGCCGAAGCAGGAAGAAGTCCATGCCCGCCACATCCTGGTGAAGACCGAGGACGAAGCCAAGGCGATCATCAAGGAACTTGACGCCGGCAAGGATTTCGCCACGCTCGCCAAGGAAAAGTCCACCGACCCGAACAAGGCCGATGGTGGCGATCTCGGCTATTTCGCCCATGGCCGCATGGTCAAGGAATTCGAAGACGCAGCCTTCGCACTGCCGGTCGGCACCTACACCAAGACCCCGGTCAAGAGCGATTTCGGCTGGCACGTCATCAAGGTCGAAGACAAGCGCGTTGCTCCGCCACCGCCGTTCGACCAGGTGAAGGATCAGGTTCGTCAGCTCGTCATGCGCGACAAGTATCTTGAGCTTCTGAACAAGGCCAAGCAGGACACCAAGGTCGCGATCAGCGATCCGGCGCTCAGCAAGGCCTATGAAGACGCGCAGAAGCAGCAGGATGCGGCACCGGCGGACGACGCCATTGCGCCTGACGCCCAGCCGCAGCAGTAAGTCATAGCAGTCACAACCATCTGGGCCTGGTTTTTCCGGGCCCTTCACTATCAGGTGGCCTCATGTCCGGTTCCGTCTCTCCGCTTGCTCCCAAATCCTTCGTCGCCATGCCGGCTTTGCGCGGCGTCCGCATGATCACGGCGTCCGCCGGTATCAAGTACAAGAACCGGACTGACGTCCTGCTGATGGTGTTCGACAAGCCGGCCGCCGTCGCGGGTGTTTTCACCCGCTCGAAGTGCCCGTCGGCTCCCGTCGATTTCTGCCGGTCGAACCTTTCGCATGGCATCGCCCGCGCCGTCGTCGTCAATTCCGGCAATGCCAATGCCTTTACCGGCCTCAAGGGCCGCGCGGCGACCGATCTGACGGCAAAGTCGGCTGCTGCCGCGGTCGGCTGCGGTGAGAATGAAATCTACCGTGCCTCGACCGGCGTTATCGGCGAACCGCTGGACGCGACCAAGTTCGCTGGTGTGCTCGATGCCATGCATCGCGATGCCACCGGCGACTTCTGGTTCGAAGCCGCCAAGGCGATCATGACGACCGATACCTATCCGAAGGTTGCGACGCGCAGCGCCGAGATCGGTGGCGTGACCGTCACCATCAACGGTATCGCCAAGGGTGCGGGTATGATCGCGCCCGACATGGCAACGATGCTTTCCTTCGTCGTAACCGACGCCGATATTGCGCCGGCTGCG
>DASVPC010000282.1:0-23826 GCA_036383055.1 Rhizobium sp. | reverse complement strand
CTCGGCATCCTGTCGCTCGGCATCGTCGCGCTCTATCCGTTTGCCAAGCGCTTTACCGACTGGCCGCAGTTTTTCTTAGGACTGGCCTTTTCCTGGGGCGCGCTGATGGGCTGGGCCGGGCTGTTCGGCAGCCTGTCGCTTGCGCCCATCATGCTTTACGCCGCCGCCATCCTCTGGACGATCGGTTACGACACGATCTATGCCCATCAGGACAAGGAGGATGACGAACTGATCGGCGTGCGCTCCACCGCCCGGCTCTTCGGCGACAAGACCCGCGTCTGGCTGATCGGCCTCTATGGCGCGGCGCTGGTGCTGATGCTGCTGTCCTTCGCGCTGGCAGGGGCCGGATGGCTCTCCTATGTCGGCCTTCTCGTTGCCGGCGGCATGTTCGCCTACCAGATCGCCGTGCTCGACATCAATAATGGGGAGCAGTGCTTGGCCCTGTTCAAATTCAACGGCAAGGTCGGCATCATCATCTTCGCCGGCCTCTTCCTGTCATTTCTGCTGCTTGTTGCCTAGCGAGAATCACAAAGCCCGGCACAAGTGAGGTACCGGGCTTTGATCCAATCAATCTCGATTAGCTTCAGCGCCGCGCGATGATCTCGCGGCCTTGGATCTTCATCTTGAGGCCCAGCGAGCCGGTCGAGCGGCGCACGAGGAAGCGCGGCCGGCGCTCGGCGAAATAGGAGTGGCGGCGGCGCGGCTGGGTATCGCGGGCAGCAACCCCACCCAGATGCTCTTCCAGCGGACGGGCAACGCCATCGGCTTCGATCATCAGCATCGGGATGCGGAAGGCTTCCGACCACGAGCGCCAGTCGGCGGCGATGTCGCTGAGGTCATGGGCGACCAGAAGGGGGATGCAGAGATCCGGATCCGAGTGATGCAATTCCAGCGTCACGGTGACTTCGCCGTCGCCATGGTCGATGGCACGGGCGGCAACACCCATGAAAGCGCGTTTCGGCAAGGCGACGGACAGCGGCAGGCCGCTGGACGGGAGGATCTTGCGCAGCACCGCGCCGCGCTCGTCGATCGTGATGGTGACGTCACCCTCGGCACCCCGCATGGCATAGCTGACCTGTTGCGGGAAGCGCGCCGGATCAAGCCGCAGTGTGTTTCCAGCCCAATCGGGCTTCAGGACGGTATTTGTCATCTAATCTCTACCCTTGCTTTACCTGAGAGCCGGTTTTCCGGTCTTCTTACGGAGAACGTCATGTCCTCTCGTTGGGTTCAGATTAGGCGGCGTCCCTTCCAGACAGCTTAAAAATCGCGGTTAAGAAAACTTTGCGTCCTCAAATGGTTAGCAAAACCGAATCGATCAGGGTTTCCATAAAGTGAATGCACGGTGCAAGCGGAGCGTGCCAATCCGGCACACGCAATAGATGAAGTATTGTAAGTCTCGGGTAAGGTTTAACTGCGATACTGCGGAGAGATTCGCTGGATTATATTAGAGATTTATTGGGGTCGGGCTGATGATATCCACTTATCTTGGTTATGCGGTAGCAACCAGGAATATGGCGACGACGCTCAATCAGGTGGCATCCCAGTCACAGACCAAGCGTCAGATCGACTACTACAATGCCAATATTGGCAAGGTAACCAACGTCGACGACTTCATGGGTGACTACCAGCTTTATAGCTACGCAATGGAAGCCTATGGCCTGTCGGACATGACCTATGCCAAGGCCTTTATGAAACAGGTGCTGACCAGCGACCTCAGCGATTCCACCAGTTTCGCCAACAAACTGACCGATACGCGCTACAAGGAATTCGCCGCTGCGTTCAATTTTGGCACGGGCAGCTCTTCGACGGCGCAATCCAGCGCCCAGGAAGACGATCTGATCGGCCTCTACAATCAGTCCTTTACGACTGAGGCAACGAATGCGCAGACCGAAACGACCTATTTCAGCCAGAATATCAGCAGTGTTAAGACCGTCGACGACCTCCTGGGCAACAGCCGCCTTAAAAATTACGTGCTAAAGGCCTATGGCCTCGATCCGACCTATACGTCGAATTCATTCCTGAAGCAGATGCTGACGAGCGATCTCAGCGATACCGCCAGCTTCGTCAATCAAAACGGCAGCGCCGCCGACAAGGCGCTCGTCGCGGAATTCAATTTCAACGCCGACGGAACAGTGAAGACGTCGACGGCTGATGCCGATACGACCTACTACGAAGACCATATCAGCACGATCACGTCCGTCAGCGAGCTCACGGCCGATCCGAAGCTGTTCAACTATGTCAAAACCGCCTTCGACATTCCGGCCTATATCACCGCTGCCCAATTCAACGCCGCCGCCAAGGATACAGGTGTTGCGCAGACGAAGGGATTGACCGATGTCATGGCGCAATTCAATTTTCAAAGTGACGGCACCGTCGCGAGTGGTTCGCAAGCACAGACATCGGATCAGATCAGCACCACGACGGGCGCCTATGCGACGAATTATAAGGGCGGCCCGCAGACGCTCGGCCAAATGGCCGATGTCATGAGCGCGTATAATTCCGCGGTTCCATCGTACACGACCGATGTCGGCGCTGCCGACAACGATCTCTATTACAAGGAGCATATCGGCTCCATCACCACCGTCGACGAACTGACGTCGGATACCCGCCTGTTCGACTATATCAAGACGGCCTACGGGATCGCAGCGGATACCCCCGCCGTCGTGTTCAAGAACGCGTTTTCCAGTGCTTCGACCGCCTCGATTTTTGGCCTTACGGACGTCGTCTCGCAGTTCAATTTCCAGTCGGACGGCACGCTTGCCACGGGCGACCAGGCGCAATCCCAGACGGCGATCACCGCCGCGTCGACAGCCTATATGAAGAACTACCAGACGTCGCAGACGTCCTTGACCACGAAAGCGGTCAGCAATTACCAGACGCGCATCGCCGCGGTGAAGACCATCGATGATTTCTTCGCCACCAATGCCACGGCCGACAGCAACACCAGCAACGACAGTCTTCCCGAACTATACCAGATGGCGATGCGCGCCTATGGCATCAGTCCGGACGAGATGTCGAAGACGCAGATGAAGAAGATCCTCGAGAGCGATCCCTACGATCCGAAGAGCTATGTCAGTTCGCTCAAGGACACGCGCTTTACCAATCTCGCCAAGGCCTTCAACTTCGATAGCGACGGCAAGTTGAAACCGCCCGTCCAGTCCTTGTCGCAGACGCAGATCAACAGTTACATCTCGCAATATTCCAGTCATAGCACGATAGGACTGACGGGCGCCCTGCTCACCAAGGCCACCAGCGACGCCAAGGATGCCGGCACCTATTTTGCGACCAATATCGTCAAGGTTACCAGCGTCACCGACCTTCTCGCCGACAGCAAGCTCACCGACTACATCCTGAAGGCCAATGGCATCGATCCGAAGACGGTCGACACCGCGACGCTGAAAAAAGCCTTCGCCTCCGATCCGAGTGATTCGAAGAGCTTCATCAACACGGATGCCGGCGCGCAGTTCAAGAGCATCGTCAATGCCTTCAATTTCGACACGTCCGGCAATCTGACCAACACGAAATTGGGGACCGCGCAAAATCAGGGCACGATTGCCGAGACGAACGACCTCTTCCTGCATCAGACCCTCGAGGATCAGCAGGGGCAGACCAATGCGGGCGTGCGCCTGGCGCTCTATTTCCAGCGCAAGGCTCCGAGTATCAATTCCATCTACGATATCATGGGCGACACCGCCCTCTATCAGGTCATCACCACGACCTTCAGCCTGCCGAGTTCGATGTCCTCGATGGACGTCGACACCCAGGCCAAGCTGCTTGCCAAATTCGTCAATGTCAGCGATCTGCAGGATCCGACCAAGGTCAACAAGCTCCTGCAGCGATTCTCGGCGATGTACGACCTGGCGAACAACACCACTTCGTCGACATCACCTGCGCTCTCGATCCTCCAGGGCTCCAGCTCTTCGAGCGTCGGCATCAGCGGCGATACGCTGTTGTCGATCGCGCAGCTTTCCTCGTCCAAGTAATCAATCCCACAGGGGACCATCGTCGATTCGCGCCGCTTTCCAGCGGACGTCGAACCGATCGGCACGCCTGTTACCGCCGTGCCGCTATGGGTCGCTCCTTTGGGTCGGGGATGCGGAATAAGTGCATTCTGCGACGATCAGAAGGAACTTATTAACCGTCTTTGCCCTATTCGATTTGGGAAGCCATCGGCAATATCAATGACTGGGTTGCAGGTCTCATGCGTCTTTCCCGAACGAACATTTCGAATGCTGCAAATGGCTCCCAGCCTGAAGGCGAGCTTGACCCGGAACAGGTCGCGGAAGAAGCCCGCCGTGCCGAGCAGATCGCTGCTCGCCGCGCGTTCCTGGAAGAAAAAATCCGCACCGTCCGCGAAGCCAAGCGCCAGGCCGAAGAGCGCCGCCGCGTCGAAGAGCGGCGGATTGCCGAAGAGGCACGCCTGCGAATCGCAGCCGCACCGAAGCCGGTCGTGGAGGCCTTGCAGGCGAGCACCGTGGCGGCCAGCGGCCCGATCATGCCCGTCACGCCACAGGGTATCTCTGCTGAGGAGCTTGCCTCGCCCGGCTGGCAGAATGCCTTTCTGATGGGGCCGAACGTCCGCTTCACCCGCACGCGGGAGAACGAGATCGTCAGCCGGCGCGTGCCGGCGGAGCCCGTGCCTGTCCTCGTGCCGCCGGCGGCGAACCATGCCGCGATGCGGGTCATGGAACCGCCAGTGGTCGAATCACCGGCTCCGGTTGTTGCTCGCCCAGCGCAAGCGTCGGTCGAATTTGATCTGCCGCCATGGGAGGGCGTGCCGTTTGCGGCCGAAACCTACCAGCCCGCCGTAATTCAGAACTCTCCGGCGACTGCGCCGGACGCATTGGAGATGACTGTCATCGCTACCGCATTTTATAAGGCTCCCGCGACCGCGCTGGATGCTTCGCCGTCATTGCCGAACGTTGCAGAATCCGTTGCCGCGCCTATGGTTGAGTCGCGGCTCGCCCATCTCTCCGATTTCGCCTTCTGGGACGCCATGCCCTTCGAGGGAGAATTCGTTTCCGCCATCAAGGGTACGCTGGCCCAGCCGGTGCCTGTTGCCGAGATCCAGGCCGAGGTCGAATCGATCATCACGAAATTCCGCGTCGTCGAGTGCCGCCGCCCGTCGCCGGTCGTTGCCGCGCCGCAGGAGACCATGGTCTTGCCGGTTGGCGCAACCGTTGCTCCGGTCGAATCCCAGCCGACCCCGGTCAATACGCTCGTCATGGATGAGCTTGCCGCGCTGGAAGCCATGGCCCTGACCCCCATCGCGCCGGCAACGATCGCAGCGGTTACTCCTGTCGCCGTGAAGCCCGAAATGATCGAGCCTACCGCCTTCGTGCCGCCCGCTTTCGTCACCGCCGTCTTTGCCAAGGATGCCGAGACCGTTGCCGCCCCGAAAGTCGCCTCAGCCAAGCCGGCTCCGGTCATGGTCGTCGCGCCGATGCCGGTGAAGGCATCGGTGCCGCCGGCCGTGGCCCCTGTTGTCGAAGCAGCGCCCGTCATTCCCGCCGTCGAAGCCGCCAAGCAGCGCCTGATCGATCCGCCGCCGTCGCAGTTCACGCCGCGCAGGCCGAACGCTCTGACCCCGCCGGAATGGCGGCCGATCGCCCGTAGCGGCGAGGGCGAATATGAATTACCGCCGCGCGAGCTGCTTCAGGAGCCGGTCGCCCGACCCGGCGTGATCATGACGCAGGAAACGCTGGAACAGAATGCCGGCCTTCTCGAAAGCGTGCTCGAGGACTTCGGCGTCAAGGGCGAGATCATCCATGTCCGCCCCGGCCCGGTCGTCACGCTTTACGAATTCGAGCCGGCCCCCGGCGTCAAATCCTCGCGCGTCATCAATCTCGCCGACGATATCGCCCGTTCGATGTCGGCGCTGTCGGCCCGCGTCGCCGTCGTCCCCGGCCGCAACGTCATCGGTATCGAACTACCAAACGTCATCCGCGAAACCGTCTACTTCCGCGAGATGATCGAATCAGCCGATTTTGAAAACAGCGGCTACAAGCTGGCGCTAGGCCTCGGCAAGACCATCGGCGGCGAGCCCGTCATCGCCGAACTTGCCAAGATGCCGCATCTGCTGGTTGCCGGCACCACCGGCTCGGGCAAGTCCGTCGCGATCAACACCATGATCCTGTCGTTGCTCTATCGGATGACGCCGGAACAGTGCCGCCTGATCATGGTCGATCCGAAGATGCTGGAACTCTCCGTCTATGACGGTATCCCGCATCTCTTGACCCCCGTCGTTACGGATCCGAAAAAGGCCGTGATGGCGCTGAAATGGGCGGTGCGCGAGATGGAGGATCGCTATCGCAAGATGTCGCGCCTCGGCGTGCGCAACATCGACGGCTATAACAGCCGCGTCGCCCTGGCCCGCGAAAAGGGCGAGACGATCCACGTCTTGGTCCAGACCGGCTTCGACAAGGGCACTGGCGCTCCGATCGAGGAGAGCCAGGAAATGGACCTGACGCCGATGCCTTATATCGTCGTCATCGTCGACGAAATGGCCGACTTGATGATGGTCGCCGGCAAGGAAATCGAAGGCGCGATCCAGCGTCTGGCGCAGATGGCGCGCGCTGCCGGCATCCACCTGATCATGGCGACGCAGCGTCCATCCGTTGATGTCATCACCGGCACGATCAAGGCGAACTTCCCAACACGCATTTCCTTCCAGGTGACCTCGAAGATCGACAGCCGCACGATCCTCGGCGAGCAGGGTGCCGAACAGCTCCTCGGCCAGGGTGACATGCTGCACATGGCCGGGGGCGGGCGCATCTCCCGCGTCCACGGTCCCTTCGTTTCGGATGAAGAGGTCGAAAAGGTCGTCGCGCATCTGAAGACGCAAGGCCGTCCGGAATATCTCGACACGGTCACCGCCGACGAGGATGAAGACGACGAGGAAGAGGATACCGCAGTTTTCGACAAGGGCGCGATCGCGTCTGAAGACGGCGACGACCTCTACGAACAGGCGATCAAGGTCGTCATGCGCGACAAGAAGTGTTCAACCTCCTATATCCAGCGCCGCCTCGGCATCGGCTACAACCGCGCCGCCTCGCTCGTTGAACGCATGGAGAAGGACGGTTTGGTCGGTCCTGCCAACCATGTCGGCAAGCGCGAGATTATCTCGGGCAACCGGAATGGTGGTGCGCAGGCAGTGCAGCCGAGCAATGAGGATTTTGATTGATCCAGCAGGGGGATGACATTGGCTGCGGTCGTCGCGGAGAGTGCGTACCCCCCTCTGTCACGAAGTGACAGAGGTTCGGCAGACACGGAGCTGACCGTGGTGCGGGAGATCCCTCAGACCTTCAAAACCTTCCCCGGATTCATCACTGCCGCCGGATCAAACGCCGTCTTGATCCGCCGCATCAGATCCATCTCGATATCCGAGCGGATCGACGCCAGTTCGTCGCGCTTCAGCTGCCCGATGCCGTGCTCGGCCGAGATCGAGCCGCTGTGCTTCAGCACCAGGCCATGCACGATCTTGTTCATGTCGTGCCAGCGGCCGATGAATTCGTTCTTGTCGGCGCCGACGGGCTGGGAGATGTTGTAGTGGATATTGCCGTCGCCCATATGGCCGAAGGCGCAGATGCGGGCGCCGGGCAGGGCTGCCAGCACGGCCACTTCCGCCTCGGCCATGAATTGCGGGATCCGCGCGACCGGCACGGAAACGTCGTGCTTGATCGAACCGCCCTCGGGCTTCTGCGCATCCGACATGCTCTCGCGCATATGCCACAGCGCCTTCTGCTGCGCCTCGGAACTGGCGATCGTCGCATCCTGGATCAGCCCGGCCTCGTAACCTTGTTCCAATAGCGTCGTCATCATCCGCTCGGCGGTCTCGGCCGAATCCGAGGTGGAGACGTCGATCAGCACATACCAGGGATGCGCCGTTTCCAGGGGATCACGCACGCCGGGGATATTGCGCACGGTGAATTCGACGCCGATGCGCGGCATCAGTTCGAAGCCAGTCAGCGCCGTGCCGCAGAGGCCGGACGCGTTCTTGAACAGGGTCAGCGCGTCGTCGACTGATTGAATACCGGCAAAGGCCACCTGATGGCCGAGCGGCTGCGGGAAGAGTTTCAGCACCGCGCCGGTGATGACGCCGAGCGTGCCTTCGGCGCCGATGAAGAGATCGCGCAAGTCGTAGCCGGTATTGTCTTTCTTCAGGCGGCGCAGTCCATTCCAGATCTCGCCGGTCGGTAGAACGACCTCCAAGCCGAGGCAGAGCTGGCGCATGTTGCCATAGGCGAGAACGGCGGTGCCGCCGGCATTGGTGGAGAGATTGCCGGCGATGCGGCAGGAGCCTTCCGAGCCGAGCGTCAGCGGAAACATGCGGCCATGCTCCGCCGCCGCCTTGTGCACATCGGCGAGGATGCAGCCGCCATCGACAACCATGGTGTTGCCGACGGGATCGACGTCGCGGATGCGGCTCATGCGTTCCAGCGAGAGGATGATGTCGGAGCCGCCCTCGCGCGGCGTCTGGCCGCCAACAAGGCCGGTATTGCCGGTCTGCGGCACGATTGCCGTGCCGGTCTCGCTGGCAAGCTTCAGGATTGCTGAGACTTCTTCCACCGAGCCGGGCTTCAGGAGCATCGGCGACGCGCCGTGATAGAGCCCGCGGTTTTCGACCAGATGCGGGGCAAGGTCCGCTGCATCCCGCAACGCGTGCTTGTCGCCGACGATGGCGGCGAAGCGATCGAGAAGGGCGGAGGAGGGGGCGGCGCTGCTCATGGCGTGTCCTTTACCGAAATGCGCTGTGGTCGGATTTACTCTCTCGGCGCGGCTGCGCGTTGCAGCCGGTCGTTGATGGCCTCGCCGAGGCCCTCGTCCGGAATACTGGAAAAAGCGATGGACGCAGCGCCGCTGGCATCGGCGCGCTTCATGAAGTCGAAGAGATTGGCGGCGGCCTCAGCGAGATCGCCGGACGGACTGAGGTCGAGCACGACGGCCGCCGTCTCGATGCCGGCAATATCGGGCCTGCCGAAGCGGATCAGCGCTTCGCCAGAGGAAACTGAGGTCGCATCGAGCCGCACCGCGGCACCCGGCGCATAATGCGAGGCCAGCATCCCCGGCGCTTCGATGGCTGCCGACGCACCATTCTTGCGCTTCAGAGGTTGACCCGCGACCCGCTCGATCTCGTCTGCTGCCAGCCCGCCGGGCCTGAGCAGGCGCATCTCGCCGTTCTCCACCTTGACGATAGTCGACTCGACGCCGACGACCGAAGCTCCGGCATCGAGGATGAGCGAGATCCGCTCGCCGAGATCGTCATGGACATGATCGGCGCTGGTGGCGCTGATTTTGCCGGAGGTATTGGCGCTGGGAGCGGCAAGCGGTCGTCCGAAGGCGCGGATCAGCTCGCCGGCAAAGCCTTGCGGTACCCGGATGCCGACCGTATCGAGCCCGGCAGTCGCCAGCGGATGAATGTCGCTTTCCGGCCGCAGCGGCAAAACCAGCGTCAAGGGGCCGGGCCAGAAGGCTTCAGCCAGCTTGCGCGAGATGGGATCGAAGATCGCATAGCGCTCGGCCATGGCAAGGTCGCTCATGTGGCAGATCAGTGGATTGAAGCGCGGCCGGCCCTTGGTCTCGTAGATCCGGGTGATGGCGGCGGGATTGGTGGCGTCGGCAGCAAGCCCGTAGACCGTCTCGGTCGGCAGCCCGATCGGCAGACCTTCGGCGAGAGTTGCCGCCGCCGCCGCTATAGCTGTCTCAGGATGCTGGAGAATATCTATATGTCGTGCCATGGCCTGACCGATTGCCGTTCAGGCCGTTCTTATGCTTTTCGAGTTTGGGGATCAATGATCAAAGCTGGCGAATGATATCGCGGAGCTGTTCGTTACGCGCGCCGAGCAGCAGCACATTGCGGATCGCGATTTGCGGATCATGGGTGTGGAAGAGTACGCCGTTGCCGCGCACGTCGCGATTGATCGTCAGCTTCTTCTTCGGCGCATCCTCATCCGGTCTAGTGGCGACGGCGAAATACATCCTTGAATATTCCAGGCTGATATCTTCGAAGAAATTATCGTTCTGGCCGAGGCGGGCGAAGAAATTGGCAATGTAAAAGGCCCAGCTCACCTCCTCGTACTGCGCGAATTGCGTCCGCGCCGCGGTGACGTGGCAATAGCCGAGATGCGGCGTGTCCCTGAGCGTGTGATGGAAGATCAGTTTCGGAAAACGGATCGACTGGTGAAAGCTGTTGAGACGGCCATGGGTCGTCTCGCCGGCACTTCTGAGCTTGATCGCCGTGCGCTCAGCCACCTCCTCGAAGGTGAGGTAGCGTCGCTCCTCGGCGAGCCAATGCGTCTTGTCGCGGTTGATGCGGCCGGTGCGCAGGAATTCCGTATATCCCGGCGCCGGCAACGTCGGTTCCGGGTCTGCGGGTTTCTTGGCATCGAAATATCTGAGCTTTGCCATGCCGGCTCGCCATGGAGGTCTGAATACCACATGATAGATCGCCTAGCTTGAGCCGAGCTGAAGCGTGCGTCTTTGCCGGCGATTGTTGAAGAGGAAGAGAAGCATGCCTGGCATTACCGACCTCAAGCTGCTGCTTGCCGGCATGAAGCCTGATCTCGTCGAGGGTGAGTTCGTCTATTGCAGCGTGCCGGCTTCGGCGCTGGCGGGTTATATTCATATGAATCCGGTTGGACTGTTTCAGGAGAGGGAGGGTGTGACGCTGATCCTGCCGGTCGAGACGGCCCGGCAAGCGGGGCTTCCGGCCGAGCCGGCGATGCGGATGATCACCCTCGAAATCCACTCCTCGCTGGAAGCCGTGGGTCTGACGGCCGCCTTTGCGACGGCCCTGGGAAACGAGGGGATCAGCGCCAATGTCGTTGCCGGTTATTACCATGATCATATCTTCGTGCCGGCGGCCGATGCCGTGCGCGCTATGGCGGCACTACAGGCGCTTTCGGCCGCGCAACGCCCGGTTTGATGTGCGCTTGCAAACGGCTCTGTCGCAATTAAGACAAAGCGTCACTGTTGCTGCGCGGTCCGGGTAGAAAGCGATGCCGCTCGCGGAAGCATAAGGATTTGAATTGTCTTCCGATATCTTGATTTCGTCCTCTCTCCGAAACTCTTCTTTGGTCTGTCGTCAATTTCGAAGCGGATGTCGCATTGCAGCAGAGCGGCGAGAAGGGCGCGGATTATGATGACATCAATCTCAAGGTGCCGCCCGCTAGGGGGGCGGAGAATTGGGAAGCCGGTCGAAATCCGGCGCTGCCCCCGCAACGGTGGTGGAGTAAGGCATGGCGAATGAAGCCACTGGGCTTAGATAGCCTGGGAAGGTGCCATGGGGTCCTTTAGGGGGCCGCTCCAGAGCCCGGAAACCAGCCTTGGGGAGACTGATTTACTGACCGCGGCGGGCGGTCGGGACATTGCGTTGCGGCCGGTCGCGGCCGGTCGTGCATGTCCTCTGCCTGCTGATCGCTACCGCGCAAGGATAGGCAAATGGACATCAGCAGCAACGTTTTGCGGCAATTGAAGAACCGCCGCGAGGGCTTCAGCCTGGAGCAGCCCTTCTATACCGATCAGGATTATTTCAAGCTCGACATGGAGATGATCTATTATCGCGACTGGCTGTTCATCGGCCATGATTGCGAAGTGCCGCGCGCCGGCAACTATTTCACCGTCCAGATCGGCGATTATCCCGTCGTCATCGTTCGTGGCCGCGATCAGGTCATCCGCGCCTTCCACAATAGCTGTCGCCATCGCGGCTCGCGCGTCTGCACGTCCGAGCGCGGTTCCTCGGCAAAGCTCGTCTGCCCCTATCATCAGTGGACCTACGAACTGAACGGGAGCCTGCTCTTTGCCCGTCATATGCCGGAGGATTTCGACAAGAACCAGTTCTCGCTGAAGCCGGTCCATTGCGAAAGCGTTGGCGGCTATATCTTCATCTGCCTTGCAGAGCAGGCGCCGGACTTCGCGCCGTTCCGCGCCATGGTCGAACCCTATCTCGTCCGCCACCGCCTCGGCGAAACCAAGGTCGCCTTCGAAAGCACGATCATCGAGAAGGGCAACTGGAAGCTCGTCTGGGAAAACAATCGCGAATGCTATCATTGCGCGGCCAACCATCCCGAACTCTGCCGCACCTATCCGGAAGCGCCGAGCGCAACCGGCGTACAAGGCGCCAAGGACGATCCGGTGATTTCCGCGCATTGGGCGAAGTGCGAGGCCGCGAATCTTCCAAGCGAATTCCGCATGTCGCCGTCCGGCCAGTTCCGCGCCGCCCGCATGCCGCTTATCCAGGATGCCGAGAGCTACACCATGTCGGGCGCGCGCGCCGTGCAGCGGCCGCTCTCCAACGACGTGCAGGAAAGCCATATCGGCACCTTGCTGCTCTTCCACTATCCGACGACCTGGAACCATGTGCTCGCCGACCATGCGATCACCTTCCGCGTGCTGCCGCTCGGGCCTGAGCAAACGCAGGTCACGACCAAGTGGCTTGTCAACAAGGACGCGGTCGAAGGGGTCGACTATAACATCGACGAACTCACCCACGTCTGGACGGAGACCAACGACCAGGACCGCCGGATCGTCGAGGAAAATGCATTCGGCATCCGCTCGCCCGCCTATCAGCCCGGCCCCTATTCGCCGGAAGACGAAGGCGGCGTGATGCAGTTCGTCGAATGGTACGCGAATTTCATGATCAACCGGCTGCAGGGCGACCAGGCCAAGTTGTCGGCGGTTGCCTGAGTTATGAACATGACCGTCTCCCTCCGCCATCAGCACCTGGACCAGATGAAGCCCTGGAGCGACAGGCAGCATCTGCTCGAATGCCTTTCGGCAACGCCGGAAGCACCCGATGTGATGACCTTCACCTTCCGCTCCGACAAGGACAACTGGTTCCGCTATCTGCCGGGCCAGTTCGTCACCCTGGAGCTGCCGGCAGCTGCGGAGCCGGTCATGCGTACCTACACGCTGTCCTCGACCCCGTCGCGCCCGCTCTCGATCGCCATTACAGTCAAGGCGCAGAAGGACAGCATCGGCACGCGCTGGATGTTCGAGAACCTGAAGCCCGGCATGCGCGTCAAGGCTTTTGGCCCGCTCGGCGATTTCAGCCATATCCGTCATCCCGGCGAGAAATATCTCTTCGTCTCCGCCGGATCCGGCATCACGCCGATGATGGCGATGACGCGCTACATGGCCGACACCGCGCCCCTGTCGGATATCACCTTCATCAATTGCTCGCGCAGCCCCGCCGACATCATCTTCCGCTCGGAGCTGGAATATCTCGCCCGCTTCATGCCGAACCTCGATCTCGGCTTCATCGTCGAGGGCTGCGGCCGCACCGACCTTTGGTCGGGGCTGAAGGGCCGGATCGACAAGGCGAAGATCGGGCTGCTGGCACCCGATTTCATGGACCGCACGATCTTCTGCTGCGGCCCGGAAGTCTTCATGGACGCCGTCCGTTCCATGCTGGTAGCCCACGGCTTCGACATGACGCGCTACCATCAGGAAAGCTTCCAGCCGGCGCAGGCGCCAACGCCGCTGGCTGAAGTCAGCGATGACGCCTCCACGGAAGCGGCGACCTCGATCAGCTTCACCATAGCCGGCAAGGATGTTCCCTGTGCGCCTGGCCAGACGATCCTGCAAGCCGCGCGCGGCGCCGGCGTGCGTATCGGTGCGGCCTGCGAGTCGGGCCTTTGCGGCACCTGCCGGGTCATGAAGCTTTCGGGCGAGGTCGAGATGAGCCACAATGGCGGTATTCTCGATGACGAGATCGAAGAAGGCTACATCCTGGCCTGCTGTTCGCGGCCGAAGACGGATGTGCAGATCGAAGCCTAGAGCAATTCCAGGAAAAGTGCGTAGCGGTTTTCCGTCCGGAATTGCGTCAACAAACAGGATAGAGCGGTGAAGCGCTCTAGAAATCCTGGTAGTTCAGCTCGTTGATCTCGACCGGTGTCTTTTGCTGGGTTGAGGCGGTGACCACCGGGTCGACCATCAGCGATACGAGTGTCTGCAGCGGCTCCACACAGCTCGGCGCCTTGGCGATTATCATGTCGGGCGCCGGCATCGGCTTGGCGGGCAGGAGCTCGCCCTGCGGCCAGACCTTGGCCAGTTGCAGCTTGGTCATCGGCACGACGTTGACATCGATGTCCTTCAGTGTCCCCGGCACCCGGTAGGGACAGCTCTTGTCCGAACAATTGTCGGACGAGGCGAATTGCCAGAGGGCATAGGTGTCCCAGTTGCCGAGCGGGAAAGTGCCTTTCACATCGGATTTGTAGCGTGCATACCATAGCGGCAGCCGCGCCAGGATCGGGTAGTCCTGGCGGTGGTCGGCGATATATTGAGCGGTGTTGTGGTTGGTATAGAGGATCGGATAGCGCCCGGTCCTCACCTTGATATGGCCGACGAAGACCTGTGCGTCGGAGAGCGACATATACCGCAGGACGTCCAGGCCCTCGATATCGAGCACCATCAGCTCGTCCGGTTTCGGGTCGGCGTAATCGAGAAAATGATTGGCCTGATCAACCGGATTGCCCGGCCGTCCGAGATGATAGGCGCCCCATAACAGCCCGTTCATTTTCGCCAGCATCCGCCGCGTCTGATAGAGCTCGCGGCTGACTGCATATTTGCGCCACATGGTCTTGCAGTGTGCGAAAGTGTCGCCGGCATGGTCGCCGGTGCAACTGAAGCTCTCGGGCAGGCCGTCGGAAGCCTTGGAGATGAAGGCGGAAATGCGCTTGTCCTGCAGCAGCTGTTCCCAGTCGATGGTGTTCAGCTCGTAGGCATCGACGATGAGGGCGTTTTGCGGATCGGTCCAGGGTTGGCTTTCACCGGCCGCAAGCCTGGAGGCCAGTCCCAGCAGCGCCAGGACCATCAGGAGACTGCAAATCAGAGGGTGAGTCTGCCGGTATCCCTTCATGAACTAAGGGTAAGGATGAGTGGTTAATCCCGGGTTAAGAATGAGATCGCTATAAATTTACCGTGGAGTCTGTGCATAAGGCCTTAAATAGGTGCATATTTAAGGTTGGACTAAATGTCCGCGCGACTTGTGGATGCGCAGAGGAGTAAGGGGGCTGTCCCCGATACTTAACATTGTTTGCTTGAGCACAAGACAAGCCAGGGAATGGAGAAGTAAATGCTTGGTTTCCGTGCGAAAATTGCGACTATCGCTCTTTCGGCCGCCGTGGCTCTGACGAGCTTCACGCCGTCCTTCGCAATGCAGATGCCTGCCGCACCCGTTGTTGCGGCGGACAAGACCGCGCCTGCCGGCGTCGAGCGGGTTCAATGGCGCGAGTATGGTGGTGGTTACGGTGGCGGATATTATCGCCGTGGTTACTATCGTGAGGGTTGGTACGGCGGTCATCGCGGCTATAGGGACTATCGTCGCGGCTATCGCTATCACGAGGGCTACTGGTTCCCGCTGGCCGCATTCGGCGCCGGTGCCCTGATCGGCGGGGCGATTGCCAGCCAGCCGCGCTATGCGGCTCCGCCGCGTGCTGCTGGGGTCAATCCGCGCCATGTCGACTGGTGCTACGCGCGCTATCGGTCCTATCGGTCTTATGACAACACGTTCCAGCCCAATAATGGCCCGCGCCGGCAGTGCTACTCACCCTATTTTTGAGGGAGAGATCAGGATCTGTCGAAACAAGCCGCCCGGCCATCCGCCGGGCGGTTTTTTCTTGGCCGATCGTCGGTGTCAGAGAATGTTGACCCGCTTCAGCAGCCACCAGGCGAGCAGCATGGAGGCGATGATCAGGGCAACGGCATATTCCGTGCCGCCGCCGCCGCCCGAAAACGGCAGGCTCGACGTGTTCATGCCGAAAAAGCCGGTCACCAGTGTCGGCGGCAGCAGCAGCGCCGTCATGATTGACAGGATGTAGAGGTGGCGGTTGATCTCGGAGGAGAGCTTCGAGTCGATCTCTTCGTGCAGCAGGCGCGCACGCTCCTGAAGCGCATAGACATCATGGTCGACCGATTCCAGCCGTCCGGTCAGCCGACCCGCGACGTCCTCGAAGCCGAGCGGCATCTCCTCGTCGTCGGAGGCTGCTGCCCGCCGCATCAAGGTCAGCACCGTGCGCAGATGCCGATGCAGCCGCACGATCGTCCGGCGCACCGGCGCCAGCCGCCGCCGTTCGTCGCGGGGCGCGTTGTCATAGACGAAATCCTCGATGAGGTTCAGCTCCTCGGTAATCTCGATGACCAGCGAGATCAGCGTGCGCTGGAACTCGACGACCAGTAGTTCGAAGAGGTCGATCGGGTTTGCGAATTTCGCGGCATTCTTCTCCACCGCCATGCGTACCCGTTCGACGCTGCGCAGCGGCTGCAGCCGTGTCGTGATGAGGAAGCGATCGGTGAACACGAAATGCAGCCAGCCGATATCGCTCGTCTCCTGATCGAATTCGCGCTGGAAATCGACTAGGGTGCCGAATAGCATCTGCTCATCGACGGTGATTGTCGCGTGTGTCTCATGCGTGGTCAGTGCCGTGCGGGTGGAGTCGTTTAGCCCGGGGACCTCTTCGAGGAATGCGGCGACACGGGCATCGACCAGGTTCAAATGCAGCCAGACGAAGCCGTCGCCGTCGAAAAATCCGGCGCGCTGCGTCTCATCGGATAGCCGCTCGGCCTTGCCCGCGCCGGGACGGAAGCGATAGGCCCAGACAAAACCCGGGATCCTGTTGGCTGTCGTGATCGTGTTCATGGCCGGAGGTTTCGCATTATCAAGAGAGTTGCCATAGTCATTGTTCATGACGATTGTTTATGCAAGTGCGGACGGCGAGGGAACAATCGCGCGGAATGGCGAAAATATCGCGGCTTTTATCGCCAGGACGGTCGGTAGTTCGAAATTCTTCCTGTCGGCCGGAGCTGGAGACACCAGTTCCAGTCGGTCGCAATTTTGATGTAGCATTCGTTTCCTAAAATTGACGCTTACGTAAAAATCAATTAGCTATAGATTTGAAGCGGCCGCTGGTCTGGGTGAGGTAGACTGTCGGCATCATCACTGCGGAGGAAAACACCATGTACAAGGCGCCTGTTGAAGAAATCGCATTCACGCTGAAGCATGTCATCGGCATGGGGCAGGCTATGGAGGAGGGGCGCCTCGGCGATCTCAGCGGCGATGTCCTCGATGCCATCCTGACCGAGGCCGGCCGTTTCGCCGGCGATGAGATGGAACCGCTGGCCGAGATCGGCGACCGACAGGGCGCCAGGCTTGTCGATGGCAAGGTGGTGTTGCCAGATGGCTGGGAGAAACTCTATCGCGACTGGATCGCTGGCGGCTGGAACGGACTGACGGCACCGGAAGAATATGGCGGGCAGGGCTTGCCGCACATGCTGAACGTCGCAACGCTGGAAATGTGGAATTCCGCCTCGATGGCTTTTGGTCTCGCGCCGACGCTGACGATGGGCGCCGTTGAGGCACTGGTCGCCCACGGCAGCGAAGACCTCAAGAGCAAATACCTTGCGAAACTGGTGACCGGCGAATGGTCTGGCACCATGAACCTGACAGAGCCGCATGCCGGCTCCGATGTCGGCGCCCTGCGCACCCGTGCCGACCGCCACAACGATGGCACCTATCGCATCTTCGGCCAGAAGATTTTCATCACCTGGGGCGACCACGAGGCAGCCGAGAATATCATCCATTTCGTACTCGCCCGCATTCCGGATGCGCCAGCCGGCACGCGTGGCATTTCGCTGTTCCTCGTGCCGAAATTCCTCGTCAGCGACGACGGCTCGCTCGGTGCGCGGAATGACTATTTCGCCCATTCGCTGGAACATAAGCTCGGCATCCACGGCTCGCCGACCTGCACGATGATCTATGGCGACGGCAAATACGGGGATGAGAGAGGCGCAGTTGCCTGGCTCGTCGGCGAGGAGAACAAGGGTCTCGCCTGCATGTTCACGATGATGAACAATGCCCGCCTTGCCGTCGGCATCCAGGGCGTGGCGATTGCCGAGGCGGCGACACAGAAGGCCATTGCTTATGCGAAAGAGCGCACGCAAGGCAGGGCGCCGGGCACGACGGCTTTCGGCATGAGCCCAATCATCGAACATCCCGACATCGCCCGTATGCTGTTGACGATGAAGGCGCTGACGCAGGGCTCGCGCGCTATCTGCTATGCCTGCGCCGAGGCGATCGACATGTCGCATCGCGATGCCGGAAAGGCGCGTTACTGGCAGGAGCGCGCCGCGTTACTGACGCCGATCGCCAAATCCTTCCCCACCGACGCAGGCGTCGATGTCGCCTCGCTCGGCATCCAGGTGCATGGCGGCATGGGCTTCATCGAGGAGACGGGTGCCGGCCGCCTGCTGCGCGACGCCCGCATCGCGCCGATCTACGAAGGCACCAACGGCATCCAGGCGATCGACCTCGTTACGCGCAAGCTGACGATTGCCAATGGCGATCAAGTGCGTGGCTTCATCGCCGAATTGCGTGAGACCGCCGATGCCGTCGCCAAATCCAATCTCGACGGTTTCGGTGAGACGGCCGATCGGCTGAATGCCGCCATTACCGATCTCGAAACGGCAAGCGAATGGCTGTTGGCCCGGCAGGCCGGCGGGCATGTGGCCGAGGCTTTGGCAGGTGCAACACCCTATCAGCGGCTCTTCGGTCTTGTGCTGACCGGCTGCTACCTCGCCAAGGGCGGCCTGGTGGACGTTGCGGATGGCGACAGTGAAAAGCGGATCGCGCTCTGCCGCTTCGCCGCCGAAAACATGCTGGCCGAAACCGCAGCACTCACTGATCGCGTTGTGACCGGCGCGTCCAGCCTGGAAGCCGCACGCATCGCTCTTGCCTGAGGACAAACATTTGACCGACCATATCCTGATCCAGCGCCCCGAGACCGCACCGCATGTGCAGGTCATCCGCTTCAACCGGCCGGAAAAGAAAAACGCCATTACCCGCGTCATGTATCAGACGATGACGGACGCACTGCGGGCGGCGGATGAAGATCCGGATATCCGCGTCACCGTCTTTCTCGGCACCGAAGGCTGCTTCTCCGCCGGCAACGACATGGGCGATTTCCTGGCCTTCGCCATGGGTGGCAGCATGGGCCGCGAAGTGCTGGATTTCCTGGGCGCGCTGGCTACTGCGAAAAAGCCCATCGTCTCCGGCGTCGACGGCCTGGCGATCGGCATCGGCACCACCATCCACCTTCATTGCGACCTGACGATCGCCTCCGACCGCAGCCTGTTCAAGACCCCCTTCGTCGATCTCGCCCTCGTCCCCGAAGCTGCCTCCAGCCTGCTCGCGCCGCGCCTGATGGGCCATCAGCGCGCCTTTGCCCTGCTCGCGCTCGGCGAAGGTCTTTCCGCCGCCGATGCAAAGGATGCCGGCCTGATCTGGAAGGTGACGACACCGCAGGCGCTGGAAGCCGAAACCCTGTCGCTCGCAGCCAAGCTCGCAGCCAAACCACCCGAAGCACTGCGGATCGCCCGCGATCTGATCCGGGGTTCGGCGGCGGACGTCTTCGCCCGCATCGACGAGGAAGCAACGCTCTTTGCAGCACAGCTGAAGAGCGCGGAAGCCAGGGCGGCGTTTGAGGCGTTTATGAAGCGGTGAGGCGAAGCCTCACTTCTCCAGCGCCACCACTACCTCGACATGCGAGGTCCAGAGGAACTGGTCGATCGGGGTCACCCTCGTGATCCGATAGCCGGCCTCCGTCAGCAGAGCGAGGTCGCGCGCCAGCGTCAGCGGGTTACAGGAGACGGCGACGATCTTCTTGACGACCGAGCGAGCCAGTTCCTTGGTCTGGAATTCCGCGCCGGCGCGCGGCGGGTCGAAGACGACGGCGTCGTAGTTCTTCAGTTCCTGTGCCATCAACGGCCGGCGGAAGAGGTCGCGGCGTTCGATGGAGACCGGCTTCAGCCCTTGCGTGTTGCGGGCGGCGTGGTCGAGGGCGGCCAAGGGTTTGTCCTCGCTTTCGACGGCGTGCACGCGGCCGATGCGCGCCAGGCGCAGCGAAAAGGTGCCGCTGCCGGCGAAGAGATCGGCAATGCGCTTCGCCTTGCCGACATGCGTGACGACCAGCTCTACCATGGCCTCCTCGGCGGGCTTCGTTGCTTGGGTAAAGGCGCCGGATGGTGGCGAGACCTTGACGCCGCTGAAATCGACGATCGGCTTCATCGGCTCGACCAGGATTTCTCCGTTCAACGAGACGCGGCCGACGCCGCGAAGGGCAAGCACGGTCTCGATAGCGCTGCGCCGCTGCTTGTCGGAGAGACCCTTGATGCCGTCGACGGCGAGATCGAGGCCGGAAAGCGTTTCGAGCACCGAGATGCGAAACGCCTCGGCATTGACGGCAAGTGCCGCCCCAACGGCCCGGATCGCCGGTAGCCGCGACATGATGCCGGGCGACGCGATAGGACATTCCTCGATGGCGACGATGTGGTGGCTTTCGGCTTGATTGAAGCCGATCAGCATGTCCTTCTCGGTCTTGCGCGCCGCAAAGACGACGCGGCGGCGCTCGCCGGGATGGGCCGCGACGAGCTCATCGACCTCGGGCGTCAGCCCCTTGGAGCGCAGCGCGTCGATCACCAGCTGGCGCTTGAAGGCGCGGTAAGGCGCATCGGCATAGTGTTGTAGCGTGCAGCCGCCGCAAGTGCCGTTGACCCCATCCGGGCCGAAGTGCCGACAGTGCGGCTCCTGACGGTCGGGTGAGGCTGAAGCGATCGACATCAACGTGCCCTGGCTCTTCACCCGCGCGATGGCGACGGTCTCACCGGGCAGTGCGAAGGGCACATAGATCGGTCCGTCCGCGCCTTGCGCAATGCCGTCGCCCTGGGCGCCGAGCTTCTGGATGGTGACGGTTTCGGTGCTCATGGCTTGATCCCTGCAAGAAGAAATTCGTTATTGCCGTCGCCGCCGGCGATCGGCGAGGGGATAAGGCCGAGGCTGCGCCAGCCCATATCCTCGACAAGCCAGCGCTCCAGCTCCGCCGCAACGGCTGGAGCAGACGAGGGATCCTTCAGGAGACCAGCCTTGCCGACAGCATCGCGCCCGGCCTCGAACTGTGGCTTCACCAATAGCGCCGCGTGCG
Source organism: Rhizobium sp. (assembly GCA_036383055.1). GTDB lineage: Bacteria > Pseudomonadota > Alphaproteobacteria > Rhizobiales > Rhizobiaceae > Rhizobium. The sequence continues at coordinate 2,854 of DASVPC010000282.1, read as the reverse complement.
TGCCCGGTTCGGCGAGTTCAAGCGCCGGCGCCACCGCCAGTTTCAGCGAGATGAAGGAGACATCCGAGACAAGGAAGGTGAAGGGCTTGCCGATATCCTCGACCGTCAGGTTGCGGGCGTTCAGCCCCTCGATGCTGGTTACGCGCGGATCGGCCGAGATGCGCGGATGCATCTGCCCATGGCCGACGTCGATCGACGTGACGTGCTCGGCACCCCGCAGCAGCAGCACTTCGGTAAAGCCGCCGGTCGATGAACCGACGTCAAGACAGTGATGTCCCCTGGGGTCGAGCGCGAAATGATCGAGCGCTGCCACCAGTTTCAGGGCCGCCCGCGAAACGTAATCCTGTGCCGGATCGTCGATGGCGATTTCGACATCTTCGGTAAACAGCGAGCCCGGCTTGGTCACGACCGTGCCGCCCACCTTCACTGTGCCGCGTTGAATGGCGTCGCGCGCCCGCGATCGGCTGGCGAAAAGCGAGAGGGAGACAAGAAGTTGGTCTAGGCGTTGTGGTTCGGACATGGGCAGTCCATGCAGGGCAATGGGCGAGGTTGCAAGCGTTTTATGCTGATGACGGCAAATGTAGATGTAGACGCTATACTGATCCTCGATATGGCGCCGTTGGACAGGGTTTCCATTGCGTCTCTTGCATCCTGCAAAATTAAATGAATTTAAAGCCACGGCGTCTAACTATGCTTGTGATTGCGATCGTCCGGTTCGGGAATGATCGCCTGCCATGACGGCTTTGCGCTCATTGCGCTCAATCATGCCTCTTCCCTGAATTTTCGAGCATCCGGCCGCGGGCTTCTCCGTGGGTTCGTCGATGCTCGCCAGGACCGGCGCTCAAGGAGGCGCTCGCCCATGTTTGCGAAGAACCTGTCTTTGAATGGCAAGCTTGCCATCACCTTTGCCGCTCTTATTGCTATTTTCGCCGGTGTCTGCGCATTCGTTTACGCCAAGGAAGAGGTATCCGCCGGGGCTGCCGCCGAACAGGACAAGTCGCAGCAGCTCGTCAATCTGATCGACGATTCCCTGCAGGCCCTGCTGGAGCAGGCCGTCAATCTCCGTGGCTTCCTGTTGTTGCGCAGCGACAGCACCTATGGCGGCATCTTCGAAAATCGCGACCGCATGCTGAAGAGCATCGATGCAGCCAAGCTGGTTGCGGCCGACGCGCCGGATCTGCTGCAGTCCATTGGCAGCATGCAGAAGGCCGCCGACCTCTATTTCCATCAGCTTGCCGAGCCACAATCGAAGGCCCGCAAGGAAACCGAGATGCCGCTCGACCAGATCGTCAAGATCGGCCAGAACGAGGCCAAGGGCCAGCTCGACGGCTTCCGTGAGGCGGCGGCCAAGATCAAGCAGGCGGCGCGCGCCAAGGCCAGCGAACTGGCGGCCACTCAGGACAATGCCAATGCCGACTTGCGTCTGACACTGATCGTCGGCAGCATCGTTGCTTCGCTGGCCGCTGCCGTGCTGGCTTGGTTGCTGTCGCGCACCATCGTCCGCCCGATCGTCGGCATGACCGCCGCCATGGGCCGGCTTGCCGGTGGCGAGCACGCCATTGACGTCCCGGCCATCGGCCGCGGCGATGAGGTCGGCCGCATGGCCGATGCAGTCCTCGTCTTCAAGGAAGCGGCAATCGAAAAGCTACGCCTTGCCGGCGAGACGGAACGCATGCGCGGCGATGCCGAACGCCAGCGCCAGATGACCGACGAACAGAAGGCGCACGAGGACGGTGAGATCCGCTTTGCCTTGGATGCCTTGGCCAGTGGACTTGCCGGACTTGCCGCCGGCGATATCGCCGCACGTCTCGATCGCGCCTTTGCGCCGCAGTTCGACAGTGTTCGCGCCGATTTCAACAACGCCGTCGAGAAGCTGGAAGCGGCCCTGCAGTCGGTCGGTAGCAACGCGTCGGCGATCAATGCCGGCGCCGGCGAAATCCGCTCGGCCGCTGACGACCTTGCCCGCCGCACCGAACAGCAGGCGGCCGCCGTCGAAGAGACCGCCGCCGCCCTCGAAGAAGTGACGACGACGGTTCGCGATTCGGCCAAGCGCGCCGAGGATGTCGGGCACTTGGTTGAGCGTGCGCGGTTGGGCGCTGAAAAGTCCGGAGACGTGGTGCGCAAGGCGGTATCCGCCATGCAGCAGATCGAGAAGTCCTCGGGCGAGATCAGCAATATCATCAGCGTCATCGACGACATCGCCTTCCAGACGAACCTGTTGGCGCTGAATGCCGGCGTCGAAGCCGCTCGCGCCGGTGATGCCGGTAAGGGTTTTGCCGTCGTCGCCCAGGAAGTGCGCGAGCTGGCACAGCGTTCCGCCAACGCCGCCAAGGAGATCAAGGCGCTGATCACCACCTCGAGCGATCAGGTCAATACCGGCGTCTCCCTGGTTGGCGAGACCGGCAAGGCGCTGGAATTGATCGTTTCCGAAGTGCAGGAAATCAACCGCCACGTCGGCGCGATCGTCACGGCCACCCGCGAACAGTCGATCGGTCTGCAGGAGATCAACACCGCAGTTAACAACATGGACCAGGGCACGCAGCAGAACGCCGCCATGGTCGAGGAGCAGACGGCTGCCAGCCATTCGCTTGCCCGCGAGGCGGCAGCGCTCAATGATCTGCTACATCAGTTCCGCTTGAGCGGCAGGCCGGCTGAAGTCAAGCGTCCGGTGGCCGCATCGACGCAGTCCAGGCCCGCTGCCTCGCCGGCGCGTGCGCTCGGCCGCACCGTTGCCAAGGCATTCGGCGGCAAGGCGACCGCAGCCGCAACTGCTCAGGATGAGTGGGAAGAGTTCTGATCTATCACCCTCCCCTTGATGGGGAGGGTCGGCACGGAGTGCCGGGGCGGGGTGACG
>DASVPC010000281.1:0-3024 GCA_036383055.1 Rhizobium sp. | reverse complement strand
ATGTCACGGTGACCGATAGCGAGGGCGGGCAGGCCTGCGAATTGTCCTTCCTTGACGAAAAGGGCTGATTTCAAGCGGCCGGCCTCGGTACGGCCTTCACCGGTCATGCCGATGGTCTCAAATCCATTCTGTCCTCCGAGGAGGCAAGCGCCCAGCGCACGCGCGGGGCCTTGCAGCGACGCGGCGCCGATCTCGCCAAGGCCGGTGCTGTCAGCCTCTTCGGAGCAGCATCGACGCCCGGCAGCACGGCCGAATTCACCATCGCGCTGAAGGGCCTGCTGATCGTCGCCGCTCCTGGTCATGCCATGTCGCCGGAGGCACAGGAGACCGTCACGCCGATCGAGGTCAGGATCCGGCGCAGCCAACTTATTCGCGACTATGCCTCCGCCCTGCCGGAGCCGCTGGCCGACCCGATCGAGGATGTCCGCATTAGGGCTGGCGCAGCCTCTGCCTATTTCGTTCGCGCCGGCGAGTTCATTCAGATCATCGACGTCTACGGCCGGCAATGCACCGATTTCCAGGCATTCGCCGCCCGCAAGGTGGACAAGGGGCTTGATCTCGCGCTCGATTCCACCGTCACCCGCACCCTGCTTGGCCGCAGCTACCCTGTCCCCGGCCTGCCCTCGAAAGCCTTTGATCGCGATTTCGAGCCGCTGGTGGAGGTCGTGCAGGATACGGTCGGCCGCCACGATGCCTTCGCGACCGCCTGCAATTCTCGCTATTATGACGACATGGGCTATCCCGGCCACGTGAATTGCACGGACAATTTCAATGCGGCACTGGCACCCTATGGTATTGCCGGTCGCAAAGGCTGGGAAGCCCTCAACTATTTCTACAACACCAATATCGACCACAATAATCAGCTCTACCTCGACGAGCCCTGGTCGCGGCCGGGCGACTATGTGCTGATGCGGGCATTGACCGATCTCGTCTGCGTCTCCTCCTCCTGCCCCGACGATATCGACGCGGCGAACGGCTGGGACCCGACGGATATCCACGTCCGGACCTTTTCCGGAAAAGAGAAATTCACACGAGCGGTAGCCTATCGCATGACCCCTGACGCCGACGCCGAACTGACGCGCGAAACCGCGTTCCACCCCCGCCTGTCTGCCCTGACACGGGACTACACCGAATATCGCGGCTACTGGCTGCCGAACCGCTTCTCTTCGGAGGGGCCGGTCGAGGAATATTGGGCCTGCCGCGAAAGAGCCGTCGTCATCGACCTCTCGCCGCTTCGCAAGTTCGAGGTGACGGGACCGGACGCCGAGGAATTACTGCAATATTGCCTGACGCGCGACGTCCGCAAGCTGTCGACCGGCCAGGTTGTCTATTCCGCCATGTGTTACGAGAATGGCGGCATGATCGACGACGGCACGCTATTCCGCCTCGGTGACAAGAACTTTCGCTGGATCGGCGGCGATGACTATAGCGGTATCTGGCTGCGCGAGCAGGCTGAGAAGAAGGGCTTCAAGGCCTGGGTCCGCTCGTCCACCGACCAGATGCACAATATCGCCCTGCAAGGACCGAAGAGCCGCAATATCCTGAAGGAGATCATCTGGACCGCGCCGCGCCAGCCGACGATCGGCGAGCTCGAATGGTTCCGCTTCGCCGTCGGCCGCATCGATGGTTTCGAAGGTGCACCCGTCGTCGTCTCGCGCACCGGCTATACCGGCGAACTCGGCTATGAGATTTTCTGCCATCCGAAGGATGCGCTCACTGTCTTCGAAGCCGTCTGGAAGGCCGGCGAGCCTTATGGGCTGAAGCCGATGGGGCTCGAAGCGCTGGATATGGTCCGCATCGAGGCCGGCCTGATCTTCGCCCATCACGAGTTTACCGACCAGACCGACCCCTTCGAGGCCGGCATCGGCTTTACCGTGCCGCTGAAATCCAAGCAGGATGATTTCATCGGCCGCGAGGCGCTGATCCGCCGCAAGGAAAACCCGCGCCATCTGATGGTCGGACTTGACATCCAGGCCAATGAAACGGTCGGGCATGGCGACTGCATCCATATCGGCCGCGCGCAGGTCGGCGTCATCACCAGCGCCACGCGCTCACCGATCCTCGGTAAGACTATCGCGCTTGCCCGCATCGACGTTCAGCATGCGAGTGTCGACACCAAGGTTGAGATCGGCAAGCTTGACGGCCATCAGAAGCGTCTGCCGGCTGTGATCGTGCCGCTGTCGCATTACGACCCGCAGAAGACGCGGCCGCGTTCGTAACGCAACTACATCAGGCCGTTGTTGCTCAGCTTCACCGAGGACAGTGCTGACAGTTCAATCGCATCGCAAAATGATAGCGATCAGCAATATATCTTCTCTTCGAATGGTCCTGCCTCAAAGGCAACGACGCCGTTGACGAATTCCCGCGTCCAGATATCACCGGGGCCGAGGTCGCCGACACCTTTCACGTCGAAGGACAGGCTAGGGATATGTTCCGCGACGAATGTGAACAAAGCAATGATTGACCATGGCTCAAGGTTGAACATTACAGGCCCCGTTGATCCGTGCATATCAAATGCCTGCTCGACGTCCCCCAAGACATCCTGACTAAGCGCATTCTCCGTGAGATAGGCAGCAACCTCTGCCCGGATGGCGGTAAGAGCCGATTTGTTGCCATCATTCAACGTGAGGTAAACGGTAGTGCTAAAGCTCATGATCCTGCCTTCATATTTGCGCGCCAACACCCCTAGCTTGATCATTTCCGGAATGCACGCAGGAAATTGTTGTCCTGGATGCTCACGCAATCCGGAATTTCTTCCCTCTTCCTGAGAAGTCAGTCGGCCTTACGCTGAGCATTCGAGATCGCCCGCGCCGCTTCTTCCGAGGAGTTGGCGAGCGTCCGCATTTCCGCAGCCAGCACCGCAAAACCGGACCCTGCCGTTCCCGCTCTGGCCGCCTCGATGCCGGCATTGACCGCGAGCAGTTTCAGGTAGCGTAGCGACTGCAATATTTCGCCGGTTTTGGAGGCCGTCACCCGCATGTCGGCGGTCTGCTCGTCGATGCGCTGATAGAGCGATTCTATATT
>DASVPC010000280.1:0-28892 GCA_036383055.1 Rhizobium sp. | reverse complement strand
CTACCGTTAACGACAATCGGAGCGAGCTGCGTTGCGTTCCCTGCACTCCCATTGGCTGAGGCATCCTGGGCGAAGGCATTCCCGCTCAATGCAAGCACCGTGGCTAGCGCTGTCGTCGTGCGCGCCAGATAGAATCTATCTCTCTTTAAGTAGATGATATTATTGATTGATTTAAACGCCATCACGAGCTCTGTCCACCCATTCCTGAAAAGATGGCGCAAACTAGATCGTCACAGCGGGCTTCGTCAAGAATACATGATTGGAATAGTCATCTTTTTACCATTTTTGATTTCGGATATCCCGAATCCGTTGAAAGACACACGGATCAGCATATAATATCGTCGCTTATACAACTTTCAATTGCTTTCATGAAGGCCGATCATCCGCTTGCCAGAGCATCGCTGAAATAATATGAGGAATCTAGTCATATTTCGAGTCGGCCGCGCGGTTTCCAGAAGAACTGTCCGGCTCTATCGGTCGCTCGACCCTGCGGAGAGAACATGCCCAATTCGTCATCCACCGCGACACAGACGTCGCTTGCGCCGGTGACGATCGCGGACGCCAGTTTTGCCGATCTCAGCTCCGGGGGCGCCGGCGAACCCTATCGCATCTTTCTCTACCGCCCCGCCAAGACACCCCCGCCCGAGGGATGGCCTGTCCTTTATCTGACGGACGGCAACGCCTGCTTCGCGACGGCGGTCGATGCCTTGAAGGTGCAAGCCTCCTATCCGAACGGAACCAATGTTTGCGACGGTGTCGTCGTCGCCATCGGCTACCCCACGGATCAACCCTATGATCCGCTACGACGCTCCTGGGATTTGAGCCCGCCTCCCGGCCGGGTCTATCCACCGTTCTTTCCCGACACACCGGATGTCAGGACAGGTGGCGGTGCTGAGTTCCTGACCTTTATCGAGGAGCGGCTGAAGCCCTGGGTCGAGGCACAGGTTCCGATCGACCGTTCCCGCCAGACCCTGTTCGGCCATTCCTTCGGCGGGCTGTTCGCCCTCCACGTCCTGTTTTCAAAACCGAGTGCCTTCAACCGATGGGTCGCGGCGAGCCCGGCGATATTCTGGGAAGACGCGGCCATCCTTGCGGCGGAAAAAACGTTCCTCGAAGAGCACAAGGCTTCCCTCGACATAGAGCTGCATCTGTCCGCCGGGCAGTATGAAGGCGAGGTGCTCGCGCCCTTTCACAAGGGAACGCCAGAGGAACAGAAGCGGCAGGAGCGCGCCAGGGAAACCCGGACGGTGGGATATGCCCAGGACATGGCCCTACGGCTGGCGGCGTCGGCTACGCTACCGGGAAAAGTGACGTTCGAAGAATATGCCGGCGAAAATCACATGTCGGCGCTTCCGGTCGCCTTGAACAGGGCGGCGCAAATTGCGTTTCGAAGAGCGGGTTGACAGCAAACATCGGGGGTTTCCGCACGCGAAAACCATCTTCCGCTTTACAATCCTCGATGACTTTTCGACCCACGGCCGGCAGGCTACGAAATAGCTGTGTGGGGCTCGAACACGAGCGGAATTGGGGAAGAAGCAAGTCATGGCGCAATCCATCGTCGATCTGTCGGTGCCAATAGCCAACGATATTCCAGCGGATCCCCCGGTCCAGATTCCTCGCATTGAATATATCGATCACAAGCAGAGCCTTTCACAGATTCTGCCGTTCTTTCCGGGCCTTGCCGCCGAAGATCTTCCGGACGGCGAAGGCTGGGCGATCGAACGCGTCACCCTTACGACACACAACGGCACCCACCTTGACGCTCCCTGGCACTATCACTCCACCATGGATCACGGCCTGCCCGCGCTGACGATCGATGAGATCCCGCTGGAATGGTGCTTTCAACCGGGCGTCAAGCTGGATTTCCGTCACTTCGAAGATGGCTATGTCGTCACGGCAAAAGATGTCGAAGCCGAGCTTGAACGCATCGAACACACGCTGAAGCCTTTGGAAATCGTCGTCGTCAACACCTCGGCCGGCAAGCGCTTCGGCCAGAACGATTATGTCGCCAGCGGCTGCGGCATGGGATATGAGGCGACCATGTATCTTTTGGAACACGGCGTGAAGGTGACCGGCACGGACGGCTGGAGCTGGGATGCGCCCTTCGTCCACACCGCCAGAAGATATGCCTCGACCGGCGACGCATCGCTGATCTGGGAAGGCCACAAGGCTGGGCGTCATCGGGGATATTGCCATATCGAAAAACTGCACAATCTCGAAGCGCTTCCCTCGACGGGTTTCAAGATCAGCTGCTTCCCCGTCAAGATCGAGCGCGCCTCCGCCGGCTGGACGCGGGCGGTCGCCATTATCGACGGCTGAGGATAAGGGCATGGCGGTTGACATAGCAATGCCGCCCGAAAGACCGGGAAAATCCGGGGGCATACATCAGCATCCGTTTTCGATAAGCAAATGGCATGAGACGTCTGGCGATCAGTGACCTGCATCTGGCAAGCGACGCCCTGCTCGGTCATCCGCGTCATCAGGACAGGAGCCTCAGTGCTGTGAATTATCGTCGCGACGTTCTGCCTGAGACATTGGTGCCTAAGACACGGCAGCGGCGGGAGCTTGATGCATGATGGCAAAAGACGAAGTCGTGGTCTGGTGGCTCGGCACGGAGATCGCCGAGGAGAATTTGCCACAACTGGAAGCGTTGCTCGATGACACCGAGCGCGCTCGCGCTGCCCGCTTTCATTTCCAGCACGACCGTTCATCCTATATCGCGGCGCATGCTCTGGGGCGCAGCTTACTCTCAACCTATGCCGGCGGCGACCCGACCGGCTGGCGCTTCACGATCGGCGATCACGGCAAGCCGGAAGTCATCCCGCCGCATTCCGGTCCTCGGCTGCGTCTCAATTTATCGCATACGCGCGGACTGGCAGCGGCGGCGCTCACATTGGACCATGATGTGGGGATAGACGTGGAATGGCTCGACCGAACACCCGCCATCGATCTGGCCGAGGACTACTTCGCACCCGCCGAACGCGCGCATCTGGCGGCCGTTGCACCGGAGCTTGCCCATGAAGTCTTCCTGACATTCTGGACCCTCAAGGAAGCCTATGTGAAAGCGATCGGCAAGGGACTGGCGCAACCGCTGGACTCCTTCGCATTTACCCTCGATCCGCTGTCGATCCGGTTCGACGACGAACTGGCCGGCGATCCCGCACACTGGCTGCTCCGCCGCTTCCAGCCGACATGCGACCATCTGATGGCGCTCGCATTGCATCACCCAAGGCCCCAAGACGTGACCGTCGCGACACTGGCGGCCGATTCAAATCTGTTGCTCTCTACGGGATGATGACAGAGCACTCTTGCGACATCCAATGTCCGCTTCAATCTCGAAATGAAATCGCTTTCATACGGACCGATAGAGACGGCGCGACACCGGTGTGCCGTTATGATTTTACGCGGTCGGGATGGGCCGCCTGAAAGGCCGGCAGTTCGGCACACTTGCCGTCGATATCAACGATGCGCTTGAGCTCGGTCAGGTCCACGCCCCAGCGGCGCGCATTGTAGACCTGCGGAACGAGACAAAGGTCCACCATCGTCGGCTGATCTCCAAAGCTGAAGGCACCATCGAATTCGCCAAGCATCGTTTCCAGTTTACGCAATCCATCCGAGATGAAGCGCTTCATCCATTCCTCACGCGCCTCCACCTTGCCCGTCAGGGTCACGACCTCTGCCACAACATGCATGTTGCATATAGGATGAATGTCCATGGCGATCGCATAGGCTAGCGCCCGGACCTGTTGCCGACCCGCGATATTCGATGGCAGCAATCCGCTCTCCGGTCGCAGCTCGGCCAGATATTCGATGATCGAAAGCGACTGCGTCAGCACCCTTCCGTCGATCACCAGCGTCGGCACCAGACCCTGCGGGTTCAGCGCAAGATAGTCCGGTCTTTTATGCTCTCCCTCCAAAAGGTTGATCGACACTGTGCTGTAACCAATTCCCAACATGTTGAGCGCAATACGGACCCGGTAGCTCGCGGACGATCTCCAATAGTCGTAGAGAACGGCCTCGCTCATTGCGCCCCGCCTCCGCCATATCGCTCGACAGTCTGTTCGATCGCCCCGAAGATCGAATGCCCGGCCCGATCCTTCATCTCGATGCGGACCTGATCGCTAAATTTCAGGAATGGAGTTTTTGGCGATCCGCTTTCGATCGTCTCGATCATCCTGATCTCGGCGATGCAGGAATAGCCGTCGCCTCCACCCTCGATCGGCTTGCCCGGCCCGCCGTCCAGCTTGTTGGAGACCGTTCCCGAACCGATGATCGTGCCGGTCACCAGATCGCGGGTCCTGGCGGCATGAGCGATCAGTTGGCCAAAGTCGAATGTCATGTCGACACCGGCATTCGCCTTGCCGAATGCCCTGCCATTCAGGCTCACGAGCAGCGGCAGGTGCAGCTTGCCGCCGTCCCACGCCTCTCCAAGCTCGTCCGGCGTCACCGCCACCGGAGAAAACGCCGATGCGGGCTTGGATTGAAAGAAGCCGAATCCCTTTGCCAGCTCTTCCGCTATCAGACCACGCAGGGAGACATCGTTGACGAGCATCACCAGCCGGATGGCGCTCCGGGCGACATCAGGACCAGAACCCATGGCCACGTCACCAACAATAACGGCGACCTCGCCCTCCATGTCGATCCCATAGGCCTCGTCGGCCGCCGCGATCGGATCGCGCGGCGCGAGAAAGCTGTCCGAGCCGCCTTGGTACATCAATGGGTCGACCCAGAAGCTCGCCGGCATCTCGGCATTGCGCGCCTTGCGCACCAGCTCGACATGATTGACATAGGCCGAACCATCGGCCCACTGATAGGCCCGCGGCAAGGGCGAGGCGGCGTCATGCTCGTGGAACCGGATCGTCGGCTGGGCGCCTGTCTCGATCCCCTCGGCAATCAACGCCAGTCTCGGTGCCACATGCTCCCAGTCGTCGAGGGCCGCCTGCAGGGTGCGGGCGATATGACCGACCTCGGAGCAGCGGGTAAGGTCGCGGGAGACGACGACAAGCCGGCCGTCCCGTGTGGAATCTTTCAATGTCGCGAGCTTCATGTCCTGGCTCCAATGTCGGAGGATGAATGGCCGGTCTTCACTTCATGCCAGGGGTCCCGTCGAACCTGCGTTCCAACCCGTCCCAGCACTCCAGATAATTATCCTGCAGCGTTTCAAGCTCCGCCGCATACTTCGTCCCTTGAGGCGCGGTGAAGGGCGAACCAGAAAGCCGCTCGGCATAAAGACCGTAATTGCATTTCTGCGGACTGTTCTGGCCCTGCGGCAAGGCGCCCGGAAGCGTTTCCGTTTCGAAGTCGTTGCCGAATCCCGGCATATATTGCAGCTTATTCGCCACCGAGGCCTCTGTGTCCGAAGCCTGGGTCATTGTCTGGCCCATCGCTCAATTCCTCCCGAAAACTGAGGGCGACCCCACGCAGGAGCAGGATCGCCTGAAGATCACTCTGCCGCAGTACCGATCACGCCACGTTTGATCTGATCCGCCTCGATCGACTCGAAAAGGGCGCGGAAATTGCCTTCGCCAAAGCCTTCGTCGCCCTTGCGCTGGATGAATTCGAAGAAGATCGGGCCAATGACGGTTTTTGAGAAGATCTGCAGCAGGATCTTCGTCATGCCGCCATTCACCACACCTTCGCCATCGATGAGGATACCATGTTTCTTCATGCGCGCGATGGGTTCGTCATGGCCGTTCACGCGTGCATAGGACATGTCGTAATAGGTCTCCGGAGGACCGGGCATGAAGCGCAGCCCGTTGTCGGCAAGCCTGTCGGTGCCTTCGTAGATGTCTTCCGTTCCGACCGCGATATGCTGGATGCCCTCGCCCTTGTACTTCTTCAGGAATTCCTCGATCTGGCTCGTGTCGTCCTTCGATTCATTCAGCGGAATGCGGATCTTGCCGCAAGGCGAAGTGATGGCGCGGCTCACTAGACCGGTGATGCGCCCGTCGATGTCGAAGAAGTGGATCTGCTTGAAGTTGAACAGCTCACGGTAAAAGGTCCACCACTTGTCCATGTTGCCGCGGAAGACGTTGTGGGTCAGATGATCGAGATAGTAGAAGCCGACCCCTTCGGGACGCGGGTCGCGCTCGCCGAGCCAATCGAACTCGGCCGCGTAAGCCGACCCCTTTTCACCATAGGTCTCGATGAAATAGAGCAGCGAGCCGCCAATACCGACAATCGCCGGGACATCGAGTGCCTTGTCATCCCCCTCATAGGGAACGGCACCTTTCGATACGGCATGGTCGAAGGCGTGCTTGGCATCGACAACACGCCAGGCCATCGCCGGGGCGGCGGGGCCGTGCTCTCCAACGAAACGAGCGGCATGGCTGCCCGGTTCGGCATTCAGGAGATAATTGATATCGCCTTGGCGCCAGACCGTGATGTCCTTCGTCTTGTGCTTGGCGACCGGGACATAGCCCATGCGGGTGAAGAGCTCGCGCAACTTCTCGGGCTCCGGATGGGCGAATTCAACGAATTCGAAGCCGTCGGTACCGGCCGGATTGTCAGCGCTGATCTCCGGCGGCGGCGCATCGTGCGGAAAAGGACCCATTTTCTCCTCCAGGGAAATTTGCGTTTCGACTACGCAAAGTGTGATCCAAAATACGTGCAATGTGCTTGCATTCTTCATGCATATGGAGGATTTTATGCATGGATCGTGAGCACTTTATGGATTTTATGCAATGGATGAACAGCTCGATAAGTTCGATTTGCGCCTGCTCCAGGAGCTGCAAAGGGACGGCAGGTTGACGAACAATGAGTTGGGCGAGCGGATCGCGCTTTCGCCCTCGCAGTGCTCGCGCCGGCGGACGAGACTGGAGGCTGAGGGATATATTCGCGGCTATCAGGCCAACCTCGACAGGCAGAAGCTGGGCCTGGATATGCTGGTGGTCATTTCCGTGACGCTTGCAACCCACAACAGGGACAATGCTCAACGATTTTCCCAACTGATCAGCGGACTGCCGGAAGTTCTCGAAGCCTATGCGCTGACCGGTGAAATGGATTATCACCTGAAGGTAGCGACCCGCGGACTCACCGACCTCTCGAGGTTCGTCAACGATATTCTGTTGCCGCACGAGTCGGTGCAACATGTGAAGACGTCGATTGTTCTCGACACGCTCAAGACGTTTGAAGGACTTCCTGTCCCGATGCCACATAGCTGACAGCGCGCTAGCTTATTGTTTCTACGCAATTCCGGACGGAAAAACCGCTACGCACTTTCCTGGATTTGCTCTAAAGCGGCAGCTCGGTCGAGAATTTCAGCTCGCGCAGCACGAAGCTTGAGACAACCGTACGTACATGCGGGTTGCGCATGAGATAGCGCGTCATGAAGGCCTCGTAGCTTTCCACATCCCTCGCCCGGATCTTCAGCATGTAGTCAAAAGCGCCGGATAGCGCATAGCACTCCATGATCTCCGGCCGCTCCAGCACCACTGAGGCGAAAGACGCAACCGCCTCTTCGTGATGATCTTCGAGCGTCACATGCGCAATCACGCAGAGCTTGAGGTCGAGCTTTCCCGGGTCGAGCAGCGTCACGCGCTTGCGCACGACGCCGTCCGCTTCCAGCTCCTGGATCTTCCGCCAGGCCGAGCTTTGCGACATCCCGGCTTTTTCCGCCAGCTCGGCCAGCGAAAGGCTGCCATCGGCCTGAATCAGCTGCAGAAGCTTGCGATGGAAATTCCCAGGTTCTTTCATTTTCCGCGCCAGATCCGAGAATATTTGCCACGACTATGGCAATACCCAGCAGGAAAGAAAAGAAAATCCTCCAGGCTCGGAGCATAATTGCAAGAATACCGCAGCATCTGGGAGGATCGATCTATGGTCAAGGAAAGCAGCTACACCGCCAAATTGCCCGGCCCGGATGGCCTATATGCCTACACCGCCGAAGAGGATGCGATCTGGGGCGAACTCTACGAACGCCAGTTGAAACTGCTGGCCAATATGGCCTGCCGCGAATATCTGGACGGCATCAAAACCCTGGGGCTGAAGCCGGACAAGGTCCCCCAGCTTCTCGACGTCAACCGACGCCTGAACGAGACCACCGGCTTCGGCGTCGAAGGCGTGCCGGCGCTCATTCCGCCCTCGCGCTTCTACGAACTCCTGTCGCAGGGCAAATTTCCGCTCGCCACTTTCCTGCGCCGTCGCGAGCATATCGACTATATCGAGGAGCCCGACCTGTTCCATGAGGTCTTCGGCCACTGCCCGCTGCTGACCAACCAGAGCTATGCCAATTTCGTACGGCATTTCGGCGAAACCGCCGTCCGCCTCGGCAAGGGCTATTCCTGGCATTTGTTCCGCATCTTCTGGTTCACCGTCGAATTCGGCTTGATCAATACGCCGGAGGGCCGCCGCTGCTTCGGCGCGGGCATCGTCTCGTCGCCAAGTGAAGCGAAGGCCGCCATGGAAGGCAAGGCCTGTGAGTTCCGGCCGTTCGATCTGCTGGATGTCCTCAGAACGCCCTACCGGATCGATATCGTCCAGCCGATCTACTATGTCATCGACAGCTTCGCCGACCTTGAAGCGATCGTCGAGCAGGATATCGAGGGCCTGATCCTCAAGGCGAAGTCGCTGGGCGACTTCCCGCCCGCCTTCGAAGCCAAAGCCTCCTGAACCGTGGATCGGCCAACTCTCAGCCGCTTCTTGAAGGCGGATGACCCAGGGGCAAGGTGAAAAACTGTTCCTGGGCCGATGGTTGTCGAAGACTCCGAGCGGTTTTCTGGTTAAAGAAACCAGCCTAGCGTCAATCAGGTATGTTCAATGAACGAAGAAGATTTCATCGCTCTTTGCAAAAATGGGAAGTTTAAGGAAGCGCTTGCGCTCGCTTTGCAGGGACGTGAGAAGGCGAAATTTTCGCCCAGCCGATTTTCCATGGACAAGAACACGGGAAAACCGATCTTTTACCGCGGCAACAAACGCGTCGAAATGGATGCCGAAGGGGAATGGCAGCAGGCGAAGAACACCAAGTAGCCGCGTGGTGCACTCCCACTATCCTTGATCGTGTCCAATAGGGACAAGATGAACGGGCCGGATTGCACAGTCGGCAACCGGGCCCGTTCTTCAGCATGCGTCTGGCGCCGGCACTAGGATGCCATGGCGTACAGACGTTGTCCTGGTGTCGCCGCGCTGCGCGTCCTGAACCGGTGCACCAGATCGGCGAGGTTTTCGGTCTCCTGGGTCAGGCTCTGGGCCGCCGCCGTGGTCTCTTCCACCATCGCTGCGTTCTGTTGCGTGACCTTGTCCATCTGATCGCCGGCCGCCGAGACTTCCCGCAGGCTGGCAGCCTGTTCACGCGCGGCCACCGCGATCTCCGCGACCGTGGCACTCATCGCGCCAACCTGTTCGACGATCTGTGCGAGCGACGTGCCGGATTCGCCGACGAGTTCCACACCTGCCTTAACCTGAGCGGAAGATGTGGAAATCAGTGCCTTGATCTCCCTCGCGGCGCTGGCCGATCGCTGGGCAAGTTCGCGCACTTCCTGAGCAACGACGGCAAAGCCTTTTCCTGCCTCGCCTGCCCGCGCCGCTTCCACGCCCGCGTTCAAGGCGAGAAGGTTGGTCTGGAAGGCGATTTCGTCGATGACGCCGATAATATTGCCGATCTTCGACGACGAGCTTTGGATCTCGGTCATGGCCGCGATGGCGCGAGCAACGATCGCCCCGCCATTCTCGGCATTGGCGCGTGCGGTGGCGACAGCGCCCTGAGCATGACTTGCGCCTTCCGCCGTGCCATTGACACCCCGCGTTACATCGCCCAGCGCAGCCACGGTCTCCTCAAGCGAAGCGGCCTGCTGTTCCGTGCGACGAGCGAGATCGTTGGAAGCTGTCGAGATCTCCGAAAGGCCGGATCTGATCGTACCGACGGCGCGAATGACGGAATCGAGAGCCTCTTCCAGACTGGAGACCGAGTTGTTGAAATGATCCCGGATACGGACATAACGACCGTCTACCTCGCCGACACGCACGGTAAGGTCACCCTTCGAGAGCGCATCGAGACCCAGAGAGATCTGCTGGAAGGCATGTTCCATCACCTGAGCGTCGGCAAGACGCTCGGCTTCCTGGCGCAGGCGCTCTTCTTCGGCCGCAAGGCGGGCACGTTCGGCATTAGCTTCCGCCATGACCTTGCCGCGTCCCGTCTCCTGGAAGACCTTCAGCGAGCGTGCCATGGCGCCAAGCTCGTGACGATGTTCGGTACCGTCCACCGCCATCGTGTCGTCGCCGTGCGCCAGCCGCTCCATCGTCCGCGCCATCTTGCGCACAGCCGATGAAATCAGCTGACCAACGAAATAGGCGAGCACGAGACCAATCACGATGAGAAGACCACTGATCACGAGCGTCGAGCTGGCTGCAGAGGCGACCGTCGTATCGACTGAACCATCGAGCGCCTTCTGCGCATCCATGACGGTGGCCTGCAGATCCTTGAAGCCCGTCGCGATTTTCGGTGCCAGCACGTTCAATTCGCTTTCACGGATCTTGTTTGTCGCCAGCAAGACGTCCCTCACGTC
Organism: Rhizobium sp.; assembly: GCA_036383055.1. Taxonomy (GTDB): domain Bacteria; phylum Pseudomonadota; class Alphaproteobacteria; order Rhizobiales; family Rhizobiaceae; genus Rhizobium. The sequence continues at coordinate 18,390 of DASVPC010000280.1, read as the reverse complement.
ACCCAGGCGGCTTGTATAATTCTGCATCAGCTGACCGGCGCCCAGAATGCGCTTGCGCTGCAGGTCATTCTTTGCCGCCTTGGCGGCAGCATCGTTCAGTGCCATGGCATCATTGAGCGCCGCCTGAGCGGTGTCGTAGGATGCCAGATCGCCCGCGTGGATAAAGCGCTCCGAGAAATAGAGGCTACGGTTCAACGCTTCGAGCGTGGCGCCGGTCATGTGCAGCAGCGTCACATCGTTCTGCCGCCAGGCGCTGCGCATGACGTCGTTGAGCGCAATGCTGGTCCAGGGGCCGAACTCGGTGACCTTGGAGATCAAGGCATCGCGTCTTGTGTGCAGGGATACGATCTGCTCGAAAGCCTTGCCGTAGGCGGCAATGTCCTGACGGATGGCCGCCATTCCAGTCTGGAGAGCAATGTTGCCGGCAAAGCGCTGGTCGTCGGCATCAAACGCCTTCACGCCGGCGCGAAAACGGTTCACGACATCCTGGGTCGGGTTGGAGCGGAAGGCTTCCACCGACATCTGGATTTCGTTCAGCTGGTCGCTGTAGCCGGAAATGGCGAGGCTCTGGCCGGCGGTGCTGCGGTAGGAGGAGAAGATGGACGAAAGTCCCTCCATACCGGAAATCGCATTGACCGAGAGCAGGCTCATGAGCAGGATCAGCGGCAGGAAGCCCGCCGTAATCTGCGCGCGGATGCCTAATTTATTCCAAAAGCGCAACATGATGATCCCCTTATGCTCACTGGGTCTTCGGCAGGTATTGGGCGATGTTTTGTGGCGTGACGAGCTCGAAGGGCACGTTGTTTTCTCGCGGCACCTTCTGCCCGCTGATGAGCTTGATTGCGGCATCGACCGATGTCGCGCCCTGCCCGACGGCGCTCTGGAGAATGGTGACATCCAGATCGCCGGCCTGCATCGCCGCCAGGGCATCGTCGGTCGCATCGACGCCTGCGACGACGACGTCCTTCATCGACATGCCGTTCCTCTTCATGGCGCGGATCGCGCCGACCGCCATCTCGTCGTTATTGGCAATAACCGCGTCGAACTTCACCCCGGCCGACAGCCATTCCTGCATCTGCTGATCGGCATAATCGCTCGACCAATAGGCCGCCTGCCGCTCCACGATCTGGAGACCCTTGCATTCGGGCGTGGCAATGACATTGTCGATGTCCTGCGTGCGGGCGCGGGCAGCCGCATGGAAGGGTTCGCCCATCAGCACCACGACGCGCCCCTTGCCCTTCAGAAGCGAGCAGACCTCCTTGGTCTGCAAGGTTCCCGATTCCGCTTCGTCGGACGCAACCACGACCTGATTTTCCGGCAGGTCCGACAGATTCGAAGGGAGGTTATTGATATAGACCAGCGGAATATGGGCATCGGCGGCAAGCTTGGTCATCTGCGGACCGAGGTCGCCGTCGGAGACGCCGAGGATAATGGCATCGACCTTATCCGCGATAAACTGCTGAACCTGCTTCTTCTGAAGCTCATTGTCGCTTTTGGCGTTCTGCACGACAAGTTTCAGCCCGGAAATCGTCTTTCCGTGCGAAAGAATTCCGTTAAGCAATGCAGTTCTGAACTTATCCAAATCGGACATCGACACGCCGATCGTCTGCGCACTTGCAGTCGAGGCGGATATCGCCATCACAAAAGCCGCCAGTATGGTCTTTCTCACTATTACCCCTCCGCAAGACGGTTATCGAGCTGAAGATTTATAAGGATATTTTGGTTAATATTTACTTTGCGATATTTAATGTAAATTAGATATGCGTTAAATATCAAAACAAAACTCCTTACATCAAACGTAAATCATGAAGAACTTCTCATTTATTGCTTCACAACGGGTCAATTTCCACCCAATTGACGAAGCAATACTTATTAGCTCAGCCTATTTAAGTTTGAATGACCTGTCCGCCTTGGATTGAGCGTTGGAGACCCCAATCGACTGCTTCGAGAAAAAACGAACCGCAGATCCACAAATCCGGACTTCAGTTTAGACTTCACGCGACTTTCAACTATACGCAGAACATCCGGCAGAGTTCGCGCAACTTCAATGTGCCTGCGGGGCGCAGCGGGCCATCAATGGCGGCGGCCGTCCGGGGCGCCACAGTTTGCGATTCCGCCCGTAAACCGTCTGTTAGGGATCTGTTGACCATAATTGGAGGTGAAGCGACGTCGCAGATGCGGCGCCACTCGTGTTCCCTGTCTTTTACCAAAGACGAAAGTCGTGTCCGTGCACCAAGCGTTTCTCTCCATTCCCGCGACAATGTCGGCCATGATTTTGTCATTCGTCGCTCATCGTGTAGCGCTGGCCGCAATGCTGGTTCTTGCTGCCTTTGCGGGGTCTACAGCAGCAGCGGCCGAGGATCGGGCACTCAAGCTCTTCTTCACGCACACGGGCGAAAAGGCGACCATCGTCTTCAAGCGTGACGGCAAATTCGACCCCAAGGGCCTGGCGCAGATCAATCGCTTCCTGCGTGACTGGCGAAAGAACGAGCCGACCAGGATCGACCCGGAATTGCTTGACCTCGTCTGGGAGGTTTACCGCCGCAGCGGCGCGAAGGAAGCCATTCATGTGGTCTCGGCCTATCGCTCGCCATCCACCAACAATATGTTGCGGGGCCGGTCCCGCAGTTCCGGCGTCGCAAAGCACAGCCAGCATACGCTCGGCAAGGCCATGGACTTTTACATACCGGGGGTAAAGCTTGCGACCCTGCGCGCGGTCGCCATGCAGATGCAGATCGGCGGCGTCGGCTTCTATCCGAACTCCGGATCGCCATTTGTGCATCTGGATGTCGGTAATGTCCGCGCATGGCCGAGAATGTCGCGCCAGGAACTGGCACGGCTTTTCCCGGATGGGCGCACCCAGCATTTGCCCGCCGACGGCTCACCGCTACCGCGTTACGAACTGGCGGTCGCGGACGCCAAGAAACGCGTCCGCCCTGCGCGCAGCGAAATTGCCAGCATTGCGGCTGATGAAGACGTAACCGCGAGCACGGCGAGCGGAAGCCTGGTCACCAGCATGCTGCCGATACCGCAAAAGCGGGTGAACAGCGGACTGGAGCTTCAACTCAGCAAACAGGTAAACACGAGCAAGGAAACGCCGCGCTTCACCGACCTTGCATCCTATGTCGTACCGCTGCCGACATTGCGGCCCGTTGTCAGCGACGGGATCGGCGCGACCCCGACCACCAAGCCCGCTCCCATGGCTTTTGCAAGCCTGGTGGTGGGCCGGAACACCGCCGGAAAATTGCAGCTTTCGGACCAGCTGAGGGCTTCCATGAATAGCGATACGGCGACGCTTCAGCCCATGGCAATCCTGCAAGCTCCCGCTTCGCGTGACGTATCCGCCGGCGTCGGCACCATGTCCACCAGCGCCCTCGTCGCATGGGCCTTGCAGCCTCCGGGCACCACGATCGAAATGACGCTGCCGAGCATGGTCGGCGCAGCACTCCCTCTCGAACACAATGCAGACGGTGCCTGGAGCGATGCTTCCGAGATCGCCGAGGATGACTTCGATACTGAGAGGTTCGGCTTCGAAGGCTAGAACCCGTCACCGCGTCGAGCAAGTGCCGTCAGTTAACATCCGACAGATGGAGAAGCCTGCGATCGTCACGCACCCAGGCTCGACATGCGCTTGATCGCAAGATCATAGCCTTCGGTGCCAAATCCGGCGATCACCCCATCCGCGCGCAAGGAGACGTAAGAGTGATGACGGAACTCCTCACGCTTGTGGATGTTCGAGATGTGAACCTCGATCACCTTGCCGTCGAAAGCATTCAACGCATCCAGGATGGCGACGGAGGTGTGGGTAAAGGCGCCGGGGTTGATGACGATGCCGAAAGCGGTCTCGCGCGCCTCATGGATCCAGTCGATGATCTCATATTCGCGATTGCTTTGGTGAAAGCGCAGCTGCAGGCCGAGATCATCACAGATCTTGCGGCAGCGCACGCCGATATCCTCGAGCGTTTCTGACCCGTAAATCTCCGGCTGACGCTTGCCTAGGAGGTTGAGGTTCGGTCCATTGAGAAGGAATATCGTGTTCAAATCTTTATCCTTTCGTCTTCTGTGTTCCGATCATGGCACCTTACCAAGCCCGCGTCTGCGCATTCACGAGCCGCGCGGATATCAGTCCACAAAAGACTGTGCGGTGTGCTCCAGTGCATCAGCCCATTGTTGAAGCGCGCCCTCGTCATGCCTTGAAGACAGATAGTGGCGGCCATAGGTGCTGTACATCGACATGACGCCGTTGCGCCTCAATTCCACATGAAGCTTGGCGGTGAAGTCGGCGTCGGCTTTTTGAACCGCCTCGCGATAGTTCGACGGAGCGTCTTTGCCGCGCCAGATGGTGAATACGGTGCCGTAGCCGCTCGTGCAGACGTCTATACCCACCCGCGCGAAGGCCTCGACGGTATGACGCCTCAGCCGGTCACCGACCTTGTCGAGCGCAGTGTAATCGACCTTGTCAAGGACGCTCATAGCCGCCTTGACCGCGGCGCAGGCGACCGGGTTGCCGTTATACGTGCCCGCCCGGTTGACCCGTTGATCCTCGAATGCCGACATAAGCTCCGGTGTACCCAGCAGGGCTGCGACCGCAACGCCGTTGCCGATCGCCTTGCCGACGGTCGCGAGGTCCGGGTTGACGCCCATGAGATGGCTCGCCAGACCCGCATGGCGGCGGAAACCCATTAAAACCTCGTCCATGATCACCAGCGCCCCGTGACGCCGGGCAAGCGACGAGACGAATTGCAGATAGCCGGGGTCCGCCAGAAGGCATCCCGCATTCGCCATCATCGGCTCCAGCACGATCGCGGCTATGTCGTCGCATTCCTGGAACAGCAGCTCTGCATCTTGGCGGTCATTGAAGCGCAGAAGCAGGGTGTCGCCTTTCGAAGGCCGATTGTTCATGGACATCGTCGCTTCGGACGAACCCGCATTGCCGAACGCCACCTCATCGAACCAACCGTCATAGCCGGCCGCCATCTTGACGATCTTCTGGCGACCGGTCAGCGCCCGCGCCGCGCGGCATGCCAGATGCACAGCCTCGCTCCCCGAATTCAGGAACACCACTTTGGTGAGGTCCTGCGTATGCGCGGCGAGGCTGGCGGCAGCCTCTTCCTCAAGCGCATGGGCATAGGCCGGCATCGAGCCTTTTTCCAATGCCTTGCGAATGGCATCCGTCACGACCGGATCGGTGTGCCCAAGGAACGTCGCGCCGAAACCAAGCGCTGTGTCGACATATCGTCTGCCAAGATCGTCCCAGACATACGGGCCTTGGGCATTGGCAACGAGGAACCGCCTGCCGTCGAGATCGGGCACGGCTCTGCCGCCGCTGGATATCCCGCAAACCAGGTGTTGCATTATTCAAACTCCAAACAGATGGGGAAGCCACTCGGTCAGTGACGGGAAGGCGACGAGGGCTGCGACGCAGACGACGCTGGCGATCCAATAGGGAACGAGCCACACCGAGACGGACCACATGTCGATCTTTGCGACATTGCAGACCACGAAGATGTTGGTGCCGATCGGCGGCGTAAACAGGCCGATCCCCAAGGTCATCGTGAACACGATCCCGGTCTGATACGGCGTAAGTCCAGCGGCAAGCGCGATCGGAACCAGGATCGGGGCGAGGATGATGAGGGCAGGCCCCAAATCCAGCCAGAAACCGACCACCTTCAACAGAACGAGAACCAGAATGATGGTAACGAGCGGTGTCGTGTGCAGGCCCGTGATCCAGGCGGCGGCATTTGCCGGAACCTGTTCGACGGTCAGGATCCATCCGAAAGGCGTTGCGAGCGCCATGATCATCATGATCACACCGGTTGTCGCCACCGCCGCGGACGCTGCGGAATATAGCGAACGCAACGGCAGTTCGCGATAGACCAGAATGCCGACAAGGAAGGAATAGACGACAGCCAGTGCCGATGCCTCTGTTGCCGTGGCGATGCCGCCGATGATCGATCCGAGAACGAGTGCAGGCATCAGGAGTGCAGGCAGGGCTCCAAGAGCATCTTTTCCGATTTCGCCCCAGCTGGCAGGCGTCTCATTGCGCGGGAAGTTGTGTCGCCGTGCCACGACATAGGAGGTGATCATGAAGGTGGCCGCAATGAAGAGGCCGGGGATCAAGGCGGCGACGAGCAGCCCACCGATCGATGTACCTGTCAGCACACCGTAGAGGATCAGGATGACGCTCTGCGGCCCAATGATGCCGAGGGTCCCCGACGCGGCCGTGACCGCTGCCGCAAAAGCCTTGGGATAACCGCGCTCCGCCATCGCCGGGATCATGATCGAGCCGACCGCGCCGGTATCGGCAGTGGCCGATCCGCTGATACCACCGTAAACCAGGGCCGTGGCGACATTGACCAATCCCAGACCGCCGGTGATGCGACCGAAGACATGTTCGGCAACGCGCATGATGCGGGCAGTCAAACCGCCACGGTTCATCAACTCGCCGGCAAACAGGAATAGCGGAATGGCCGCCAGTGTGATGGCGTCGGCACCGCGCACGGTCTGCTGCGCAAACCAGGCAAAGGGCAGGCCAAGATGACCGACATAGATCGTCAGAAGACTGGCGACACCCATGCACCAGGCGATCGGCACGCCAATCAGCAGAAGAAACGAAAAGCTGAGAATGAGAACCGCGATGGTCATAGCGCCCGCCCCTTTTCATGTTTGGAGACAAGCGGCTGGATGACTTTTGGAAGACGCGAAATCGCTATGCAGATCGCGGACAGTCCGAGGATTAGAACCGTCGCGGTTATCACGCCGGTTGGAAGGCGCAGCACCGAGGTCGGGACCATCCAGGACCGCTGCCACACGGCCCAGCCGCTGATAAGGAAGGCAACCCCCATCGCGAGCAGAACCAGGGCGGAGATCGTCTCGAGGACGGCCCGGAGCCGCGGCGGCGCGCTATGCTTCAAAGCCTCGAACGCGACGTTCTCGCCACGTATCTCCGCATTGATGACGCCGATGAAGGTTATCCAGATAAAGGCGATGCCGGCGACCTCAAAGGACCATTCCACCCCACCGAATTCGAAATAGCGGGCGATAACACCCAGAAGGGTCGAGCCGAACATAACGATGAAGGCGACTACGCCGGCGAATTCAAAAATGCGCTTCAGCCACCCTCGCCCATCGGGCGAGGGTTTCACAAGACCTTGGTTCATTGGGATTACCTCAGTTGGAAGCAGCGGCTTGTTTCACGGCGGAAACCAGATCGGCGCCCCATTCGGTCGAGAACTGCGCGTATACCGGCGCAACCAGCGCGACGAAGGGTGCCGTGTTGACGGTGGTCACCTTGACGCCCTTGTCCTCGAGCTTCTTCTGGGTATCGGTATATGTCTTCGACAATTCGCCCCGATACCAAACCACGGTGTCGACTGCCGACTTCTTGACCGCCGCCTGTTCCTCAGGGCTCAGGGACTCGAACTTGTCCTTGTTCATATACCACCAATTGGCAGTCCAGATGTAGTTCGATATCGAGAGGTTCTTGGCCACTTCATACCATTTGGAGTCGTAGTAGTCGCGCATCTCAGGCTCGACGGCCGCCACCACATGCGACTGCAGGGCGGTGTAAACCTGGCCGAAGGGGATCGATTCCGCGAGAGCACCGAGCTGCTTCATCGTTGCAAGGATCACCGGGTTGGGAGGTGTACGGATCTTGACGCCAGCCAGATCGGCAGGCGTTTCGATGGCCTTGCTCGTTGCGAACTGGCGGAACCCGGAATCCAGGACGCCGAGCATCAGATAGCCGCGGTCTTCTCCAAGATGCTGGACCTTCTGGCCTTCATCGCCATCGAGAAACTTGTGCACATTGTCCGCGTCCTTGAAGAGGAACGGCAGCGATAGCACGTTGAGACGCGGATCGATGGCATCCACCGCGCCGCCGAGGCCGATGTCGATTGCCCCCGCACCCACGCCATCGGCGATCGGGCCTTCATCGCCCAATTGTGCATTCGGAAATATCTGTACCTTGACCGAGCCCTTCGAGATCTCGCTCACTTCATCCGCGAATTTCTGGACGGCCTGATTGATGAGACTTTCAGGAGCGGAAGCGTGAGCAAGCCTCAGGATAGTTTCGGCATCCGCCGCGCTGGCCCAGAGGCTCGACAGGCCAATAACGCCGCCGGCCATTATTGTGACAAAACGATTGCGTTCCATACGACGAAACATGAATTCCCCTTTACGTTCTTGTTGTGTTGACGCAGCATCAAGATAATCGGCGGAGCGGTGTTGAAAATGACAGATTTGTTATTCTCGCATAAGCGTCGCTGATACATGCCCGCAAGCTCAGGGCTCTCCGCATGTGGCAGGCATTGCTACCGCCAGCCTCGGATGGTTACTTGAACAGGATGGGGAAATAGATCTACGGCCTAGGATGAATGCCTGGCGACAGGAGTATGACACATGCGCAACCTCGATAGCGATGCTTTGGCCAGCTTTGTGGCTGTGGCCGAAACCGGAAGCTTTACGGCGGCCGCCGAGAGGCTTGGCCGAACGCAGGCGGCCGTTAGCATGGCCATCGGCAAGTGGGAGGAGCGCCTCGATCTGCGTCTGTTCGACCGCGGCCATCGCCGCGTCACTCTTACGCCGATCGGGGAAAGGCTGTTGGGATATGCGCGCAGGATACGCGCGATCGAAGATGAGGCTTTGGCTACCCTGCTCGAGGGCCGGAACGAAAGCCGAGTGCGGCTCGGCATGCCGGATGACTATCTGACGCTGTTCGGCACCGCGTTGATGCAGCGCTTCGTGCCGCAATATCCAAAGGTCAGTCTCGACCTGCAATATGATTTCTCCCACCGTCTTGAATATATGGTCGAAAGCCGCGAGCTGGACATCGCCATCATCACGCAGAACGCCGTGGAGCCGAAAGGGGAGATCATTCGGTTGGAAAAGCAGGTGTGGTGCGCGGCGGCCGACCGCTATCCGGAACGCGAGAACTGCATTCAGCTCGCACTGTTTCCGGAAGGCTGCCGGGCGCGGCCGCAGGTACTGTCGGCGCTGGATCGAGCAGACCGCCGGTGGCGGATCGTCTATTCGTCCTCCGACATCGCCGGCATTCAGCTGGCGGTTCATTCCGGAGATTTGCTGACGGTGCTTCCGGAGTCGGCAGTCCCGGCCAGTTGGCGAAAGCTCGGACCGGAGGACGGAATGCCGGAGCTTCCGACCTTACGGCTGGCAATGGTTCTGCCGCAGCAGCCACGCCTGCCCGTGAGGCAACTTGCGACATTCCTGCGTGCCGAATTTCAACGCTCGCTCGTCGAACCCGATGCTGACAGCAATGCCGCAATGTTAACGGCCTGATCGATCGCGTTCGCTGTGATCGGCCATAGGTCATGACCGACGTCCGGAGGGGCAATCACCGTCGGAAAGATCGGCATGGCGCCGAGATTGCTTGCCATCTTCGCCGTGGGTAGTCACATTATGAATATGAACGTGACCGGCCTATACCGGCCTGGCAAAATGAAAGTGAACGTCTGCGGCCCGCCTCATGAATGTTCGGCCACCAGACAGAGAAATGCGAGCAAGTGACGACCAACATCAGACATATCGCCAAGCTTGCAGGAACATCGGTCTCTTCGGTCTCGCGCGTGCTGAACAATAGCGGCTACACCTCGCCCGATCTCAGGGACAGGGTTGAAGCAGCCATTCGAACGCTGAAATACACGCCCAGCAAGGACGCGCGGATGCTGCGCGGCGCGCAGAGCCGGATGATCGGACTGATGCTGCCGTCGATCGATGTGCCCTTCTTCGGTATCCTGGCCCATGCCATCGAACAGGAACTGTTCCAGCGCGGCTATCAGACACTGATCTGCAGCACGGCGGAAAACATCGACCACGAGGCGCGCTATATCTCCATGCTGCTCGCGCAGCGTGTCGATGGCGTCATCGTGGCGAGTGCCTTCGGCAGAGCCGAGCATTTCGAGGTGCTGCGGGACGCTCGAATTCCGATCATCGCCATCGACCGCGAGCTGAGCGGCATCGCCGACGAAGCTGTCATGGCCGATCATGAAGAGGGCGGGGTGCTGATGGCGCGTCACCTGATCGATCTCGGCCACCGGTCGATCGCCATCGTTGGGGCACCGGCCCATAGCCAGCCTGTCCAGCTTCGCCTCCGAGGCATTTCGGCAGAAATGGCGAAAAGCGGGATCACGCCTGCCGCCGTGACGATGGCCGAGGAGCACAGCTTTGCCGCGACCTACCCGCTAGCGCTGGATCTGCTGGCGGCGCGGCCGGAGATCACGGCGATCATCGGCACGAGCGATATCTCAGCGATCGCGGCAATCCATGCCGTCCTCGATCGCGGCTTTTCGGTTCCGGGCGATTACTCGGTGATCGGTTTCGACGACCTGCCGGAAGCAGCCTATGTCTTTCCCCGGCTAACGACGGTCGCACAGCCGATCCGCGACGTCGGGCAGCGGGCGGCACAGCGGCTGGAAGCGCTGATCAGGGAACATCAGGCGGAGCATGAGCCACGCCAGGCCAGCGTCGTGAAAGTGCCGGTCACCTTGATCCAGCGCGACTCCACCGGCCCCGTCCGCAGCTAAGGCGGAATAGGCCCACGGCATGGGCAGAAGCTAGGGTCGGACGATAACCTTGATTTCGCCCGGCAATGGCACGCCGCCCACCACGCCCGCCACCTCTTCGAGCCCGATGGTCCTGGTCACCAGCATATCCAGCTCCAATACTCCGCTCGCGACCATGGCCGCGGCCCGCGAATGGGTGAACGGGTTGAGATAGGCCGGCCTGATATCGACTTCGTTGACGAGCAGGTCGAACGGCAGGACGGGCACCTCGACGCCTGCAGGCGTCACGCCAAAAAGCACGAAGATGCCGCCGCGTCGCGCCATTTGCAGGCCAGTCTGCAAGGTTTCGGGAACACCGGCGCACTCGATGACGACATCCGCGCCGCCGTGGGTGACATCTCGAACAGCGGCAACCGCGTCCGAGGCCGTCGGATCGAAGGCATGCGTCGCTCCAAGGCGCAGCGCGGTCTGGCGCCTCGTGAGCTGCCGCGTGATCAGGATCACCTGGCTTGCGCCAGCCAAGCGGGCCAATTGCACCATGAGCAGGCCGATCACGCCGCCTCCCAGGATAGCGACACTCTCACCCGGACGGATCCCTGCCTTGTCGATGGCATGAAGGCAGCAGGCAAGCGGCTCGCAGAAAGCGCCATGCACGGGATCAAGATCGGCGGGCAGCGTGAAGGCCTGCCGATATGGCACCGCCACATACTCGGCAAAACCGCCGTCTCGCGTCACGCCGATCGCGGTCAGCTCCTCGCACAGGTTCGGCCGCCTGCGCGTGCAGGCATGGCAGCGGCCACAGGCGATATTGGGGTCGACCGTGACGAGCTCGCCACCGGCAAAGCCAGTGACATCATCGCCCACCTCTTCCACGATGCCACTGAATTCATGGCCCATCGTCACCGGGATCGCCGTCGGATACTCCCCCTTGTACATATGGCGATCGGAGCCGCAGATGCCGGCGGCGAGCACGCGGACGAGCAGTTCGCCCGGCCGGGCAACCGGTTTCTCGATACTGCGCATGGTCATGGACCCGATCGCTTCCAAACGGACAGCTTTCATTCTTCCCCTCCTCCTCACTGATGAACCGACATTACAGAACGATCAGCTCATGACGTTGCCGCCATCGACATTGTAGCATTGCGCGACGATGTATGCCGCATCCGGCCCGGCCAGGAAGGCGGCCATGGCAGCCTGCTCCTCGGCGGCGCCAAATCGTCCGGCTGGGACGGCGGCGGCCACACGGCGCTTCACCTCGCCCGGCTGCAAACCCTCTCGGCTTCCAAGTTTCGCATCGACGACATCCCACATCGGCGTGTCGACGACACCGGGAGCGATGGCGTTCACGTTGATCCCGTAGCGGATCAGTTCCAGAGCGCAGCTTTGAGTGATGCTGATGACGGCCGCCTTGGAAGCACAATAGGCCACGGCCGGCCCTTCACCTCGGCGGCCGGCCTGAGACGAGAAGTTGATGATACGTCCGCCCTCGCCGCGCTCCACCATATGCCGGGCAACCGCCTGCGTCATGAAAATCACGCCTTCGACATTGACCGCAAAGACCCTTGCGGTGCGCTCGCGCGATATTTCCAGAATGGATTGGACGTCGTAAATGCCGGCAGCATTGACCAGGATATCGATCTGGCCGGCGGCCTTTATCGAGAAGTCCACGGCGGCATCGATGCTGTCCTGGCTGGTGACGTCGAGCGCCACGCCCCAGGCAACGGGTCCGATCGCCTCCGCAACCCCTCGACATCGCTCGCCATCCAGATCCGCCACGATCACTTTGGCGCCCTCGGCTACGAAACGTGCGCAGACTGCCTTGCCGATACCGCTGGCACCTCCCGTAACCAATGCCACCTTTCCGGACAGCCGAGACGTTTGCACAGAGGTCATGGCATCAACTCCCCAATCGCCGTGTCGCCACGGATGGCTGATGCGGCCGCTATCCTGCATGGTTTCATGTCTGCTCCTCCATTTGCTGGGATCATGACCGGAACCGCCTTCTCCCAAGGCGGACCCGATGGGCTAACCGGATATCGGAGTCGTCTCCCTCGTATCCGCCAGAAGGACCGCCATGTCGGGGATACCGTCGGTGGCCGTTGCACCACCCAGGCAATACGCGGCCGCGCCATGGGCAACGGCGCATATGCGCTCGACAGGCCAGTTCTCGTGCAGACCGTAGAGCACCGCGGCGCAAAAAGCGTCTCCCGCACCGACGGTGCTGACGATATCGCTCGGGTCGACGGGCCGCGAGCGTATGACAACGGGCAAAGCGCCGGGAGCAAACCAGAAGCAGATCTCCGGGGCATGGATGACCGCGCCTTTGGCGACACCCGCCGCAAGCAGGCGCTCGCCTGCTTGCAAAAGCTCCGCCTCGATCAGGTCTCCCTTTGCATCCCGCACGGTAACGCCCGTCGCACGGCCCGCTTCCATCTCATTGATAACAAGGAAATCGCAATATGGCAGAGCGGCGCCGACCTTGGCTGCGTACTCCGGATCTTCGCTCGATACGAAATCCACGCAGGTCGTCAGACCCGCGCCCTGCGCGGTCTCCAGCAGGCGCGACGCTCCCGAACGGCCATCCGCATCAAGTCGGTCGAGCCCCGGCAACAGCATCAGATAGCCGAGATAGAAGAGCCTGTAGCCGGCATTCGCAAAGGCGGCTGGGGAGATGAGTGCATCCGTAACCGCATCATTGGCGCCGCCATGATAGAAGAAGGTGCGGTTCTGACCCGGCACATTCATGACGTGGGTATGCGCCGTCGCGTGATCGGCAAGCACAGTCAACCCATCGACATCGATGCCGGCATCGACCAAGCGCGACTTGACGATCTCCCCGTCAATATCCGCGCCGATGCATCCGGCTGCCGCCAGCTTTCCGGGAAAGCCGAGCGAGGCCAGATCGGTGACAACATTGGCGGCACCGCCGCCCACGCCCAGATCCTGGTGCAGGATATGGGCGAGATTGCCCTGTTCAGGCCAATAGGACAGGGTGTGGACGCGATCGACTATGAAATTGCCGGCGCAAACGATACCGCCCGTCTTCTGCTTTTCGCTGTAGCGAACCTCCTCCCCGGCCCGCATCAGCCGCCTGCCTCGTTCCAGAGGGGCTTGAGCGGCGGCTCGTCCTCCTCGATCGCTGCAAATCGCCCGATCGGCTCCAGAAAGAAGTTGTCGCTATTGTCGTCGTTGACCTGACTGACCTCGCCGACGAGAACCGGCCCACCGCCCTTTCGGCCATAGAAGCGATGGTAAAGCCCGGTGCGGATCGTCACGCTCTGGCCGGGCGAGAGCACCAGCGGCTCCCATGCGGCGAGCTTGCGCGGCAGCCCATCCACCGGAACCGTCACATCATCGCTCAGCACGTTGCCATCCGCGTCAGTCGCGGCAAATTCGATGACGAGATCGCCGCCGGCGCGGTTGACGATGTCCTCCATCTTCGCCGCATGCCGATGCGTCGGCGTGACTTGGCCCTCCTCGACGAAGAGCAGCTTTTCGGCATAGGTGCGCTCGCCCTCGACGCCGACAATGCCGTTGCGCAGGCAGAACAGCACCAGTCCACATTCCGCGAAGCGACCCGAGCCGAAATCGGTGACGTCCCAGCCGAGTTGATGGGCGCGCAGATAGCTTGCCACCTGCGGATTGCCGGCAAAATCCGCCGCCGTCCAGTATCCCCAGCCCGGCAGGGACCACTGCCAGCGTTCAAGAGTGCCAATAGCCCGCCGAAGGGCTGCGTTGATCTCGGAGCGCTTCATCGGATCGCCGCTCCATCATAGTCGACCGGAACGACGGCATCCTCACGGCCCGATTTCAGAGCCGCCGTAAGCACAGCATGATGTGCCTGCGCCTCCGCCGGCGTGGCGCAGCCAAAGCCGTTGGCATTTCCTCCCGCTAGTTCGTCGACGAAGGCCGCCCACATTTGCTGGATGGCATCGGCAAAGCCGAATTCGAAGATCTTGCCGGTGATCGCCGGAAACAGCGAGCCGTAGCCGAGATCCTCGGTGCTCCAGGCCTGCGTGCCGCCGGTATAGTCCATCCATTGCCATTGGCGCGGTGACTTGGTGCTGAAGAAGGCGCTTTTCTTCATGCCGAGAATGCGGATGTACCAGGTGTTGGATTCCCCTGGCGCGATGCGCCAGGTTTTCAGCACCATCGGAAAGTCCTGATCGCCGGTTCGCACGCGGCTGCTGATCGTGGCATTGTCCCAGGTGGTGCAGGGCAGCATGCCGCCCTTGCCATCGGGACGCTCGGTGACCTTCTTGACCAGTTGCGCATGCAGGGTGGTCGGACGCCAGCCGAGACGCAGCGGCACATGCAGGACATGCATGCCGAGATCGCCCATGCAGCCGTATTCGCCGTTGATATCGGCCATGCGCTTCCAATTGATCGGCTTTTGCCGGTCGATATCCGAGGAATGCAGGAAGCCCGCCTCGACTTCGAGGATATCGCCCATCTCGCCGCTCTGCGCGAGCGCGATGACCTTCTGCGCGCCGGGGAAGAAAGGCATTTCCGAGGAGCAACGAACGAGAAGCTCCGGATGCTCGGCGAGAACCGCCATGATCTCCCTATTCTGGGCCGCATCCATGCCGAAGGGCTTTTCGCCAAGCAGATGCTTTCCGGCCTTCAGGATGTCGATGTAGAGTTGCTCATGCAGCACATGCGGCACAGCGCAATAGACCGCATCCACATCGGGATTGGCCAGAAGCTCCTTGTAGTCGGTGGTGAATTGCCGAACCGTCGGCACATGATCCCTGAACCAGTCGAGCAGCGTCGCATTGGTGTCGCAGACGGCGACGATTTCCGGCCGCGCCTTCACATCGGCCAGATGCAGCCAGCGCGCCGCGGCACTTGCGAATTCGCGCCCCATCAGACCGCAGCCGATGACGCCGAAACGGAATATTTTCGTCATGTCCTCTCCTCCCCAGGATTTATCAGGCGAGATGCCGCGAGGCTTCTTCGACAGATGCGTTTTCATGGACGATCGCCATCAGGGCGCGCGTCATGCCGCCGGGATTGTTGTGCTGGATGACGTTGCGGCCATAGACGATGCCGCGTGCGCCCTGCTCCATCAGTTGCTTGGTGCGGCTGAGGATTTCCTGATCCGAAACGCGGCCGCCGCCACGCACCAGGACGGGAAGGCCCTGCGCAATCTCGATGACGCGGTGATATTCCTCGACATTGTCGCACGGGTCGGCCTTGATGATATCGGCGCCGAGCTCGGCTGCCTGACGCACCAGCGGCAGGATCTTGTCGATCGCGCCATCGACCATGTAGGCGCCCTTGGAATTGTCCTGCATGACCAGCGGCTCGACCATCAGCGGCATACCGTAGATCTCGCATTCACGCTTCAGGCTGTTCACGTTGCGCACGCAGGCGCGATAGACCTCTGGCTGGTCCGGCAGCATCAGAAGATTGACGACGACGCAGGCCGCATCCAGCGCCACGCCCTGCTCCACCGCCCGGTCGATCATCTCGGAAAACAACGCCGACGGCAGCGGATTGCCATAGATATTGGCAATATCGGTGCGCAGCACCAGCGCCGGGCGCTGTTTGCCGGGAATGGCCTGTAGCAGAGGCGCCGTGCCTGGCGGAAGCTGAATGGCATCAGGTGCCGCATCCGCGATCACCTTGATGGCCGTCTTCATGTCCTCGATGCCGGCCAGAAACGTCCGCTCATTGAACATGCCATGATCGATGGCGACGTCGAAGCAATTTCCGGACACGCCAAAAAGGCGGTTGAGCCGCGCGGACTTCATGAAGTTCCTCCCAATATGGTAACGTTTCCACATCGATACTAAGCGACGGACACAGCGAGTCAAGGTGAATGTGGTATCGTTTCCACATTCACCTGTTTCCAACTCTGAACCTATTTGGGCTCGATTACAAAAGCTGTCGGATTGAGGGGTTTGACGGCCTAGGCGCCCCGACGCGGGAACGGAGTCAGTTCAAAGGATAATAGCGACCAGTGCTATTCCAAATCGATGAGACGCTGAGCCGTAAACTTGTCCGTCACCAGCGTATCGATGACACCGACGCGCAGCGCTCCCGCGATTGCGGCGGTCTTCTTTTCTCCGCCTGCGAGCGCGACGACACGATCGACCTTTGCAAGCTCTTCCAGCGAAACCCCAATGACGCGTTCATCGAGCGGCGTTTTCACCGTATTGCCCTTCAGGTCGAAGAACCGGAGCGAGATATCGCCGACGGCACCGGCATCGGCCAGGTCAGCCAGCTCGCGCGATGAAAAGATGTTGCCGGATCGCGCCAGCAGCTCGGATGGCTCGACGGCGCCGATCCCGACGATGGCGAGGCTGATCGCGCCGAAAAAATCGATGGTCTCGCGAACAAACGGATCGGCCATCATCAGAAGCTTTGCTTCTCGTGAGCTCGTGACGCCCTGTACGGTCAGCAGCTTCGGTTCTCCGCCCGTCAGCCGGGCTAGCCGCGTCGTCAGCTGCGTCGCATGCGTCTGCACCGACGGGTCGCCCATTCCACCCAGCGTCTGGACGATATATTTCGCCTGAGCGCTCTTCTGGGGGTGAATGTTTTCCACCATCTTGAAAATGGTCTGGCTCCAGCTCGAGACGCCGATGATTTCGCCCTGCGTCAGCGTCACTTCCAGCAGATGTGCCGCAGCTTCACCGATCCGCTCCATGATCGCGCCGTCGCGATCCTCCGAACATTCCACGACAATGGCTTCAGGAAGATTGAAGCGTTCGCGAAGGGCGCCTTCCATGTCGGCATAGGTGCCCGCAGGCGGGATGACCGTTGTTCGAACGATATCTTCGGCTTCCGCACGCTTGAGCATGCGCGAGACGGTTGCCTGCGACAGTCGCAGGTGCTGAGCAATGTCCGCCTGACGCTTGTGCTCGATATGGTACATCTGCGCTACGCGGGAAATCAGCCGAAGTTCGTTGATGCGTCCCATATTTTCCCCAGCCGTGAATTTTTATTCACCATTAGCGGGCGGCGGGGCGAACGTCGAGCGGGCAATGGCATCGCTCCACGTATTAAGTTTCTCCGACGAAATATTTGGCTGCGGTCTTATGAGCGTATTGCTGCGCGGCAGACGCGCGATAGCCTCCAGATCCGGCCACATGCCGAGCGACAGACCGGCCAGATAGGCCGCACCCAGGGCTGATGCCTCCGGGGCTTCGCATTGAATGACCGAATGCTGCAGGAGATCGGCGACGCACTGCATCAGAAACGTATTCTTGCTGGGACCACCATCGACGTAAAGCGCACCGATCGTCCCGCCATTCTGGCTTTGCATTGCCGCAAAGACATCATGAACCTGAAAGGCGATGGAGTCCGTCACGGCTCTGGCCATCTGCGCGCGGGTCGTGTTGAAGCCGATCTGAGAGAACAGGGCGCGAGCCTCCGAATTCCAGTGAGGTGCACCGAGGCCGACGAAGGCGGGCACGAAACCGGGGCCGCCGGGTTCTGCGGTCGATGCCAGTTCGATCAATGCGGCGACATCCGGCAATCCGAGCACATCCGTCATCCATGGCAGGCTGGCGGCCGAGACAAGGATGTTACCCTCGAAGGCAAATGTCGGTTTTCCGGCAATGCGCCACGCAACCGTGGTGGTAATGCCGTTGCTCGGAGCGATGAACTGCGGCAGCGTGGTCATGACGGACGAGCCGGTTCCGAACGTCACCTTTCCATCGCCGGCCTTGTAGGCTCCATGCCCGAAAAGAGCAGCGTGGCTGTCGCCGATTGCCGCACGGATCGGCGTACCATCACGCACACCAGGCACATTGACGGTCGTTCCGAAGTCCCCGGAACTGTCCAGCACCTCCGGCAATACCGCCTTGTCGACGCCGAACAAATCGCAAAGTTCGTTGCTCCATTGCTGCGACTTCAGGTCGAA
>DASVPC010000279.1:0-16439 GCA_036383055.1 Rhizobium sp. | reverse complement strand
AAGCCTATTCCAAGGCTCAGGGCATGTGGCGCGAAGGTGATGGTTCCGACCTCGTCTTCACCGATACGCTGGAACTCGACCTCGGCGACGTCGTGCCCGCCATGGCGGGCCCGAAGCGTCCGGAAGGCCGCATCCCGCTCGAAAACATCGCTGCCGGTTTCGCCGGTTCGATGGACGCCGACTACAGGAAGCCGGGCCAGCTCTCGAACCGCTACCCGGTCGAAGGCACCGATTTCGATCTCGGCCATGGCGACGTGGCGATCGCCGCCATCACGTCGTGCACCAACACGTCGAACCCATCAGTCCTGATCGCCGCCGGCCTTCTTGCCCGAAACGCCGTTGCCAAGGGCCTGAAGACCAAGCCGTGGGTCAAGACCTCGCTGGCTCCGGGATCGCAGGTTGTCGGCGAATATCTCGCCAAGTCCGGCCTGCAGGCCGACCTCGACAAGCTCGGCTTCAACCTGGTCGGCTTCGGCTGCACCACCTGCATCGGCAATTCCGGCCCGCTGCCGGCGCCGATCTCGAAGACGATCAACGACAAGGGCCTGATCGTATCAGGCGTGCTTTCGGGCAACCGCAACTTCGAAGGCCGTATTTCGCCTGACGTCCAGGCCAACTACCTGGCCTCGCCACCGCTCGTCGTCGCCTATGCGCTCGCCGGCTCGGTACAGATGGACCTGACCAAGGAGCCGATCGGCGAAGACCAGAATGGCAAGCCGGTCTATCTGAAGGATATCTGGCCGACCTCGCATGAGATCCAGGAATTCATCCTGAAATACGTCACTCGCGAACTCTACGAGAGCAAGTACGCCGACGTGTTCAAGGGCGATGCCAACTGGCAGGCCGTACAGGTTCCTCCGGGCCAGACCTATGCCTGGGACGACAATTCGACCTACGTGCAGAACCCGCCTTACTTCGTGGGCATGGGCAAGACCGGCGCCGGTATTTCCGACATCAAGGGCGCGCGCGTTCTCGGCCTCTTCGGCGACAAGATCACCACCGACCACATTTCCCCGGCTGGTTCGATCAAGGCTGCCTCGCCGGCCGGTTCCTACCTCATCGGTCACGGCGTCGGCGTTGCCGACTTCAACCAGTACGGCACGCGTCGTGGCAACCATGAGGTGATGATGCGCGGCACGTTTGCCAACATCCGCATCCGCAACCACATGCTCGGCCCGAACGGCAAGGAAGGTGGCTACACCATCCACTATCCGTCCAAGGAAGAGACCTCGATCTACGATGCGGCCATGCAGTACAAGGCCGAGGGCGTTCCGCTCGTCATCTTCGCCGGTGTCGAATACGGCAACGGCTCGTCGCGCGACTGGGCTGCCAAGGGCACCAATCTGCTCGGCGTGCGCGCCGTGATCGCCCAGTCCTTCGAGCGTATCCATCGCTCGAACCTGGTTGGCATGGGCGTCATCCCCTTCGTCTTCGAGGATGGCACCACCTGGGCCAGCCTCGAGCTGAAGGGCGACGAACTCGTCACCATCGAAGGTCTGGCTGATATCAAGCCGCGTGAGCGCAAGATCGCCAAGGTCACCTATGGCGACGGCACGGTTCGCGATATCCCGATCATCTGCCGTATCGATACGCTGGACGAGGTCGTCTACGTCAACAATGGCGGCATCCTGCAGACGGTTCTGCGCGATCTCGCTGCCTGATCGGCGTTAGAGCCATCTTTGCGCGCCGCCGGGGAAACTTCTCCGGCGGCGTCATGTTTTTCACGCTGATGTGTTCGCTGAGGCCGCCTTACGCCCTCCTCTCACCCCTTCGTGACTTTTAGTCATCGCGCTTAGCTATTATCTCTTGTTTCAGATTTATCAGGCTTGATGAGAGCTTTACGGATACCCTGGAAAGCGGCAAGCGATTTCAGGGTGCTGTCTTGGTTTTGGCCTCCAGCGTCTGAGAAAGAGGTATAACGGCATGCGCCTTCGATTTTTGGTTTCACTTCTGGCAGGCATCGCGCTCGCGAGTTCGCTGCATGCGCAGGAGCTTGCCAAGATCAAGGGGGTCGTCGAGCTCTTTACGTCTCAGGGCTGTTCGTCCTGCCCGCCGGCGGATGCCGCGTTTCGCAAATTGATCCGGCAGGGCGATGTCGTGGCGCTCGCCTACCATGTCGACTACTGGAACTATCTCGGCTGGAACGACACGATGGCGTCCAAGGACAATACGGCACGCCAATACGCGTATGCGCGGACGATGGGCCGCAGCGGGGTCTACACGCCGCAGGCGATCATCAACGGTCGCGACCATATGAGCGGCGCGGACTTTGACGGTATCAATGTCAAGCTCGACGATTTTCAGCACCAGGGCAAGGGCCTGACGGTTCCGGTGAATGCCGTGATGAAGGGCGATGAGCTGGAGATCAAGATCGGCGCCGGACAGGGCAAGGCGAATGTGGTCGTCGCCTATTTCGACAAGGAACAGCTCGTCTCCCCGAAGGGTGGCGAAAACAATGGTCAGCAGATCGCCTATCTGCATGCCGTTTCGGACGTCGAGACCGTCGGCATGTGGGATGGCAAGCAAATGAGCGTGGTGCTGCCCGCCAATGTCCTGGACAAGGACGGCCGGCGCGGCATGGCGGTTCTGCTGCAATCCTCCACGTCGTCGGGAGACCCGGCGGCGATCATCGGCGCGACCGTGCTGACGATTGGCTCCGACGGCTGATTGGCCCTTTCCGCAGTAGCTGGAAGTTCTTTGTTGCTGAAAATCACTCGATTTCGGCTTGGGGCGAAAAGCGTCCCTATTTTGGGCTGATGCCAAAAGGTCTCTATTTCGGCTTGGGCCGAAAAGAGGGGGTGCCCGGCGAGGACGCATTCGGGGCTGGGGTTCGGTCGACGCGCCCCCGGCCGGGCCGTTTGGCGCGGCGGCGCCAAACAACTATCAATAGTTCCGGAAAATGGGGCGTCGTTTTGACTGAAATGCGGCGGCGCGGAGATGCTTTCCTCCGGCGTAAAAATTTGTGAGTGGCCGCCGGTCTTGCAATTTGGTGCGGCTAAGGCAAACTGTCATCCTCTTGTCATGACCAGCCCCTGGGGGATTGATGACTGATCAGCCGGATTTGCGACACGGCGAAAGCCGTTCCGTCGAGACCAATTCTTCCGTCGTTGTTGATCTCAGAGAATACAAGCAGAACAGGGATCCGCTGCCGGTAACCTTCCATCGCAGGGAGCTGGACGCGATCCTGTGGATCTACGGCCGCATGGTCGGCGAGGGCGAGTGGCGCGATTACGCCATCGACCATCTCGGGGACAAGGCGGTCTTTTCCGTCTTCAAGCGCTCTGGCGAACTGCCGCTCTTCCGTATCGAGAAAAACCCGAAGCTCGCCGCCAAGCAGGGCGCCTTCAGCGTGGTCAACACCAACGGCATGATCCTGAAGCGCGGCCATGAGCTGAGCCAGGTGCTGAAGGTTTTCGACAAGCAGCTGAAGCTGGTGGAAAAGTGATCTCGATTATCTCCGGCAATCGGTCCCGGCTGTAATCAGCGGCACGCGGACAAACGAAAAGCCCCGCCGATGAGCGGGGCTTTGTGTAGCGACGATACGCCTGAAATTAGAACTTTAGGCCGACGCCCAGGTTTATCGACTGCTCGGTGAGGTCGCTCTTCACACCCTGCAATTCCTTGTTGCCGAAATCGCTGTAGCGGTATTCCGCGCGGGCGAAGATGTTGTTGGTGAAGGCATAGTCGACGCCGGTGCCGGCCGTCCAACCGTTGAAGATGACCTTGCCGTCGCCCGAACCGGAAACGTCGGCGAAGCCGCGGGCGGCGGTCCATCCGGCCGCGCCGTAGATCAGTAGATTGTCGAAAGCATAACCGACCCGTCCGCGAACCGCGCCCGACCAATCGGTGCCGACGCTGGATGCATTGGCGACGGCCTTGTTGTTCCAGTTGTAGTCGATATTGCCGTCGATGCCGACGACGACCTTGTCGAACTGATAGTTGTATCCGAAGAAATTGCCGAAAAAGCCACCCTTGAAGTCTTCCGACTGGTCGCCGCTACCGAACTTGAAGCTGCCCTTGGTGATCGCGCCGCCGCCGTGGACACCGAGATAGGGGCCGGACCAGGTGAAGACTGAAGCCGGAGCGGAAGCTGCAACAGGCTCTTCGGTCAGATCAGCGGCGACCGCGGAGGTCGAGGCCAAGGCGAGCAGGGCGGGAATGAGCAGATATTTCATATATATTTCCTTCTATAAATCATATGTGCCAATGCGATGCCCACAGGTTGCGGCGTGCGATCCTGCCTCAACGCGAGGGAAAACGAATCTCTGAACAAGTCGGGAAATCGGCGGTTGCGAAGCGTTATCGCCGTCAAAATAGCGAATCGAATGTTGCCGTGGCTGCTTTAATGTTGAGAAATGTTGCGGGATCGCATCCGGCTCTTCTCCGGACATGGGGATCGTCTGGAGCTTTCGCCCCAGCCCATTGTTATCCGGCCGGCCCGGCGCCCTTTCTCGAGGGAAAAAGGAGAGGCTGCCTTACTCGCTGAACAGGGTTCCCGGATAGGCCGAGGGATCGGGGTCTATTTCCGTGCCTTCGCCGAGTGTCTTCTGCATCAGCATCGTGTCCAGCCAGCGGCCGTGCTTGTAGCCGGTGCCCTTCAAGAGGCCCGTTTCCGTGAAGCCGGCTGCGCGGTGAAGGGCGATGGAGGCGGGTGCGGCACCACCGATGACAGCGATCATTTGCCGAAAACCGAGGGCTTCGCACTCCTCCACCAGCTTTTCCAGCAGTAGCTTGCCGAGGCCGCGACCGCGTGCTTCAGGCGCAATATAGATCGAATCCTCCACCATCCAGCGATAGGCCGGCCGTGTGCGGAAGGCAGACGCATAGGCATAGCCGAGAACTTTTCCGCCCTCGTCCTCGGCGACGATATAGGGATAACCCTTGTCCCGGATCGCCTGAAAACGGCTTGCCATTTCCGCCTCGTCCGGCGGGGCGAGCTCATAGCTTGCCGTGCCGTTGAGAACGGCGTCGCGATAGATGGCGGTAATCTGGGGGAGGTCGTTCGGGGCGGCCTGGCGAAGGCGGGAGGACATCTGGGTTTATTGCCTGATCTGCGGTTTGAAGATCCGATATAAAATCGTGCGCAGAGGTTAGGCAAACAGAAAAGGCGGCCGAGGCCGCCTTTTCGAACTTTCATTCAGCTCGCTGCAATTATTTGCGGTTGCCCATGAATTGCAGCAGGAACATGAAGAGGTTGATGAAGTCGAGGTAGAGCGACAGGGCGCCCATGATCGCCTTGCGGCCGGCTACGGCAACGTCATCGGCCTGATAGTACATTTCCTTGATCCGCTGCGTGTCGTAGGCGGTCAGGCCAGCGAAGATCAGCACGCCGATCACCGAGATGGCGAACTGCAAAGCGGACGAAGCCAGGAAGATGTTGACGAGCGTCGCGATGATCAGACCGAAGAGGCCCATCATCAGGAACGAACCCATCGCCGACAGGTCACGCTTGGTCGTGTAACCGTAGAGCGACAGTGCGCCGAAGGAGGCGGCGGTCACGAAGAAGGTCTGCACGACGCTCTGGCCGGTGTAGATGATGAAGATCGACGACAGAGACAGGCCCACCAGCGCGGCGTAGACCCAGAAGGTCGTCGTCGCAGCAGCCACGCTCATGCTGTTGATCCTGAAGCTCAGGAAGAACACCATCGCCAGCGGGGCGAAGATCACGACCCACTTCAGCGGGCTTACGTAGATCGCCTGGCCGAAGGCGGTCAGCTGTCCGCCGGAGAAGGAGAGCGAGAATGCGAAATAGGCGGCCAGACCCGTGATCGCCAGACCCAGCGCCATCAGGTTGTAGACCTTGAGCATGTAAGCTCGAAGGCCCTCATCTATCATCGCACCGGTCTGCGCGCCTGCTTGCGGCGTCCGGTTTTGGTAATTGCGAAAGTCAGCCATGTTTTCCTCTTTTAAGCTCCGATATGATTACGGTGTCGGGCGATTTCGTCCCAGGCGCCGCTGCGGAGCTCCAGCATGCCTACGCAGAATATGAGGCTTTCGAGGCCTTTACACAAGGCCCATGCGGCTGGGGCGGGGTTAAATCGATGTAATATCGGGCCGTTTCGCGGTGAAGAGGCGTGGCCCGATCGGGGTTCATAACTCGCGCAGAACGGGCGCCGCCTTCTGGCCGAGCACGCGCCAGGTGCCAATAAGGCCGATGCCGACCGTTAGCAGCAGCGCGACGAAAAGCGTCGAAAAGGCAACGTCGGGGAGGAAGGTCGACGGTAGTTTCATGATGCGGCTGACGACATACCAGGCGGCCGTCGAGCCGGCGAGGAGCGCGAAGACGGCGGTGGCGGCCCCGAGGATCAGATATTCGTAGCTGAAGGCACGGATCAGCATGGCCCGCGTTGCGCCGAGCGTCTTCAGTACCACCGCATCATGCGTACGGGCGCGGTTGCCCGCCGCCAGCGCGCCGGCAAGCACCAGTATGGAGGCGATGAGCGCAACGGAGGCCGCGGCGCGGATGGCGGTGGCAAGCTGCCCGACCAGCGTGTTGACGATATCGAGCGCATCCTTGACGCGGATGCTGGTGATCGTCGGGTAGGTGTTGGTGACGTTTTTCAGGATCGCGGCTTCCTGCGCCGAGGTGGCGGAAGGATCGGTCAGGGTCGCCAGCCAGGCATGCGGTGCGCCCTTGAAGGTGTTGGGCGAGAAGATCATCACGAAGTTGATCGACAGCGACTGCCATTGGACCTTGCGGAAACTGGCGACCTTGGCCGTCACGTTGCGGCCGAGCACATTGACGGTGAGCTTGTCGCCGAGCTTCAGGCCGAGCGCCTTGCCTTCTTCATCCGAGAAGGAAACCAGCGGTTCGCCGTTATAGTCCTTGCCCCACCATTCCCCTTCCGTGAGGGCCGCGTTCTCCGGCAGGGTTTCGGCATAGGTGATGCCACGATCGCCGCGCAGCACCCATTGGCCGGCCGGCGGCACCTTTATCTTGCTGACGTCTTCGCCGTTGAAGGCGACGATGCGGCCGCGCAGCATCGGGGCTTCGACGAGCTTGCCTTCGGGCGCCTGCACCTGCACGACCTTGCGGAAGCCGTCGAGCTCCGAGCTTTGGATATCGACGAAGAAGAAATTCGGCGCCTGTTCGCTCATGCGCCCGGTCAGTTGCTGGCGCATGTTGCCGTCGATCAGTGTCAGCGTCACTAGAAGCGCCAGGCCGAGGCCGAGCGACAACACGACGGAGGCGGTCAGCGCACCCGGCCGATGGATGTTGCCGATCGCCAGCCGCAGGGCCGGCGAGTGCACGCGCGGGCTGCGGCGAGCAAGCCAGGAAAGTAGCGCGGCGACGGCACGAAGCACGACGAAGGCACCTGCAATCGAGACGATGAAGACGACGGCAATGCGACGGTCATAGGCGGTATAGATCGCAAGGGCTGCCAGTGCTGCCATCAGCAGGCCGGCGGTCAGCAGATAGGGCCAGCCCGGCAGGCGACGCGCTTCGAAGCCTTGTTCCCGGAAAAGTGCTGTCGCCGGCACTTCGCGGGCATGGCCGAGCGGCGGAATGGCGAAGGCGAGCGTCGTCAGCAGACCGAAGAGGGCAGCCAGCGCCAGCGGGCCGGGATAAAGCTGCGGCGCGGTGGAGATCGGCAGGAATTCGGCCATGAATTGCGAGGCCAGCATCGGTGCGATGGCGCCGAACACCAGGCCGATGGCGACGCCGGCAAGCGCGATCAGGGCGATCTGGATCAGGTAGATCATCACCACGACGGAGGCTGGTGCGCCGAGGCATTTGAAGGTGGCGATGGTGGTGCGCTTGGCGTCGAGGAAGGCGCGCACGGCATTGGCGACGCCGACGCCGCCGACGATCAGGGCGGTAAGACCAACCAGGGTCAGGAATTGCGAGAAACGGGTGATGTTGTCGGCAAGCGCCGGGGCTGCCCGGTTGCTGGTCTGGACCGACCAGCCAGCCTGCGGAAAGGCGGCATTGGCGCGAGCGACGATGGCGCGCAGGGCGCTGGCGGGGTCGTCCATGCGGATCTTGTAGACCTGTTCGACCAGGCTGCCGGTGGTGATCAGCCCGGAAGCCTGCAAGGCATCACGGCTGGTAAGCAGTCGCGGGGCGAAACCAAAACCTTCGGACACTGAATCCGGCTCGGCCTTCACCGTGCCGGTGACCCGAAGCTTCGTATTGCCGAGCAACAGCTCGCTGCCGATCTTGAGGTTCAGCCGTTCGAGAAGCAAAGGGGCGAGGACGGCGCCATAGATCCCGTCCTTGGCGGCGAGCAGCGTCGACAGGGGTTGGTCCGGATCGGCCTCGAAGGTGCCGTAGAGCGGATAGGCGCCGTCGACCGCCTTGACCTGAACCAGCGCCTGGTCGGAGCCATCGGGCAGGCGGGCCATGGAGCGCAGACCGGTGGATCGGGAGATCTGGCCGAGGCTTTCGAGATAGGCCAGTTCGTCCGGCTTTGCCTCGCGATTGTTGAGCTCAAAGCGAACGTCGGCGGCCAGCAGCGATTGGCCCTGCGTTGAGATCGCATCGGTGATCGACTGCGAGACAGAGTTGACGGCGGCAATTGCGCCGGTACCGAGCGCGATGCAGGCGAGGAAGATGTAGAAGCCGCCGAGACCGCCGCGCAATTCGCGTAGCGCCAGGCGGAAGGCAAGCGTGAAGCGTGCGCCTGCCGCCGTCATGCTATCGCCGCCTGGCTGGTCCGCGTGCGGGCGCTGTCGCCTTCGATCTCGCCGGAGCGGACGCGGATCTGACGGGAGCAGCGGGCGGCGAGGGAGGGATCGTGGGTGACGAGCAACATGGTCGTGCCGCGCTCGGCCTGCTGGGCAAACAAAAGGTCGGCGATCTGCCGGCCGGTGTCGGTGTCGAGGTTGCCGGTCGGCTCGTCGGCGATCAGAAGGGCTGGCGAGGGGGCGAGCGCGCGGGCGATCGCCACGCGCTGCTGTTCGCCGCCCGACAACTGGCCGGGATAATGGCTCAGCCGTTCGCCGAGGCCGACGGCCTGCAATTCGCGTCGGGCGATGTCGAAGGCGTCGCGGACATTGGCGAGTTCCAGCGGCACGGCGACATTTTCGAGCGCCGTCATGTTCGCGATGAGATGGAAGGACTGAAAGACGATGCCGATATTGCGGCCGCGGAAATCGGCGACGCGGTCCTCGCTCAAGGCATGCAAAGGCGTGTCGCGGATCAGAAGTTCGCCGCTATCGAGCTTTTCAAGGCCAGCCAGCACCATCAGCAGCGTCGACTTGCCGGAGCCGGAGGGGCCGACGATGCCGACGGCTTCGCCTTCCGCAACGGTAAGGTCGATGCCTTTCAGCACATGGACGGAGGCGGCGGCATTGCCGAGCGTCAAATCCGCCTTCTTCAGCTCGATGATGGTTTTTGCCAATGCGGGACGCCCTATATATCTAAGATCATGGCGGGCACGATTTGGCCCGCGCAGCGAATTTAGGGAATGGATCATGAGTTTTAAAGCCGCCGCGTTTCACTTCGCTGTCATCGCTTTCGGCCTTTTGTTTAGCGCAGCGAGTGCGGCCGAGGCGCGGACCATCCAATTGGTCGGTTTCGGCGACAGCCTGATGGCCGGCTATCAGCTGCCGCCGGGCGATGGATTTCCGGCCAAGCTGGAGGCGGCGCTGAAGGCAAAGGGGCTGGACGTGACGGTCGCCGATGCCGGCGTGTCGGGCGACACGACGTCGGGTGGGTTGTCGCGGATCGACTGGTCGGTGCCGGATGGAGCCGACGGGGTGATCCTCGAGCTCGGCGCCAATGACGCCTTGCGCGGCATTCCGCCGGAAGAGACGGAAAAGAACCTTGACGCGATCATTGCCAGGCTGAAGAAACGCAATATTCCCGTGCTGCTTGCCGGCATGCTGGCGCCGCCGAACATGGGGGCGGATTATGCGGCCAAATTCAATCCGATCTATCAGCGGCTTGCCGACAAATATAAGCTCCCGCTCTATCCGTTTTTTCTTGATGGCGTCGCGACGCATGCGGATCTGCAACTGGCCGATGGCATGCATCCGAGCTCAAAAGGGGTCGATGTGATGGTGCAGGGCTTTGAGGCGGTGGCTGTCAGTTTCATAGGGACGATTGACGCAGCTGCGAAATAGGTGCTTGCACCGGCTGCAATTGCGTGATTCCCTGCTTATACCTGCAAGAGATTCGGGGAGTGCTCGTAATGCCGAGACTTTTTACCGCCCTCGAAATTCCGCGCAACGCGGCCATGAGCCTTTCGTTGTTGCGCGGTGGTCTTCCCGGTGCCAGGTGGATCGACGTTGAAAATTATCATATCACCCTTCGTTTCATCGGCGATGTCGATGGGCGCACGGCGGATGAGATCGTCGACCGTCTGGACCGGATCGACCGGCCGGAATTCCAGCTTCGGCTGGAAGGTATCGGCTCCTTCGGTTCCAAGAAACCGCATTCGGTCTGGGCCGGCGTCACGCAGACGCCTGACATGTACGCCCTCCAAGGCGAGATCGAACGCATCTGCCAGCGCATCGGCCTGCCGCCGGATCCCCGCAAGTTCACGCCGCATGTCACGCTCGCCCGGCTGAAGTCCTCGCGTGTCGACGATGTGGTGCACTATCTCTCCGGCCGGGGCAATTTCTACACCTCGCCGTTCACAGTCGGGCGGTTCGTGTTGCTGTCGTCACGCGAATCGGTCGGCGGCGGTCCTTACCTCACCGAAGAGGTCTTCCCGCTTCACGAGGCCCGCAGCGCCTTCCCGAGCCTTGGCAGCAGCGCATTGCAGCCCGCCAAAAGCATGGTGTAGACCGCCTCGAAACCCTCGTGGCCGCCATAATAAGGGTCGGGAATGTCCTTGTTATCGCCCAGCGCGAGGGCGTTGAAGAGATGTAGCCTGCCGAGCGCTTCGGCAGGCGCGATTTTCCGTAGATTCTTCAAATTGTCTTGATCCATTGCCAGGATCAGGTCGAACCGATCGAAGTCGGCGGCTTCGATGCGGCGCGCGCTGGCCGGAAATATCGACGCCGTGACCGGCGGCCACAGCCATCGAGCGGCGGTCCGGCCTTTCTCCCTGATGCCAGCCGCCGGTGCCGGCTGAATCGACCTCGAACGCGGAGCCGCGACCGGCCTCAGTCGCAAGATGCCGGAAAATGCCTTCGGCGAGCGGCGATCGGCAGATGTTGCCGGCGCAAACAAACAGAATCCTGAAGCGGTCCATGATATCCTTCAGCCGATCGAGAGGAGTGATCTTGTCATGAAATATGAAAAGCTGGAACAGGCCGCAATCGATGAAACCGTGGCTGCCCTTGTTGGCTGGACATTGGCGGCGGACCGTCTGTCGATTTCGAAGAGCTACAAATTTCGCAATTTCGTCGAGGCCTTCGGTTTCATGACCGAGGCGGCCCTGACGGCGGAGAAACTCAATCACCATCCGGAATGGTTCAATGTCTATTCGCGTGTCGACGTGAAACTGACGACCCATGACGCCAATGGCCTGACCGATCACGACGTCAAGCTCGCAAAAGCGATGGAAAAGGCGGCGGCGCGGCGGGCCGATTGAATAGCGGAGAGCGATCACCATATGTTTATGCGCCCTGGAACAAGGGCTTCGATGGAGTGCGTGGAATGGATGACATCAAGTATGGGGAGATCCTGATGCCTGGTGACGAAGAGACCCAAAAACGTCAGGAGAAGTCGGTGCCCAGCAAGTTCTGGCCGACCTTGCGCAAGGCGGCGCGGTACATTCCGTTTTCCCGCGATGTCGTTGCGGCCTTCTACTGCGCTCTCGATTCGCAGACACCGACGCGCGTTCGCGGCATATTGCTCGCCGCGCTCGGCTATTTCGTCATGCCGATCGATATCATCCCGGATTTCTTCGCGGTCATCGGTTTTTCGGACGATGCCGCGGTGCTGGCGCTCGCCTTCAGCATGATCAAGGGCCATATCCGCCAGGAACATTATGACGCCGCCGATCGGGCCTTGGCCAACGAGCCTGAGGCTGCAAAGACGGCGTGAGTGCGGCTGTGCGGCAAGCGGCGGAAATTCTGCCGGGTTTCCAGACCTTTATCAGGTGCTCCTGATTTTAGAGAGGTCAAATTCTTGCCTGAATCTTTCTGTCATAACTCGATCCCGTAGGGTGGTGTTCCGCCATCCGGGTTTTCCAACTCTTCCTGATGCGTTTCAGGCCTGGCGCGGCGCTTGATTTGAAATGGCACAGACCGGGGCACTTATTGCTCCGTTGACGGTTTGGTAACCTGAATAAAGTCAAAATAGGGCAGCTCATGAGCATAGGCAGGCGTGCGTACTCAAATCGCCTCGAGCTCTGGACCGCAAGAAATCGGCAGGAAACCATGTTTGTAAAAAGCTTCGCAATCGCCCTCTCGCTCGTTCTGGCCGGCACCGGTATCGCCGCCGCGCAGACCAAGAAGCAGGCGCCCGCACAGGCGCAGGCTGCAGCACCGGCGGCTCCGACGCGCATCCAGCAATTCGATGCCTGGGGCGCCTATTCCTACCAGTCCGGCGCCGGCAAGGTCTGCTATGTTCTCTCCGTGCCGACGACCAAGATGCCGGCCACGGGCATCGATCATGGCGACAACTTCTTTATCGTTTCCCAGCGCCCGGGCCAGAACATCTCCTATGAGCCGCAGGCGATGATGGGCTATCCGCTCAAGGACAATTCCAAGGTCGACGTTATCATCGACAACAAGACCTTCGTGATGTTCACCAAGGACAAGGCTGCCTGGGTCGAGAATGCCGCGCAGGAACCGGCTCTGGTCGCCGCCCTCAAGTCCGGCCATTCGCTGAAGATCACCGCGACCTCCAAGCGGGGCACCGGCACCACCTATACCTATTCGCTGAAGGGCGTCACCGCCGCGCTGAAGCAGATCGAAAACTGCAAATAGGATCGATAATGCCGCGATCACGCCAAAGTGATTGCGGGTTCCATCGAAACCGAAATGACAAGGCCGGCCCGGGTGGCTGGCCTTTGCTTTTTCTCAAGAGGGATGACGCGGACTGAAATTAATGTTAAAGGCCGCCCCAACAAGCGGTGTGTCTCGCAAGTTTCTTGCCCGCATCGAGATGAACCTTCTGATTTCAGTGCCTTGCCCGCGCCCGCAGCTTTGCAGCTTTTGGGGGCATCGCCGATATGAACCATTGGAATATCCTATGTCCGCCATCGATGTCATGACCCCGTCCAAGCTCAAGCCGATGCCCGTGTCGCAGCCGGTCGAGCTTTCGCCGAAACCGTCGCTGATCGGCCTGACGCGCGAGGAGATGGGGGCGGCTCTCAAGGAAAAGGGCGTCGCCGACAAGCAGGTCAAGATGCGCGTCAGCCAGCTCTGGAACTGGATCTACGTGCGCGGTGTCTCCGATTTCGATGCCATGGCGAATGTCTCCAAAGACATGCGCGAGATGCTGAAGACGCATTTCACCATCGCTCGTCCGGAGATCGTCGAGGAGCAGGTCTCCAACGACGGCACCCGCAAATGGCTGCTGCGTTTCCCGCCGCGCGGCGCCGGCCGCCCCGTCGAGGTCGAAACCGTCTATATTCCCGAAGAAGGCCGTGGCACGCTCTGCGTTTCCAGCCAGGTCGGCTGTTCGCTCACCTGTTCCTTCTGTCACACCGGCACGCAACGCCTGGTGCGCAACCTGACGGCGGAAGAGATCCTGTCGCAGCTGCTTCTTGCGCGCGACCGGCTCGGCGATTTTCCGGACCGTGAAGCGCCGCAGGGTACGATCATGCCGGCGGAAGGCCGTAAGGTCAGCAACATGGTCATGATGGGCATGGGCGAACCGCTCTATAATTTCGAAAGCGTCAAGACGGCGCTGCTGATCGCCTCCGACGGAGACGGCCTGTCGTTGTCGAAGCGGCGCATTACGCTGTCCACTTCCGGCGTCGTGCCGGAAATTTACCGCACCGGCGATGAGATCGGCGTCATGCTGGCAATCTCGCTGCATGCGGTGCGCGACGACCTGCGCGATATGCTGGTGCCGATCAACAAGAAATATCCGCTGAAGGAATTGATGGATGCCTGCCGGGCCTATCCCGGCCTTTCGAATGCCCGGCGCATCACCTTCGAATATGTGATGCTGAAGGGCGTCAACGACAGTCTCGAGGATGCCAAGGGGCTGATCCAGCTTCTGAAGGGCATTCCATCCAAGATCAACCTTATCCCATTCAATCCCTGGCCGGGCACGAACTACCAGTGTTCGGACTGGGAGCAGATCGAGAAATTCGCCGATTTCATCAACGCGGCCGGCTATGCCTCGCCGATCCGCACGCCGCGCGGCCGCGACATTCTCGCCGCCTGCGGCCAGCTGAAGTCGGATTCGGAGCGCATGCGCAAGACCGAGCGGCTGGCCTTCGAAGCCATGATGATCGCCAATCACGGCGAGGACTGAGATCGATGCTTCTGGGTCTGCGCCGGCCGTTGCGGCTCCTCTGGGGCTATCTCGGCGCCTGCGTCATGATGGGGTTCGTGCTGGCCTGCGCTTGCACTCGGGTCTTTCCGGACATGGCCGCGCCCGAGTTGTTTGCGCTGACCATCGCCTTGACCAAGCTGGCGATGACCGTCAGCATCCTGCCGTCACTGGTCGTCATTTCGGTTTTCGAATGGCGCGGCGTGCGCCGCTGGTACGGCTATGCGATCTTCGGCAGCTTGCTGTCGGCGGTGGCATCCGTTCTGATTTCGGGCATCGTGGAGCGGCCGCAGCCCCTCAACCTCGTCACCATCACCATCGTCGTCTGTTTTGCCTGTCTCGGAGCCGCCAGCGCCACCGTTTATTGGTGGATCGCCGGCCGCTTTGCCGGGTGGGCGCTCAACGCGCCTGCGTGAGGAAAATCTTCGCCGCGAAGATCGAAAAGACGCCGGCGAAGGTATAGTCGAGGCCGCGCAGGACGCCGCGGTTGTTCTGCAGCCAGGACGACAGCTTGTCGGCGGCGAGAACGACGATGATGTTCACCGGCACGCCGACGATGATGAAAAAGAATCCCAGGAACAGCAGCTTGTGCGTGACGGTCGGATCGCCCGCCGTGACGAATTGCGGCAGGAAGGTCATGAAGAAGATGATGACCTTCGGGTTAAGCAGATTGACCCAGAAGCCGTTGGCGATGTTGGAGAGCGGCGTTCTCCGGGCCGCGTCGACCTGCATGACCGACAGGCTGGAACCGAAGCGGATCGCCTGGATCGCCAGCCACAGCAGATAGGCGGCGCCGCCGGTTTTGAGCATGGTGAAGGCAACCGGCGAGGCTGTAATCAGCGCCGAGATGCCGAAGGCCACCAGGCATGTATGGACGACGACGCCGAGGGTGGTGCCGAGAACCACGAAGAGTGCGGCCCTTTTTCCCTGTGCCAAAGCGCGGCTGATCGAGAGCGTCATGTCAGGCCCTGGGGTCATCGCGAGAAGCAGGGTCGCGGCGGTAAAGGCGAGCAGGGTCGACAGGCTAGGTAGGAAATCCATTGGGGCAGCTCCGAAAGCCGGATAGGGGATCAGCGTTTTCTATCCGGCTTTCGGCGATTTGCAAATCAATCCTTCTTTTCCAGGAATGCTTTGAACGTGTCGGCATAGTCCGGATGCCAGCGCGACAGCGGCGGACGGTTTTCGACGATATCGCCGGCGGCCCAGAGCATGCGGCGCTCATCGGTGGGTCGCGCCACGTCGTTATCAGGGCAGAGGATGTAGAAATCGCCGCGCGTCAGGCTCTCGACCATAAAATCGACCGTTTGCTCCGCCGTCCAGGCGCTGGCCGGCTTTTCCCGACGATCGCCCTGGGTGAGGCCGGTGAAGACGAAGCCGGGGATCAGCAGATGCGCGGAGATTTTCGCGCCCTCGGTGTTGCGCAGCTCATGCTGCAAGGCTTCGGTGAAGACCTTCACGCCGGCCTTGGAGACATTGTAAGCCGGGTTGCCGGGCGGCGTGGTGATGCCCTGCTTCGAACCGGTGTTGATGATCAGGCCCGGCTCGTCATGGGCCAGCATGGCCGGTCCGAAGGTGCGCGTGCCATTGATGACGGCGAGGAGATTGACGCCGAGGATAGCGTCCCAGCTGGCCTGCGGGCTGAAGATCGAGGTTTCCGGCCCGATGCCGGCATTGTTCATCAGCACATGCACCCGGCCGAAGCGCTGCAGAACGGCGCGCTCCAGCGCTTCGAGCGCTTCCTTTTGCGCAACGTCGGTTTCCACCGCCATCACATGCTCTTCGCCGGCGATCGCTTCAAGCTCGGCGCGCGCATTGGCCAGCCGCTCGCCGCCGAGATCGGCAATGGCGACGCTCATGCCGAGCCCGGCGAAATATTTCGCCGCGGCAAGGCCGATGCCGGAAGCGCCGCCGGTGATGACGGCAACATTGGACTTCTTGAAAATGTCTTGAATATTCGTCACGGGGCAGCCTCTCCTCGAGCATTTGCGGACGCTGGCGAATATGGGCTCCGCTTTCGCGCTGTCAAACGGTATCGGCACCATCACCGGCGCACTTGCCCTTGCGTCACGCGCCAATCTCGCTAAAAGTGCCG
>DASVPC010000278.1:0-7737 GCA_036383055.1 Rhizobium sp. | reverse complement strand
CGCCAAGGCCGCCAAGCAGTCCATGCGCACGCATGTCGAGGCGATGCTGGCGTTCCAGCGGCAGGGCATTCCGACCTTCGACTACGGCAACAACATCCGCCAGATGGCCAAGGATGAAGGCTGCGCCGATGCGTTCGAATTCCCCGGCTTCGTGCCGGCCTATATCCGTCCACTGTTCTGCCGCGGCGTCGGCCCGTTCCGCTGGGCGGCGCTCTCCGGCGATCCGGAAGATATCTACAAGACCGACGCCAAGGTGAAGGAGCTCACCCCCGGCAATACCCATCTGCACAACTGGCTGGACATGGCGCGCGAGCGCATCGCCTTCCAGGGCCTGCCGGCGCGCATTTGCTGGGTCGGCCTCGGCGACCGTGAACGTCTCGGCCTTGCCTTCAACGAAATGGTCAGGAACGGCGAACTGAAGGCTCCCGTCGTCATCGGCCGCGACCATCTCGATTCCGGCTCCGTCGCTTCGCCGAACCGCGAGACGGAAGCGATGAAGGACGGCTCGGATGCCGTTTCCGACTGGCCGCTCTTGAACGCCCTGCTCAACACCGCATCCGGCGCCACCTGGGTGTCGCTGCATCACGGCGGCGGCGTCGGCATGGGCTTCTCCCAGCACTCCGGCATGGTCATCTGCGCCGATGGTACCGACGACGCGGCCCGCCGCATCGAACGGGTGCTGTGGAACGACCCGGCGACCGGCGTCATGCGCCACGCCGATGCGGGCTATGACATCGCGATCGATTGCGCCAAGGACAAGGGCCTGCGGCTGCCGGGCATCCTGGGGAACTGATCTCCATGCGGATATTGCGCGCCAGCGACTACAAGCGCATGCCCTGGAAAAACGGCGGCGGGGAGACGGTGGAGATTACCGTCTCGCCCGAGGGCGCGGGGCTTGCCGATTTTGACTGGCGCGTCAGCATGGCGACGGTTGCCACGGATGGACCGTTCTCGGTCTTTCCTGGTATTGATCGCACGCTATCGATCCTCGAAGGCGAGGGAATGACCCTCTTCATCGAGGGGCACGAGCCTGTGCTTCTGACACAGGAGAGCGATCCGTTGCCCTTTGCGGCGGACGCGCCGACCTCGGCGACGCTGGTGGATGGCGCGATCACCGACCTGAATGTGATGACGCGGCGGGGGCGGTATGTTCATTCCGTCAAGCGACGTGCCGTCGATGGGCGCATGGAGCTGCAATTGCATACCGGCATCGCGCTCCTTCTCTGCGATCAGGGCAGCCTTCGGATCGACGATTCTGGTGAGAGTTTTTCGCTATCCGCTCGCGATTGCGCTGTTATAGGCGAGACAGGCGGAAGGCGCATTGTGCTTTCGGGCTCGGCAGGGGCCTTCCTGATTGAGATCAAGGCGACCTAAGCCGGCGCATGCTGTTCTCGAGCGATTTCGGCGTTCTGTGCTCGCGCTTTGTAGACGCGATAATAGAGATCGATCGCGGCGGTGATTTCTTTGAACCGTGTATCGAATTGGCCGCGCCGTATCAAAACCAGGCGGGGGCGTGAACGTTTCGAGCCCTTCCAGAACTTCGCGACGAGATCGGTGCTCAGGATATTCTTGCTCTCCGGGCTCAGAAATATGGTCGCGGTCTTCGCCATTTTTGGGTCCAAGCTAGCGAAAATCACGCCATCCATGCACCCCCATGGGATAAAGCCGGCGGCAACCCGGATATCCTGAATGCCTTGAGGGCCAATCGTTATCACCGGCGTTAAGAAGTCACGGCGAAAATACTCGTATACGATGAAGGCGATGAATAGGGCCAGCGGCAACAGGCCGATGATCGTGTAGAAGCGCCCCACGCCAGCGCGTATCAGTATGGCCGCAAGTCCGATGGCCAGCAGACAATAGATGGCGATCACAATTCTGAAGCTGGATCTGGAATATCTGATCTCGCGAACGGATGTCGTATCGGTGTGCAAGCTGGCCCCCTCGCTGTGTTTTCCGGGCCATAGCACTATGCTTGAGATGACGCCACCGGCGTTGCTCGATGTCTTGACACCTGCCGGCCCCCGATATCCTATTGCCTCGCAGCAAAAGGGATGCCTCGATGAGCGACGATCAGATCCCCGCCGACAGCAAGCTCACCACGTCCAAGCGCCGCTGGGCGGCCGAGGGCAAGTTTTTGACCGGGCAGATCAGCCGGCCGGAAACGGAGCGTTTGCCGCCGGGGCAGCATCTGGTCAAGAACTGGCCGGTGCTCGATCTTGGAGAGCAGCCGCAAGTGTCGCTGTCGAGCTGGCGGCTCGATGTGTTCGGCTTCGTGGAAAAGCGGCTCAGTCTCGATTGGGTCGCTTTCCAGGCGATAGAGCAAAGCAGCAAGGTCAGCGACATCCACTGCGTGACGACATGGTCGCGTTACGACAACCGCTGGGAAGGGGTTTCGACGCGCGATCTGCTTGATCTCGCCATGCCGACGGCCGAGGCGTATCATGTGCTGCTGACCAGCTATGACGGCTATACCACCAACCTGCCGCTTGCCGATTTTGCCGCCGAAGACGCGATCCTCGCCACCGCCTGGGAAGGTCAGCCGTTGACGCGCGAACATGGCGGGCCGATGCGTCTTGTCGTGCCACATCTCTATTTCTGGAAAAGCGCCAAGTGGCTGAGCCGCATCGAGCTCATCGGCGCCGACAGGGCCGGCTTCTGGGAGAAGAACGGCTATCACATATATGGCGATCCCTGGCGCGAGCAGCGATATTCCGACGACTGAGGTCGCCGTCCCCGGCCGCCTTTCTTATGGGATCGGGCATGTTTTTAATGGCTCCGGGGTTCGATTGCGGCTTTGCAACCGGCGGCGATGGGCGTATGCATTGGTCATATGATTGCTGTCGGGCATGCCCGGCTATCCATAACACCATCCCCGAAATCCCATGCCATGACCGTCGTTCAGACCACAGAGCAGCCTTCCGAGGAAAGTTTCGGCCGGCAATCCCGCATCATCGCTTTCGTCGTTGCCGTCGCCTTCTTCATGCAGATATTGGACGGCACGATCGTCACGACGTCGCTGCCGCAGATGGCCAGGACATTCGGCATCGAGCCGGTGTCGATGAGCATCGGCATCACGGTCTATCTGCTCACCATGGCGGCCTTCGTGCCGCTGGCTGGCTGGGCGGGGGATCGCTATGGCGCCCGGCGGGTGTTCCTGGCGTCGATCACCCTCTTCACCGTCGCCTCGCTGTTCTGCGGTCTCTCCGGCAATCTAACGGAATTTGTCATCGCCCGCGCCGTGCAGGGCATCGGCAGCGCGCTGATGACGCCGGTCGGCCGCATCATCGTGCTGAAAAACGCGCGCAAGTCCGATCTGGTGCATGCCATGTCGATGATCACCTGGCCGGCGCTGACGGCGCCCGTCATCGGTCCCATCCTTGGCAGCTTCATCACCACCTATTTGAGCTGGCACTGGAACTTCCTGATCAATATCCCGATCGGCATTATCGGGCTCGCCCTTGTTCTGCGCTTCGTGCCGGATCAGCGCGAGCAGAAGGTCGCAAGGCTCGATCTCGTCGGCTTCCTCCAGTCGGCGGCGGGGCTGACCTTCATGCTCGCTGGCCTCGAATTCGTCGTACAGGGGACGACGGGCCTGGCGATCAGCGTCGGGCTGATTGCCGCCGGCGCGGTGTTTTCCGTCATCGCCACCCGGCACTTCATGCGGGTCGAAGCGCCGCTGCTCGATCTCTCCGCCTTCAAGGTCCAGACCTTCGCCATGTCGACGCTTTCGGCAGGCACGGCGAGCCGTTTG
This sequence comes from Rhizobium sp., assembly GCA_036383055.1. Taxonomy (GTDB): domain Bacteria; phylum Pseudomonadota; class Alphaproteobacteria; order Rhizobiales; family Rhizobiaceae; genus Rhizobium. Next base: position 3,986 of record DASVPC010000278.1, on the reverse strand, counting down.
GCGATCAACGCCACACCCTTTTTGTTGCCGCTGCTCTTCCAGGTGGGCTTCGGCCTGACGGCGATCGACGCCGGCACCTATCTGCTCTTCTATTTTGCCGGCAATCTCGGCATGAAGGCGATCACCACGCAGACGCTGAAAACCTTCGGCTTCCGCAACGTGCTCGTGGTCAATGGTCTGATCTCATCGGTCAGCATCGGCTGCTTCGCGCTATTGTCGCCATCGACCTCCAACTGGTTGATCTACTGTCTGCTGCTTGCCGCCGGCCTGTCGCGCTCGATGAATTTTACCGCGCTGAACACGCTGGGTTTCGCCGATATCCACGCGTCGCAGCGCAGTTCCGCTTCGACCCTGTCGAGCATGCTGCAGCAGGTCTCGTTGCTGCTCGGCGTTGCCGTTGCCGCCGCCGTGCTCAATCTTTCGCGCACCATTCACGGTGGCGAGACGCTTTCCCTCATCGATTTCCGCTGGGCTTTCCTGGTGATTGCCCTGATCGGCGCCATCTCGTCGCTGCGCTTTCTCAGCCTGCGGCACGATGCCGGCGCGGAGGTGTCGCGGCATAAGATCAAGGCGTGATCTGGTTGCTCAAACTCCTGCGATATTTGGCTGGCACGCCGCTGTAAATCGGCGCGCCTGGCCCCATATAGATAGGGCTTCAACTCCCATAGGAGGCAGTCTCATGCTGCTCAAAACTCTCGCTATTTCGGCTCTCGTCATCGGTATGTCCAGCGCTGCTTGGGCGGAACCGGTGCACAAGCATCACCCCAAGCGGCTCAAGGTCGACGCCGTTCAGGCCGATGTCGGCAATATCGACCACTCGAAGGACGCGATCCTGCCCGACGGCACGATTAATACCGACCCCTCGGTGACCGGCCCGATCCGCGCCGGCGATTCCATCTCCCGGCTGCAATGCGCCGCGGCGCCGAACTCCGTGGGCGCACGCTCGAACTCGTATACCGCAGGCTCAGCCTCGCTTTGCCCCTGACGGGTACTATTGCATCGGGTGGCCTAGGCCACCTCGATATCGGTTCGGCTGAACTGGTCGCCTTTCGACAGTAGTGGCTGGCGATAATAGCGCGCGCAGGCATAGGTCGTGCAATCACCAAGGCTGAGCGCCGCCGGATGGCGGCCCTCGCCGAAGTGGTCATATGCCTCGACAGCCAGAAAGGCGGCGCGCGGCGGAATGGCCAAAAGCTGGATGTTCATCAGTTGCAGAAAAGTCCGAACGGCGTCGCCGGCCTCGGTTGCCGTCAGGCGGAGGCGCGCGGCGATATCGATCGCCGCCTGAGCCGCCGCCATAGGCGTGGTCATGCGCGCGGTTGCGGGCTGCATGCGGACGGCGAAACGGCGGGCTTCCTCCTCGTCGGTCATCATTGCCGTCAATACCGAGGTGTCGATGAGCATCAGGCGTCCCCTGCCGTGCTGTTACTTGCGGCTTTGTCGGCGGCCTTTTGCTTGAGATTGCGGCAGAAGGCGACGGCGACGTCGGCAAGCGCCGGCTTGGTCAGTTCCTCGTCCAGTGCCTTCTGCAATGCCAGCCGCACGGCTTCGGTTTTGGTGGAACTTTTCGTCAGCGCTTGATAGCGCCGCGCCAGTCGGTCGATGGCATCGTCCTTGATATAGAGGGGCATGAGATATCCATTTTTTGAGATCGGGATATCCATAGGGCATGTCGATGAAGAGGACAATCGGCATTGCTGTAGCGACGCAACCGTTTTTCCGAAAGGATGTTTTCGAGATATTTATATGACGAACATCATCTAACGTGCTAGCTATAGCGTCGATTCTGAAATTGCAGGCTGGGAGGAGCTATCATGTCCGCAATCGATCCCGTCGTCATCGTTTCCGCCACCCGCACGCCACTCGGCCGCTTCCAGGGTGAGCTGTCATCCCTGCAGGCGCCGGAGCTTGGCGCCCATGTCATCCGCGCCGCGCTGGAACGGGCCGGATTGTCGGCGGAGAAGGTGGACGAGGTGCTGTTTGGCTGCGTGCTGCCGGCGGGGCAAGGGCAGGCGCCGGCGCGACAGGCGGCGCGGGGTGCGGGATTGCCGGATGCGGTCGGCGCCACGACCATCAATAAAGTCTGCGGTTCCGGCATGAAGGCGACCATGCTGGCGCATGACCTGATTCTGGCCGGCTCTGCTTCTATCGCGGTCTCCGGCGGCATGGAATCGATGTCGAACGCTCCCTATCTGCTTGCCAAGGCGCGCGGCGGCTATCGCATGGGCCATGACCGTATCTTCGACCACATGATGCTCGACGGGCTGGAGGATGCCTATGAGAAGGGCCGCTCGATGGGCGATTTCGGCGAGCTGGCGGTCGAAGCCTACCAGTTTAGCCGCGACGATCAGGATGCCTATGCCGTGGAGACGCTAACGCGTGCCCGCAAGGCGATCGAGACCGGCGCTTTCGAGGCCGAGATCACCCCGATTTCCGTTGCCGCCAAGGGTGGCCCGGTGACGATCGGCAAGGACGAGCATCCGCAGAAGGTTTCGCCGGAAAAGATCCCGACGCTCAAGCCGGCCTTCCGCAAGGATGGCACCATCACCGCCGCCAGCGCCTCGGCCAATGCCGACGGCGCGGCAGCCCTGATCCTGACCCGGCGCTCGGTCGCCGAGCGCGAAGGACTGCCGATCCTCGCCGAGATCAAGGCGCACGCCACCCATTCACAGGAACCCGCCTGGTACACGACGGCGCCGATCCCGGCGATACGCAAGGTGTTGGAAAAGACCGGCTGGAAGGTCGGCGATGTCGATCTCTTCGAGATCAACGAGGCCTTCGCCGTCGTCGCCATGGCCGCCGCCAAGGATCTCGGCATCGCCCGCGACCGTCTCAACGTCAACGGCGGCGCCTGCGCGCTCGGTCACCCGATCGGCGCCACGGGTGCGCGGTTGATCGTGACGCTGCTGCATGCACTGGAGCGCCAGGGCGCAAAGCGTGGCGTCGCGGCACTCTGCATCGGCGGCGGCGAGGCGACGGCGATTGCGGTGGAGCGGGTTGGGTGAGGGGAGTGATGTAGGGGCGGCAAACACCGGACCCATCTCGCCCTTGGCGGGCGAGATGGGTCTCACCCCTCCGACAACTCCTCCAAGATCGGGCAATCCGGTCGCGCATTGCCATGGCAGGCATGCACCAGCTGCTCCAGCGTGCGGCGCAGTTCGGTCAGTTCGCGGATCTTGCGGTCGATCTCGGTGAGCTTTGACGAGGCGATATCCTTGACGTCGGCGCTGGCGCGGCTCTTGTCTTCGTAGAGGGCCAACAATTGCCGGCATTCGTCCACCGAGAAGCCGAGGCTGCGGGAGCGGTGCAGGAAGCGCAGCTTGTGCACGTCGTCGTGGTCATAGTCGCGGTAGCCGTTGCCGCCGCGGTCGGGGCGGATCAGGCCGATGTCCTCGTAGTAGCGGATGGTCTTGGCCGGCAGGCCGGAGCGGCCGGATGCTTCGCCGATATTCATCTGAACTCTCCTATTTCGCCAGCCGCAATCTCAGCGCATTGGCGATGACCGAGACCGAGGACAGGCTCATGGCGGCCGCGGCGATCATCGGCGACAGCAACAGGCCGAAGACCGGATAGAGCACGCCGGCGGCCAGCGGCACGCCAAGCGCATTATAGCCGAAGGCGAAGGCGAGGTTCTGCTTGATGTTGCGGATGGTCGCCTCGGAGAGATGCCGCGCCCGGACGATACCGTTGAGATCGCCTTTCACCAGCGTGATCCCGGCGCTTTCCATGGCGACATCGGCGCCGGTGCCCATGGCGATGCCGACATCGGCGGCGGCAAGCGCCGGCGCGTCGTTGATGCCGTCGCCGGCCATGGCGACGATACGGCCCTTGGCGCGCAGCTCGTCGATCAGCGCTTTCTTGCCTTCAGGCAACAGGTCGGCCCTGATATCGTCGATGCCGAGACTTGCGGCAACGGCCTTGGCGGTCCCGGCATTGTCGCCGGTTGCCATGATGATCTTCAACCCGCTGTCGTGCAGCGCCTTGAT
>DASVPC010000277.1:0-10274 GCA_036383055.1 Rhizobium sp. | reverse complement strand
ATATTGCGATCAAGGTGGTCAAATAGCACCCCGATGTTTGGCCACGCAGAGACAAAACGCCGGCCCCATGATTTTACAGGGCCGGCAGTCTTCCAAACGATGGCAAACGCTTAGAACACAATCTTCTCCAACGGCGCGCGGGTCGCCTCGAACTCCCTCAGCTTCGCCTCCCGCTCGCCGATATAGTTACGGTTGTCGGGAACGGCGAACTGGTTCTTGGTGATCTGGATCTGCATGATGAAGAGCTCATCCCAGCGGAAGCCCATTTCGGAGCCGGCCAGGTAGAACTCCCACATGCGGAAGAAGTTTTCGTCGTAGAGCGCCACGGCCTCGGCCTTGCGCGCCACGAAACGATTGCGCCAATGTCTTAGCGTATGGGCATAGTGCATCGGCAGGATTTCGACGTCTTTGACCAGGAGCCCGGCCTTTTCCAGCGGCGGCAGGGTCTCGCCGACCGAGGGAATATAGCCGCCCGGGAAGATATACTTCTCGATGAAGGCGTTGGTCGCAAAGCTCGGCTTCGGACGCGCGATGGAATGCAACAACATGACGCCGTTGTCGTCGAGCAGTTCCGAGACCTTATTGAAGAATTTGCGGTAGTCGCCGATGCCGACATGTTCGAACATGCCGACTGAGACGATACGGTCGAACTTCCTGCCCTTGAGGTAACGATAGTCCTGCAGCTCGAAGCGGACGCGATCAGACAGGCCGCGCTTGGCGGCCCGCTCGCGTGAGACCTTGAGCTGCTCTTCGCTCAGCGTAATGCCGGTGAAATCGAGGCCGGGATTGGCTTCGGCAAGATACATGCCCATGCCGCCCCAGCCGGAGCCGATCTCCAGAACGCGCTGGCCGGGCTCGACCAGAAGTTTGGCGGCGATATGGCGCTTCTTCGCCACCTGCGCCTCGTCCAGGCTGATGCCCGGCGGCACGAAATAGGCGCAGGAATATTGCCAGTCCTCGTCGAGGAACAGATCAAACAGCTTGGCCGAGAGATCATAGTGGTGCGCAACATTGTATTTGTTGCGGTTGACCGGCGAACGGCTCTTGAGCTGCTGCCAGACGATGCGGCCGATCAGCAGCGTCGCCATGCGCAGGTCGAAGATTTCGTTGGTGGTATTCTGCTTCACCAGCGCGAGGAAGTCATAGATATCCCCCTGCTCGAGAATGAAGCGCCCTTCCATATACATTTCGCCGAGCTTCAGGGTCGGATCGCGCGCAACCGCGTCCTCCGCCTCCTGGTCGGCAATGCGGACGGCGACTGTTTCGCCGGATCCATCGCCGATCATGTGCGTCTCGCCGGAAGCAAGCGTAAGTTTCAGGGAGCCTTTACGGACGAGTTTTTTGACAAGAGAGAACAGTGCCGACGCCATGGACGCCTCGAATGTTATGACATGACAATAGCGCTAACTTTAGCGCCTCAGAACATTGTGGCAAGCGCACGTTTTCGCACTCTGTGGCACTCTGGCAACAACGCTGCCAGAGTGTGATATTCTTGCAATAATTCGTGCTAAGTACTTATTTTCGTTTGAATGCGTCCGCCAAGGCAGCACCGAAGCTACCCTGTTGAGGGGTATTCGGACGGCTATTGTTCTTACCGCCAGCGTTGCGAGCGCCATTTTGCTCTCGCGACTCACGCGCAGCCGGGGCCGCCTCGGCGCCGCCGTCTTTGCGCATCGTCAGACTGATTCGCTTCCGTTTGGCGTCGACGTCCACAACCTTCACTTTCACGACGTCGCCCGCCTTGACGACCTCATGCGGGTCTTTCACGAAGCGATCGGCAAGCTGCGAGACATGCACGAGACCGTCCTGGTGAACACCGATATCGACGAAAGCGCCGAAGGCGGCGACGTTCGTCACCGTACCTTCCAGGAGCATGCCGGGCTTGAGATCGCTGATCTCATTGATCCCCTCGGCGAAGGTCGCGGTCTTGAAGCTCGGGCGCGGGTCGCGGCCAGGCTTTTCCAGCTCGGCGATGATGTCGCGCACCGTCGGCAGGCCGAATTTCTCATCGATGAACTGACGTGGGTCGATTGCCTTCAGCGCTGTCGCGTCGCCCATCAGGCTGCGCAGATCGCGACCACAGGCGGCAACGATCTTCTTGGCAACGCCATAGGCTTCCGGATGCACCGAGGAGGCATCGAGCGGCTCCTTGCCATTGGGGATACGCAGGAAGCCGGCGCATTGCTCGAAAGTGCGCTGGCCGAGACGGGCGACCTTCAGGAGATCGCGGCGGGTCTCGAAGCGCCCCTCACCGTCGCGATGCTTGACGATCGCGTCGGCAATCGACGGCCCGAGACCGGAAACGCGGGCCAGCAGCGGCGCCGACGCAGTATTCAGGTCAACGCCAACGGCGTTCACCGCATCTTCGACGACCGCATCCAGCGAGCGCGACAGCTTCAACTGGTCGACATCGTGCTGGTATTGGCCGACGCCGATCGATTTCGGCTCGATCTTGACGAGCTCGGCCAGCGGATCCTGCAGACGGCGGGCGATGGAAACGGCACCGCGTAGCGATACGTCGAGGCCGGGGAATTCCAGTGCCGCGGTCTCGGAGGCGGAATAGACGGAAGCGCCTGCTTCCGAGACGATGACCTTGGTCGGCTTCGGCGCAGGGAGGTCGGCCAGCATATCCGCCACCAGCTTCTCCGTCTCGCGGCTGCCGGTGCCGTTGCCGATCGAGATCAGCTCGACATTGTGCTTGCGGACCAGCGCCGCCAAGGTCGCCTGCGTGCCGCGCACGTCGTTCCTCGGTGGGAAAGGATAGACCGTCGTCGTTTCCAGCACTTTGCCGGTGCCATCGACCACGGCGACCTTGACGCCGGTGCGGATACCCGGATCGAGGCCCATGGTGGCGCGCGAACCGGCGGGCGCTGCCAGCAGCAGATCCTTCAGGTTGCGGGCGAAGACATGGATGGCTTCCTCCTCGGCGCGCTCGCGCAGCTCACGCATCAGATCGAGCGACAGCGACATGGAGAGCTTCACACGCCAAGTCCAGCTTGCTACCTCCGTCAACCAGCGGTCGCCGGGACGGCTCGAGCCGATCTCGTAGGCCGTGGCGACCATCCGCTCCACCGGCTTATTGGGGGAGACGGCATCGACGTCGATCTCGATGGTCAGCGTCAGCACCTCCTCGTTCCAACCGCGCAGCATGGCAAGCGCGCGGTGGCCGGGGGCGGTGGCCCAACGTTCCTGATGGTCGAAATAGTCGGAGAATTTCGCGCCCGCTTCCTGCTTGCCATCGACGACCTTAGCTTTCAACGCCGCATTGGCCTTCATATAGGTGCGCAGCTTGCCGAGCAGGTCGGCATTTTCGGCAATGCCTTCGGCGATAATATCGCGTGCGCCTTCGAGCGCCGTCTTCACATCGGGCACGTCGGCGGTGAGAAAGCCCTCGGCAAGCACAGCCGGCTCCTTAGAGCGATCAGCGAGAATGGTATCGGCAAGCGGGCCGAGGCCGCGCTCCCTGGCGATTTCGGCGCGGGTGCGGCGCTTCTGCTTATAGGGCAGATAAAGGTCTTCCAGCTCCGACTTGGTAGCGACCACGGCGATCTTGCGCATCAGCTCGTCGGTCATCTTGCCCTGGCCGTTGATCGATTCGACGATCGCGGCGCGGCGGGCTTCCAGCTCGCGCAGATAGACGAGGCGTTCCGCCAGCGTGCGCAGCTGCCCGTCATCGAGACCGCCGGTCACTTCCTTGCGGTAGCGGGCGATGAACGGCACCGTCGCGCCTTCATCGAGAAGCTCGATCGCGGCCTTGGCCTGATCGGGGCGCGAATTGATCTCGTTGGCGATGGTTGCGGCAAGGGAACGAATGTCGGCGGCCATATGTCTCTCTGAACTGAACTCGGTGGCGGGACCATAGGCGCGATCCCGGAAAGTACGAAGCGGTTTCCGATGAGATCCCGCCAATCAGGGCAACTGAATAGGGATCACGACTCGAAACCAGCATCCCGCTTTAGCGACATAAAAAGGCAGGGCAATGTTGCAGCCCACGCCTCCACAGGATTTGCCGCTTGACCTTTGGGCTCTCCCCCCTTAACCGCGCACAAGAACCTAATGAAGAGGGCAAGCCATGAAAGTTCTGTTGATCGGATCGGGTGGACGCGAGCACGCGCTGGCCTGGAAACTGGCGCAATCGCCGCTGATGACGGAACTCTATGCCGCGCCCGGCAATCCCGGTATTGCCGAATATGCGACGCTTGCCGCCCTCGACATTGAAGACCATGGCGCGGTCGTAGCCTTCTGCAAGGAAAAGGCCATCGACTTCGTCGTCGTCGGCCCGGAGGCGCCGCTGGTCGCGGGGATCGCCGACCGGCTGAGGGCCGAGGGCATCACCGTTTTCGGACCATCCACGGCGGCGGCCCAGCTTGAGGGCTCCAAGGGTTTCACCAAGGATATCTGCGCCCGCTACAATATCCCGACCGGCGCCTACCAGCGCTTCAACAATGCACCAAAGGCGAAAGCCTATATCCGCGAGCAAGGCGCTCCGATCGTCGTCAAAGCCGACGGGCTTGCCGCCGGCAAGGGCGTGACCGTCGCGATGACCGTGGACGAGGCACTTGCCGCCGTCGATGACTGTTTCGAAGGCGCTTTTGGCGAAGCCGGCGCCGAAGTGGTGATCGAGGCCTATCTTGATGGCGAAGAGGCGAGCTTCTTTTGCTTGAGCGACGGCAAACACGCGCTGGCGCTTGCCACCGCCCAGGACCACAAGCGCGTCGGCGACGGCGATACCGGCCCGAACACCGGTGGCATGGGCGCTTACTCGCCTGCCCCGGTCATGACGGCGGAGATGGTCGAGCGGACCATGAAGGAGATCATCGAACCGACGATGCGCGGCATGGCGGAAAGCGGCTATCCCTTTTCCGGCGTCTTCTTCGCCGGGCTGATGATCACCGCCAAGGGACCGGAACTGATCGAATACAATGTCCGCTTCGGCGATCCGGAATGCCAGGTGCTGATGATGCGGCTGAAGAGCGACCTGCTGCCGCTGCTTCTGGCCTGCGCCAACGGCACGCTGGATCAGGTCAGTGCCGAATGGAGCGACGACGTGGCGCTGTCCGTGGTCATGGCCTCGAAGGGCTATCCCGGCGTATACGCCAAGAACACGCCGATCGCGGCGCTCCCCGCCGACAGCGACGGCGCCAAGGTGTTTCATGCCGGCACGGCGTTGAAGGACGGAGTACTGGTCGCAACTGGCGGCCGGGTGCTGAACGTCACCGCGACCGGCAAGACCGTCAGCGAGGCGCAGAAGCGCGCCTATGCCTTGGCCGGCAAGGTGGAATGGGAAAACGGTTTCAGCCGCAGCGACATCGGCTGGCAGGCCATCGCGCGGGAAAAGGCCTGAAAACGTAAACGCAAGGCCTGTCCCAAATTCCCGTCTCCACTAAACTTTTACCTAATCTCCTGACGGGATGGAAACAAAGAGACGCTAATCTCTCAGTCACGATAAGACGGAGTGGTAGTTATGCGTCCCTTCTTCCTGACCTTGGCATGCGCGCTGGCGGCAGGCTCGGCTATGGCATCGTCGATCCAACCCATCGACAGCAAGACACAGACAGGCGGCGGCAGCATCCTCGACAAGGTCTGCACCGATTGCCCGGCCATCAAGCCGCAAATCGCCAAGGAGGACTATGTGGTGCCGGAACTGACGCCGGGCACGCAATCCATCATCATCCGCGACGTCGACGGCCAGAAGAAGGTGGTGCGTACCGAGGCCTGGATGGGCGGTTCACCGGTCGTCTTCATCTCCAAGCCGACGCCCGAGGCTCTGGCGGCTGCGAACACAGCACCCGACGGCATCGACATGACCGCAAAGACAGCGGCCCTGCCCAAGCCCGCCCGGACGCAGGAGCCCGCGCCGCTCGACCTCTCCGGCTTCCGGCTTCGCCAGTAAATTAGCTGTCCGATCCAGTTCCCTGCCCCGCCCGACCTAAGTTTCGGTCGACGGGGTTCGCCGCAAGGCGGACCAATGCGCCCCTGAAGAGAAGCAGGGGCGCATTCGTTTTTCATGGACGACGCGCTGAAGCCTCGCTTGCGGCTCAAGATAATATTGAAATTGATTCAATATTATTCACTGTAACGCAACACATCTCGGACTCAAGGCTACTTAATTGCCGATCACGCCGTTTTGATTAAATCTTTATTAGACATAAGACGCGAGTTTACTTGAACCGGACAGCAGCATGTCTTTTCGAGCAGCGGCAAGCGTATTGAGAATCTCTCAGGCGATCGCATAGGCGGTAGAAAACCGCGCCGGTATCACCCTACCCTGTTGCGAGGCGCCATGAAAAATCTCAAGATCGCACATCAACTCTTCGCCCTTCTGGGCGTGCTTATCGCCGCTTTCTCCGTGGCAACCTATTTCCAGATCCGATCGCAAGCCGACTCCATCTATGACGACCGCTTCAACCTGCTCCGCACGCAGGTCGAATCCGGCATTTCGATCATGAATCAATATTATCAGCGCGAGAAATCCGGTGAGATGACGCATGAGGCCGCCCAGGCGGAGGCCTTCAAGCTACTGTCGCATGTAAGCTTTGCACCGGCGGGCTATTTCTTCGGCTTCGATTATAACGTCGTACAGCGTATTCACCCGAGCCCGGTCAATATCGGCAAGGATATGTCTGGGCAAGTTGACAAGAATGGCACCCATTTCAGCAAGGAAATGGTGGAGAAGGGCATCAAGGGTGGCGGTCGCACCGTCTATTACTGGGTTAAACCCGGCCATCCCGAGAGCGAGCTTTTCCTGAAGGGCAGCTATTCCGCAGCCTTTGCGCCCTGGCAGATCGTTCTCGGCTGCGGTGTCTACATGGATGATCTCGAAGCACAGATCAACGCGACGATGTGGCGTGCGCTGATGATCTGCGGCATCGTCTTCCTCGTCGGCATCGGCGCCTCGCTCTACTTCATTCGCGGTATCACCAAGCCGCTGACCGAGGTGCACACTGCCCTCAAGGCCGTCGCCGACGAGGACGTGCAGATCGTAATCCCGCATGCTGCCATGCGCAACGAGATCGGTCTGATGGCCAAGGCCACGCTGGCACTCCAGGAGAAGATCCGCGAGCGCCATGCATTGACCGAACGCCAGGCCGCGCAGGAAGAGGAAATCAACGCCGAGCGCCAACAGAACCTGCTCCAGCAGCAAGGTGAAGCCCAGGAACAGGCCCGCGTCGTCTTGACCATCGGCAAGGCGCTGGAACAACTCGCACGGGGCGACCTGACTGTGCGCTGCGCCGATATCGGCATCAGCTATGCCGGCCTGCGCAACAACTTCAACGAGGCGCTCTCCCATCTCGAGGCCGCCATGGGCCGGGTCAATGCCAAGGGCAACGACATCGGCGTCAGCAAGGAAGAGATCCGCCGCGCCTCCAACGAACTGTCACAGCGCACCGAACGCCAGGCCGCCAGCCTGGAGGAAACCTCGGCAGCACTCGACGAGCTCACCGTCGCCGTCCGCCAGACCGCGGAAGGCGCGCATGAGGCCAGCAAACGCGTTCACGCCGTCAGCACCGAGGCGTCACGCAGCGATGCCGTCGTTGCGCAAGCGATCGAGGCGATGAGCGGTATCGAAAAGTCGTCCACCGAGATCAGCAAGATCATCGGCGTCATCGACGAGATCGCCTTCCAGACCAATCTCCTGGCGCTGAACGCCGGGGTCGAGGCGGCTCGCGCCGGCGAATCCGGCAAGGGCTTTGCCGTCGTCGCCCAGGAAGTGCGCGAACTGGCGCAGCGGTCCGCCGCGGCCGCCAAGGAGATCAAGGATCAGATCGCCCGCTCCTCCGGCCAGGTCGATCAGGGTGTCCATCTTGTCGGCGAGGCCGGCGAAGCGCTGAAGCGCATCTCCGATCAGATCAAGGCAGCCAACGAGATCGTCTCGAAGATCGCCCACAGCGCCTCCGAACAGGACACGACGCTGCGCTCGATCTCGTCGTCGATGAACCAGCTCGACGCCGCCACGCAGCAGAACGCCGCCATGGCGGAGGAGACCACGGCCTCGGCCGAAACGCTCGCCGCCGACACCGAGGACCTTCTCGGCTTGATCCGCGGCTTCCACGTCAACGACGGCAGCCCCGTCGCACAGACCCGCCGCGCGGCGTAAGCTGGGCCGCAACGGACAGGACAAGCCGCCGGGCGCAACTCGGCGGTTTTTCTTTGTCCAGATGTCAGAGAGTGTCACTCGGCGGCGGCGATCCGCGCGACCAGCCGGTCGATCTCGCAGTCGGAATAGACCTCGATGCCGGCGCGTTTCAGCAAGGCTGCGGTGACGCCATCGCCCGGATGCTTGTCGCCGGAAAACGCGCCATCATAGATGAAACTCGAACCACAGGACGGACTGCCGTCGATCAGCAGAGCATAGCGACAGCCGGTTTCCCTCGCGAGCGCCAGCGCGTTCTCCGCCGCCCGAAGAAATCCGTCGGTGACATCGCCGCCGCTGATTTCCATCACGCGCGCCGTGCCCGTGAGCACATCCGCACCTGCCGCTCCCACAGCAATCTCAGCCGGCGGGCGCGGCACGACCATGCCTGCCGACATCTCGGGACAGATGGTCACCAGACGCCCTTCTTCGCGCCATCGGTCGATGGCTGGATGGAGCAGTGGTTTGGAGCGACCGTCATAGCGGACGGCGTGGCCCATGAGGCAGGCGCTGACGAGGATTTTTCCGGTCATCGCGCCTCCCTTTCCTACCCCGCGATCTTCGAGAAATCCGCAACCGTTCCCGTTGCTTCGCGGATCAGACGCAGCAGCGCCAGACGGTTGGCGCGGATGGCGGCGTCTTCGTCGTTGACGAGGACGTCTCCGAAGAAGCGATCGACGGGTGCGCGCAACGTCGACAGCGCGGCCATGGCCGAGCGGAAATCTTCACCGGCAATCGCCTTGGCCGCTTCGGCCGAAGCCTTGGTGACGGCGGCGAAGAGGTCTTTTTCGGCGTCGAGTTTCAGCAATACTTCCGAAACGCCATCGGCAACGACGGTGCCCTTCTTCTCCTCGGCGGCGAGAAGCTGCGTGGCGCGCTTGGTGCCGGCGAGCAGGTTCTTGCCGTCTTCCGAAGTAATGAAGGCCGTCAGCGCCTCGACGCGGCGGGCAACCATCAGGAGATCGTCGGCTTCCGGCGTCAGCACGGAGTCGATGAGGTCGTAGCGGGCGCCCTGATCGCGGAGATAAACTTTCAGGCGGTCGTGGAAGAAGGCGAGGAGATCCGCATCCTTGGTCACCGCCAGCAGCGGCAAGCGCACCTTGCGTTCCAGTAGAATGCGGACGACGCCCAAGGCCGCACGGCGCAGCGCATAGGGGTCCTTCGAACCCGTCGGCTTCTCATCGATCGTCCAGAAGCCGATCAGCGTGTCCAGCTTGTCGGCCAACGCGACGGTGATCGCCACCTTGTCGTCCGGCACGCGGTCGGACGGGCCTTGCGGCTTGTAGTGATCCTCGATGGCAGCGGCAACGGAAGCGTCTTCGCCCTGGAGCACCGCATATTTGCGGCCCATGAGACCCTGAAGCTCCGGGAATTCGCCGACGGCTTCGGTGCGCAGATCGGCCTTGGCGAGAACCGCGGCACGATCGACCTTGGCGGGATCGGCACCGGTGATCTTGGCGAGTTCGGCCGCGAGCGTACGGATGCGCGAAACGCGCTCACCCTGGCTGCCGAGCTTGGCATGGAAGGTGACGTTCAGCGCGTCGAGCTTGGCCATGCGCTGGTCCAGCGGCTTTTTCAGATCGAGGCCGAATTTCGCGGCAGACGCTTCCAGCGTTTCAAGGTCCGGCAGATTACCCTGATCTCGCTTCCAGAAATGCAGCGCATCGGAAAGACGGGCGCGCACGACCTTGCCGTTGCCGTGAATGATCTCCTTGCCGCCATCCGTAGCCTGGGTGTTGGAGACGAGGATGAAGCGGTTGGAGAGTGTCTCGCCGGCCTGCGGACGGGTAACAAAACATTTCTGGTTGGTCTTGATGGTCAGACGGATGATTTCCGAGGGGATCGACAGGTAATCCTCCTCAAAGGAACCCATCAGCACCTGCGGCCACTCGACCAGGCCGGACACCTCTTCCAGCAGCCCCTCATCCTCGACCAATTCCAGACCGTTGGCAAAGGCGATGTCGCGGGCATCGTGCAGGATGATGTCCTTGCGGCGCTCGGCATCGAGGACGACCTTGGCCTTTTCCAAGCTCGCGACATAGTCGTCGAAACGCTTGACGGTGATCGGGCCGGGGGCATGGAAGCGGTGGCCGTAGGTCACGTTCGAGGCGACGATGCCGTCGATCTCGAAGGGGATGAC
>DASVPC010000276.1:0-27543 GCA_036383055.1 Rhizobium sp. | reverse complement strand
TCTGTCGATCATGAAGGAATACGCCAACAATACCGACAAGTTCTGGAACGAGGGGCTGGGCCATGTCTTCCTGGCGCTCGGCTCTGTCGCCATCGCCATCCTGCTCGCCTTGCCGCTCGGCATCTTCTGCTATTGGCAGCCGAGGCTTCGCGCCGTGGTGCTGCGGGCCTTGAGCCTCGTGCAAACCATTCCCAGCCTGGCGCTGTTCGGCATTCTGATGCTGCCGCTCGGCTATATCGCTGCCCATGTCCCCCTGGCCGCCGCGATCGGCGTCAGGGGCATCGGCACCACGCCGGCGCTGGTGGCACTGGTGATCTATTCGCTGCTGCCGATCGTCGCCAATACCGTCGTCGGGCTTGCCGGCGTCGATCCCTCGGTGCGCGATGCCGCCGCCGGCATGGGGCTGACGCGTAGCCAGATTCTCACCCGTATCGACCTGCCGCTCGCCTTCCCGGTGATCCTCACCGGCATCCGCATCGTGCTGGTGCAGGCGATCGGCCTCGTCACGGTCGCGGCGCTGATCGGCGGTGGCGGCTTCGGCATCTTCATCTTCCAGGGCATCGGCCAGACGGCCAATGACCTCGTGCTGCTCGGCGCTGTGCCGACGGTCTTTCTCGCCTTCTCATCGGCCGTCATCCTCGATGCGGTCATCGACAGCATCCGGGGACAACGCGCATGACCGCTATGATCGAGCTTGAGGGCGTGACCAAGCGCTACGGCAGCGCCACCGTGGTCGACGATGTCAGCATGAGCATGGAGAAGGGCACGATCACCGTCATCGTCGGCACCTCCGGCTCCGGCAAGTCGACGCTGATGCGGATGATCAACCGGCTGGTGCCGATCTCGGACGGCCATATCTCCGTCGGCGGCCAGGATGTGATGAACGTGCCGGCGACTGAACTGCGCCGTCGCATCGGCTATGCCATCCAGGGGCATGGGCTGTTTCCGCACCGCACCATGGCGCAGAATATCGCCACCGTCCCCGAGCTGCTCGGCTGGGACAGGGCGCGCATTGATCGCCGCGTCGAGGAACTGCTCAATCTCTTCCATCTCGACCCTGGCACTTTTGCGGCCAAATATCCAAGCCAGCTCTCCGGCGGCCAGCAACAGCGCGTCGGCGTCGCCCGCGCACTTGCCGCCGAGCCGGAAGTGCTATTGATGGACGAGCCGTTCGGTGCGCTCGATCCGGTCATTCGTGGCAAGGCGCAGGACGATCTGTTGGCGATCCAGAAGCAATTCGGCACGACCGTCATCCTCGTCACCCACGACATGGACGAAGCCTTCCATCTCGGCGACAAGATCGCCGTCATGAGCGGCGGCAAGCTTTTGCAATGTTCGGAACCGGAAAAGATCCTGACGGAGCCGGCCGATCCCTTCGTCCAGCAACTGACCGGCACGTCCGACCGGGCGCTGAAGCTGATGTCGCTGCTGCCGCTGAAGGAGAGCATGCAGCCACCACGGCCGGGCCTCGGCTACAGCCTGCCGCAGACGCTTAACCTGCGCGACGCGCTGGCCGAGATGATCTGGCAGGGCGCCGACGAGGCAGCCGTCGAGGACGACAGCAAGGTGCCTGTCGGCTCGATCTCCATGCAGCATCTGATCGAGCTGGGCCGCAAAGCATGAGGTTCCTTGCCGCCAATCTCTTCCGGCTGCTGGCGCTGACGCTGCTTCTGGTGCTGCTGTTCCGGCCGGAATGGCTGATCCCGATCCTCGCGCCGCTCACCAAGTTCGGCGCATCGCCGATCTATACGCAGAACAGCCTGCCGGCCCTCGCCCTCAGCCATATGGAACTGATCCTCACCTCGATCGCCGCAAGCGGCATCCTCGCCGTGCTTGGGGGCATCTTCGTCACCCGCAAAAGCGGCGCCGACTTCCTGCCGCTGTCGCGGGCGATCGCCAATGCCGGCCAGACCTTTCCGCCGGTCGGCGTGCTGGCGCTCGCCATCTCCACCACCGGCTTCGGCGCGGTGCCGACATTGATCGCACTGTTCCTCTACGCGCTGCTGCCGATCTTCGAAAACACCGTCGCCGGCCTGCAGCAAGTGCCCGCCACCGTGCTCGACGCCGCCGACGGCATGGGCATGAATGGCTGGCAGCGGCTGTTCCGCGTCGAGCTGCCGCTCGCCCTGCCGCTGATCATCGAGGGATTAAGGATTGCTACTGTCATCAATATCGGCACGGCAACCATCGGCTCGACCGTCGCCGCCAAAGGGCTGGGCGAAGTCATCATCGCCGGCCTCATCAACGACAACACCGCCTTTATCCTACAAGGCGGCCTGATCGTTGGGCTAATGGCAGTACTGATCTATGACGGGATGGAGTTGATCGAACATGCGGTGACGCGGAAGACCGGTGTGCAGGTGCAGTGAAGGCAATGACAATTGGCACGTCACCCGACGGCTGACGATGCGCAGAACCTTGTTAGCCGCCCTCTCCTGAACTCAGCGAAGCTCCGGGCAGATAAAGCGAGATCGGCCTGATTTCATAGACGGCGGTCGGGTTGACGCGGCGCAAGTCGCGCGCCGCCGCGACCGCGGTATCGAGTGTTGGAAAATCAACCACGTAGAATCCGAGCAACTGTTCCTTGGTTTCCGCGAACGGGCCGTCGATGACTATTTCCGCCCCCTTGCCCCGCAAGGTGACGGCACCATGGGTCGGACCGAGGCGTGCCGCCGGTCCGAGCGACTTTTCCGCCACCAGACGGTCATTGATCTCCAGCAGTTCGGTCATGAGCGCCGCATCCTCCTCCTTGCTCCAGGATTGGACAACGCCTTCTTCATGATAGGCCAGGATTGCGTAGTACATGGACTCCTCCCCAGGAACCGCTGTCGGCGCCCGCCAGTCGGGCCGGTTGCCAAGATACGCGTAAGTCTACGCAGATGGATCGAGATTCAGAAGCCCTGAAGTTACGTTTCGAATGACGATATACGATGGGCTCACCGCTTGCCTTGGCCGGCAGCGGATGGCATTGGCTTCGGTGCAATGTCCAGATGACCAATGGAGGTGCCGATGGCCAAGATGATCCATTCGATGATCCGTGTTCTCGACGAGACGCGCTCGGTCGATTTCTATGGCAAAGCCTTCGGGCTCGAGGTTGCCGACCGCATCGTCTTCCCGACCGTTCACGCTGATCTATCTCAGCAATGCCGAGACCGGCTTCGAGCTGGAGCTGACCGTCAATCAAGGTCGGGTCGAACCCTACCCGCTTGGCGAGGGCTACGGCCATCTCGCCGTTTCCGTCGACGAGCTCAGGGACGAACACGCCCGGTTTTCCTCGCTCGGGCTGAACCCCGGCAAGATCACCGAACTCAATCGCGATGGAAAACTCTTCAGCCTGTTCTTCTTCGTCACCGATCCTGATGGTTACAAGATCGAAGTGGTGCAAAGGCACGGGCGATTTCAATAAGGCCAGACACGGCAGAAACCCGCGCAAGCAGGGCCTGTCCGGGTTAACTATCTCGACGCCTACATCCAGTAGGGCGGCACGCCGAAATGGTCGTGGCTCTTGTGGTCGCGGTCCTTGTGGACGCCGGTATCGTCCTTGCCTAGGAAACGGCAGGCTTTTTCGACGTCGCTCTTAGTCATGTTGATGCGATAGCCATCAATGCGGGCATCGAAGCGAAGCTTTTCCCACGGCAACCGGTAGTGTTCCTGACCGATGCCGAAGAAACCGCCGAAACTGAGGATAACGAAAGCGATGCGTCCGTCGCTCTTTTCCAGCATCAGGCGTTCGATATGACCAATCTGCTTGCCATCCGAACCGAACACCTTAGACCCCTCGACCCGGTCGCAGGCGACCAGCATCGACATATCCTTGACGTAGAGGTCACGGCTCATGGTATCGGCACTCTCTTTATGCATGCGCGCACCTCCCTTTGGATACGCTTGACATACGTTGGAGCGTCCGATCCGCCGCCGTTTTCTTACACGCGGCACGATGCTCCGATGGGTTTTCGCCCATGGCCCATTAACGCGCTCTTCCCGCAAAAGTTCCAGTCCTTTTTTTAAAAATGTGAAAAAAGGATTAACGTCGTGCGATTGTTGACGTTTACGTCAAAGTTAGTATAACTTTTGCCATAGCTCTCAGTCGTGAGGTGAGAGGAAAGGCTGTGACGGTGCGAAAAGCGGGAGACTTTTCAGTCGGACAGTGACACGCTAGAAACCCGCCGTTCGTCGACGGTGGGGCGTTGGATGCGTCAGGGAGGAAGTACGCATGAATTCAGTTTCCGCTCCTTCGGATGGACCGGTGGTCAACAAGATTTGGCTCATCTCCTATCCCGACATGGTGCCGGCCGATTTGCCGCCACTGGAGCATGCATCGCTCGCCGAACTTCTGGAGGAAAGCTGCGCGCGCTATGCCGACCGCCCCGCTTTCACCAGCATGGGCAAGTCGATCACCTATCGCGATCTCGACATCCAAACGCGCAAGATCGGCGCCTGGTTGCAGAGCCTCGGCCTGCAAAAGGGTGATCGCGTCGCCGTCATGATGCCGAACGTGCTGCAGAACCCGATCGCCGTCTACGGCATCCTCCGCGCCGGCTTCGTTGTCGTCAACGTCAACCCGCTTTACACACCGCGCGAACTCGAACACCAGTTGCGCGATTGCGGCGCCAAGGCGATCTTCGTGCTGGAAAATTTCGCGCATACGGTCGAGCAGGTGCTGACACATACGGATGTGCGCCACGTCGTCGTCACCGCGCTCGGCGACATGCTGGGACTGAAAGGCCATATCGTCAATCTCATCGTGCGCAAGGTGAAAAAGCTGGTACCGGCCTGGTCCATCCCCGGCCATCACAGCTTTGCCACCGTGCTGGCCGAAGGCGCACGACTGTCACTGAAACCGGCCGAACTCACGCACAGCGATATCGCCTTTCTGCAATATACCGGCGGCACGACGGGCGTGGCCAAGGGCGCGATCCTGACCCACGCCAATCTGCTTGCCAACCAACTGCAATTGCAGCTCTGGCTGGCGACCGCCTACATCGTCAAGAAGCGACCCGAGCAGCTGAACTTCGTCTGCGCGCTGCCGCTCTACCATATCTTCGCGCTGACGGTGAATTCGCTGATGGGCGTGTCGATCGGCGCGCATAATGTGCTTATCGCCAACCCGCGCGACATTCCGGCCTTCATCAAGGAACTCGGCAAATACAAGTTCGACATGTTCCCCGGCCTCAACACGCTGTTCAACGCGCTGATGAACAATCCGGAATTCCCCAAGCTCGACCTGTCGCAGACCGGGACGCTTGCGGGCGGCATGGCGGTGCAGCGCCCCGTGGCCGAGCGCTGGCAGAAGATGACGGGCGCCTGGATCACCGAAGGCTACGGCCTTTCGGAGACCTCGCCGGTCGCCAGCGCCAACCGCTTCGACAGCTCGGACTTCACCGGCACGATCGGCCTACCGCTCAGCAGCACCGATTTCGACATTCGCGACGAGAACGGCAAGTCCCTGCCGCTCGGCGAGGTCGGAGAAATCTGCATCCGCGGGCCGCAGGTCATGGCCGGCTATTGGAAGCAGCCGGCGGAAACCGCCAGGGTGATGACGCCGGACGGCTTCTTCCGCAGCGGCGACATGGGCTTCATGAACGAACGCGGCTATACCAAGATCGTCGACCGCAAGAAGGACATGATCCTGGTTTCGGGCTTCAACGTCTATCCGAACGAGATCGAGGAAGTCGCCGCCATGCATCCGGGCATTCTGGAAGCCGCTGCGATCGGCGTGCCGGACGAGCATTCCGGCGAGGCCGTCAAGCTCTTCGTCGTCAAGAAGGATCCGGCGCTGACCGAGGCCGACGTCAAGGCACATTGCGCCGCCAACCTCACCAACTACAAGCGGCCGCGCTTCATCGAGTTCCGCTCCGAGCTGCCGAAATCGAATGTCGGCAAGATCCTGCGCAAGGAATTGCGCGGCTGACATAATCCATGTCATTCGGAAAGCCGCTCGCCTTCCTCCGCGAGCGGCTTTTTTCGTTTTGCCGGATAGGTGAACTTGATTTACGCCCTAGATAGCGAATAGTTTCCGCGACCAAACATGAAGTGCCCTGCCCTCGTCAGACGGCAAGCGGCGCTAACCGCAAGGAGCCCCCATGAACGCCCTCGTCGACCAACTGAAGAGCACCGCAGCGGCCAGCAAGGCCCCCGATATCCGCGCCGCCTTTGCCGCCGACCCCAAACGCTTCTCCCACTTCAGCGCCTCCTTCGACGACCTGCTGATGGACTATTCGAAGACCGCAGTGAACGACGAGATTCTGACGCTTCTCGAAAAGCTCGCAACCGAGGGCGGCGTTGCCGCCAAGCGCGAGGAGATGTTCTCCGGCGTTGCCATCAACTTCACCGAAAACCGCGCCGTTCTGCACACGGCCCTGCGTAACCGCTCCAATACGCCGGTGCTCGTCGACGGCAAGGACGTCATGCCCGATGTCAACAGCGTGCTCGCCGCCATGGGCAAGTTTGCCGACGGCATCCGCTCAGGCGCGCTGAAGGGCGCCACCGGCAAGGCGATCACCGACGTCATCAACATCGGCATCGGCGGCTCCGATCTCGGCCCGGTCATGGCGACGCTGGCGCTCGCGCCCTTCCATGACGGCCCGCGCTCGCACTTCGTCTCCAACATCGACGGCGCCCATATCGCCGACATCCTCAAGCTGGTCTCGCCGGAAACGACGCTGTTCATCATCGCGTCCAAGACCTTCACCACCATCGAGACGATGACCAACGCCCAGACGGCGCGCAACTTCATCGCCAAGGCGCTCGGCGAAGCGGCCGTTCAGCATCACTTCGCCGCCGTTTCGACGGCGCTCGACAAGGTCGCCGCCTTCGGCATCGACAGCGCACGCGTCTTCGGCTTCTGGGATTGGGTCGGCGGCCGCTACTCGATCTGGTCGGCCATCGGCCTGCCGCTGATGATCGCCGTCGGTCCCGAAAACTTCGGCAAATTCCTCGACGGCGCGCATGCGATGGATAATCATTTCCGCAAGGCGCCGTTCAAGGAAAACCTGCCGATGCTGCTCGGCCTCATCGGCTTCTACCATCGTAACGTACTCGGCTACGCCACCCGCGCCATCCTGCCCTACGACCAGCGCCTGTCGCGCTTCCCGGCCTATCTGCAGCAGCTCGACATGGAATCGAACGGTAAGGGCGTCACCATCGACGGCACGCCGGTCGAGGGCAATTCCGGCCCGGTCGTCTGGGGCGAGCCCGGCACCAACGGTCAGCACGCCTTCTACCAGCTGATTCACCAGGGCACGAGCATCATCCCGGCCGAGTTCATGATTGCCGCCAACGGTTTCGAACCGGACCTGCGTCACCAGCATGAACTGCTGATCGCCAATTGCCTGGCGCAGTCGGAAGCCCTGATGAAGGGCCGTACCTTCGAGGAAGCCAAGGCGCAGCTCACCTCCAAGGGCATGGACGACAAGAAGGCCGATTTCATTGCGCCGCACCGCGTCTTCACCGGCAACCGCCCGTCGATCACCTTCGTCTACGACAAGCTGACGCCCTACGCTCTGGGGCGCTTGATCGCGCTTTACGAACATCGCGTCTTCGTCGAAGGCGTGCTCTTCCGCATCAACTCCTTCGACCAGTGGGGCGTCGAACTCGGCAAGGAACTGGCAACCGGCCTGCTGCCGGTCGTCGAAGGCAAGGAAAGCGCCGCCGGTCACGATTCCTCGACTCAAGGGCTGGTGGCCGCGTTGTCGAAGCTGGAGAAGTAAGCTTTCTCGTCTGGAAATAAAAGGGCCTCGTCTGTCGTATCAGGCGGGGCCTTTTTTATCGTGGGCTTTTGCTTGAATGCGCGGCAAGCGCGAGGGTTATCCCGCCCTTGGTGTAGCGCGCAAAATCGCGTGGCATCGCCCGCAAGATCAGATGGCAACAGAAACCGATTAACTTTGCACCTAAATCCCGAAGGTCGCTTCGTATCTAGAGCGACCGGTATGGCGCGTTGGATGGGGCAAACGATACCGTCAATAGTTTCTTATCAGTGAACAACCTCGACAACGCTGTAGATATCAATTCGTGCTGAGAGCCGGGAGCAAGGACTATTCGATCGACGCATAAGGATGGGTGCTGTGTGCCAGCCACAGCCAAAGGCAATTCGCGATACGGCACAAGCAGCCGAGAGGTAGCTCTAAATTGCACATTGTCATCCTGGCTTACACCGATCTCAGAAATGAGCCTCCACTCGTTCTCCTCCGAAAAGGCATCGTCTTTGAAGCATGCCGCAAGCTGAAAAAACTTAAATCGGAACCAGCGCGCTTCGAAGTGTTCACGCTGGTCGGTGTCTTTGAACGAGCGATGCTCTGCCAAGTAGGTGTCCAGTACTTCGTTAGCGATGGCGGTCTTTGTTTCTCCATCATAGATGCATTTCAAAAGACGAAATCCGCTCAACGCCGCAGCCTCTCTTAATGCAGCGACGTTGAATCCTATAGACGCCCCACCCTCCGGGGAATATCCCCTCCACTGGCTCAGTAGATCGCCATTTTCGGTAAAGGAGATGATATACCCGGGAAATACCATCTCTTCGTAGAGAGTGGCACGCAACGCTTCCAACGGCTCGCGGTCTATGTCGGTAGCGTTTGTCAGCCTTTGCTCTAGCAGCCCAATGACTAATTTAATCGCGTGCTTAAACTCCTCGCGATCGTTCAAAAAGCCAATGTCAGTTGCCCATAAAACCTTGCTCGACAAGATGCCCAACAGCCCTGAAAGGGATGTGTAGTGATAGAGGCGTGGCGCTTTGCTCCCAAGCTCCAGCCGGTCAACAGGCGGCTCAAGGGCAGAATGTGCTTCAGATTTTGGCGTTAACGTCATCGGAGAATCCATGTGAAGCGAAAGGGAAGCCCTGTTTTAAGTGACAGCAAGGATATCGGATAGAAGGCATTGAAAATAGGCCCTGGTCATATCATCTCCTTAGAGCTTGGCGGGCGGGCCAGCGTGGAATGCGGCAAACGAGAACCTTTTCAAAGGGGCCGTCCACATGAGCGAGCCGGTGAAATGGACCGACAAAATCCATTGGCTCTCCCATCATAAGGGAGAGGTCGCGTGCTTCTATTGCTCGCGCTGTGGCAAACATAAGAACTACGATGTTAATTCGATGCTGAAGGTTCTTGGCGACATCGCCGTGCCCAGCCTTACCGACGTTGTTTCCAAAGCGGTCGGCTGCCGGCTTTTCGCTGAGGTCGGCTGGAACCGCTGCCGAATGGCTCCGTGGTGGCCAGCATTCCAGAAAATTGACTCGGCTCCCGAGGTACTCATTCCACGGGGATTTATGCCGCTCGAAGACACGACGCTTGCGAGGATCTCGGAATGGCAAATTGTCTATGGCAAGTGCCGTTTCGGGCGTACGCACTACATCGATCGACGAGAGCTCATCCGCAAATATGGAGCGGAGGCAAAGACCAGCGACCTGGCGAAGCGGTTGCCCTGCAAACGCTGCAAGAGGCGTGGCCTCTGCGCGTCGATCGCCGTCGTGATGCGCTGACGCTGGGTGTCGTCAACACCTTTCACGTTCAGACCGGCCTGCATCGCTGCGATGCTGTTTAGATAAGCCTCGATCCGCAGGGAATCAGTGTTGGCGGGTGAAGCGTCGGCATTGCTGACCGCTACCTGGCTTACCCCCGCCTTTGCAATTTCTAAGAATTAGACGAGCGACAAGCCCTGGCCTAATCCTAAGAAATTGCTTTCCCGCCCGCCAGGGGCGGGATAGGACCTCTTAAAGCCCGATCTCACTTGCCCAAGGCGGATTGGCCCCAGCCCGCGACACCGTCACCGCCGCGGCCTTGGCGCCGAGCGCCAGAGCATCCCGCAGAGCCTTTTCGTCGAGGCTAGCGACCAGCGCCTTGGTCAGCAGATTATTCATCTTCAGCGAAGCCAGAATGCCGGCATCGAAGGTGTCGCCTGCACCGACCGTGTCGACCACAGTCACGCGTTCGCTCGGGACCGAGACCTTCAGCGACTTGGTGTAGCCGGTTGCTCCCTCGGCGCCTTTGGTGACGACCACCAGCTTGGCGCCCTGGTTCAGCCAGTGGGCGGCGAGTTCGTCATGGTTGCCGGCGATGCCGAACCATTCCAGATCCTCGTCGGAGAATTTCAGAATATCGGACATGGCGGCCATGCGGCTGATGCGCCCCATATGCGCCTGCTTGTCCTTGATGAAGCCGGGACGGATATTCGGGTCGAGGGAAATCACCCGGCTTTGATATTCGCGCTTCATCAGCGCCTCATAGGTCGCGCCGCATGGATCGGGGATCAGGCTGATGGCGCCGAAATGCAAGGCTTCGCAATCGTCGCCCAGCGTCGGTAGATCGGTCTCGGTGATCATGCGGCCAGCAGAGCCTTCGTCGTAGAAGGCATAGGTCGCCTGACCGTTGACCAGCTTGACGAAAGCGATCGTGCTCGGGCGTGGGACGATGGCGCAATAGCTGTAGTCCACCTTGGCGGCAGCCAGTGTCTCACGCAGGATCTCGCCCATCATGTCGTCGGCGATGCCGGTGAAGAAACCCGTGGGAACGCCGAGACGGCCAAGCGCAATCGCGGTATTGAAGATCGCGCCGCCGGCATAGGGCGCAAAGGCCTTTTCACCCAGCGTCGTCTCGCGCGGCAACATGTCGATCAAAGCTTCGCCACAGCACAATATCATTCCGGCCTCCTGGAGAGCGCGTCTATCGGTCTAGTCCATAAATCGATTAGATAAATTTGCGGCAAAAGCAAAGCGTCACTTTGTTGCCAGTTCCGCCACGCCGCCGTTGCGGCCCGACCAGGCGAGCGGCGCATTGAGGAAAGCTTCCACTTCCTCGAGCGTCTTGTCGTCGAACAGCTTCTGTTCCTTGGCGACGGCGAGCACGTTGCGCCAGGTGGCGATATGATGCAGGCGGACCTTGCCGTTTGCAAACCGTGCCTCGGCCTCGGGGAAGATGCCGTAGTAAAACAGCGCCATGCCGTGCTCGACAATGCCGCCGGCGGCCCGGATCGCGTCGATGAAGGTGAACATGCTGCCGCCGGCCGTCGTCAGGTCCTCGATGACCAGCACGCGGGCGCCATCCGGCATATGGCCCTCGATCTGCGAATTGCGGCCATGGCCCTTCGGCTGCTTGCGGACATAGATCATCGGCAGGTTCAGGCGCTCGGCGAGGAAGGCGGCAAAGGGGATGCCAGCTGTCTCGCCACCGGCGACGCAATCGAACCGCTCGAAGCCGGCGTCGCGCATGATGAGGCTGGCGGCGAAATCCATCACCGTCGAGCGGACACGCGGATAGGAAATGAGCTTGCGGCAGTCGATATAGACCGGGCTCGCCATGCCCGAAGCGAGCTTATAGGGCTTCTCGGCACTGAAGTGCACCGCCTTGATCTCCCAAAGCATCTTCGCCACCAGTTCGGCCATGACGGCGCGGTCGGAAAATGTCAGCTGAGTCATGCGGGGCCTCCTTCGCTCTGGGACGTCCCTGCGGCAATAGCAGCTAGCGGCGGCGGTTTCCAGAAGGATCGGGGGATTTGTACGCGTTCGTTCCCGGTGACTGCGGTATCCCCGGCTACTCAGCCAGCGGCTTCTCGGAAACATGGTCCGCAGGTATAAGAGAATTCATCACATTTTGAAGAGGAGGAGCTTCATGGTGCCGATCACGAATATCGCTCTCATCGCCGCCGCGCTCGGCAGCAGTCTTATCGCCGGCATCTTTTTCGCGTTCTCGACATTCATCATGCAAGCCTTCGCTCGGCTTCCCGCCGAACAAGGCATCGCCGCCATGCAGTCGATCAACACGACGATCCTGCGCTCGCCCTTCATGGTGGTGTTTCTGCTGACCCTTGCTCTGTCGGTGTTCATCGCGGTGATGGCAATCGTGCATTGGCGCGGCGGCATCAGCGTCCTGATGCTTGCCGGCGCCGCGCTCTATATCGTCACCACATTTCTCTCGACAATCGTCTTCAACGTGCCGCTCAACGACGCGCTGGACAAGGTCGATGGCCGCACAACCGAGGCCGCCACGCTTTGGGCGACCTATCTCAGCGATTGGACGAGATGGAACCATCTGCGCACGGCAGCGTCCCTGCTGGCGTCCTGCGCCTTCGTCAGGGCTCTCTTTTAGAGAGAGCGCCGCAAAGAGCAGGTCTCAGCCTTCGACGTCCCAATGCAGCGGGAACATCGGGTCGAAGACGGTAACCGTGCCTGCCCCGGTCTCGATCTTTTCCGGGAAGGTCACCGATTCCACACGGCGGATGAGCGTGATCCGGTCCTCGTTCGGCGCGAGCCCGTACCAGGCCGGGCCGTTCAGCGAGGCGAAGGCCTCGAGCTTGTCCAGCGCACCGTCCTGTTCGAAGACATGCGCCAGGCAGCTCATCGTGTTGATCGAGGTATAGATGCCGGCGCAGCCGCAGGCGCATTCCTTCAGCGGATCGACATGCGGAGCCGAATCCGTGCCGAGGAAGAACCTGGCGTCGCCGCTCGTCGCGGCCGCGCGCAGCGCCAGACGATGGCTTTCGCGCTTGGCGACCGGCAGGCAATAATAATGCGGCCGGATACCGCCGACGAGGATGGCGTTGCGGTTGATGATCAGGTGATGAGTGGTGATGGAGCCTGCGAGATTGGCCTTGGCCGACTTGATGTAGTCGATACCATCAGAGGTCGTTACATGCTCCATGGTGACCTTCAGCTCCGGCAGGCGCTGGCGCAACGGGTCGAGCACCGTTTCGATGAAGACGGCCTCGCGGTCGAAAATATCCACCTCCGGCGTCGTCACCTCGCCATGGACGCAAAGTGGCAGGCCGATCTTCGCCATGCGCTCCAGTGTCGGCATAGCCTTGTCGAGATTGCGCACGCCGCCATGAGAGTTGGTCGTCGCACCCGCCGGGTAGAGCTTGACGGCGGTGATGAGGCCACTCTTCTTGCCCTCTTCGACATCGTCGGGATTGGTGTGCTCGGTGAGATAAAGCGTCATCAGCGGCTCGAAGCGGTCGCCGGCCGGCAGTGCCTTCAGGATGCGTTCGCGATAGGCCATGGCATCGGCCGCGGTGACGACCGGCGGCACCAGGTTCGGCATGATGATGGCGCGGGCGAAATGCCTTGAGGTATCGCCGATCACGCCTTCCAGCATGGCGCCATCGCGCAGGTGCAGGTGCCAATCGTCGGGGCGGCGGATGGTGAGCTTTTGCATGGGCGCGAACCTCTGGATGGTCTCATAATGTCGCGCTTCGATAACACCAACCGCTATCGCAAAACAATCGCCTATGCCGAGGAAATGAGCGGAAGCTCAGCCCTGCACGATATCGACGGTGGCGTCGGCCGGACGGCGATTTTCGAGGATCAGGCGGCCATTGGGCAGATCGTTGCCGTAAACCTTCTCGCGAGCGGCCTCGTCGTCGAGCTCATAGCCCTTCCAGCGCTCCCAGAGTCGCTGCTCCAAGACTTCCATGGGTGGTGCGAGCATGATCGAATAGTCGAACATGCCCTCCAGCTCCGCCCATTTACCCTGGCTGAGGAGCAGGTAATTGCCCTCGATGACGATGAAACGATGATCGGGCGAGACGATGCGGGCCGAGGCGATGGCAAGCTCGCGCGAACGGTCGAAGACCGGGACCAGCACTTCCTGATCGGCCGCGCGCACCGCCCTGACGATATCGAGAAAGGCGCGAACGTCGAAGCTTTCCGGCACGCCCTTGCGCTTCAGCAGGCCCTTCTCGATCAGGACGGCATTGTCCATGTGGAAGCCGTCCATCGGCAGAACCTCGGCGCTTTCGCCCCTGGCCCTCAAAGCCTCTGCCACCTTGTCGGCCAAGGTCGATTTGCCGGCGCCCGGCGGCCCTGCAATAGCCACCAGGAACCGTTTCGTATCGCCGGCGCGCGCGATGATCTCGCCGGCGATATCCTCGAGCGTGGAACTCATGCGGCAACGGTCTCCGACGGCGGCGCCTTGGCGCCGGTCATGAAGGCGACGGCATCGGACATGGTGTATTCCTTCGGATTGATCACGGTCAGCCGGCGTCCGAGACGGTGGATATGGATACGATCCGCCACCTCGAAGACATGCGGCATATTGTGCGAGATCAACACGATCGGCAAGCCGCGGGCGCGCACATCGAGGATGAGTTCCAGCACCTTGCGGCTTTCCTTGACGCCAAGCGCCGCCGTCGGCTCGTCCATGATGACGACCTTGGAACCGAAAGCGGCAGCGCGCGCCACCGCCACGCC
Source organism: Rhizobium sp. (assembly GCA_036383055.1). Lineage (GTDB taxonomy): Bacteria > Pseudomonadota > Alphaproteobacteria > Rhizobiales > Rhizobiaceae > Rhizobium. The sequence goes on along the minus strand of DASVPC010000276.1, from coordinate 13,370 downwards.
CTGGCGCTGGCCGCCGGAGAGCGTTTCTACCGCCTGGTTGATGTTCTGGATGGTCATCAGGCCGAGTTCGGTGAGCTTGTCGCGGGCACGTTTTTCCATCGCGGGCCGATCAAGCATGCGGAACACGGAGCCGAGGACGCCGGGTTTGCGGATCTCGCGGCCGAGGAACATGTTGTCCGCGATCGAGAGCGCCGGCGACAGCGCCAGGTTCTGGTAGACCGTTTCGATACCGGCCTCGCGCGCTTCCATCGGCGAACGGAACTGGACCGTTTTGCCTTCCAGCTTGATCTCGCCTTCATCGGGTGTGACCGCGCCGGAAATCGCCTTGATCAGCGACGACTTTCCGGCGCCGTTGTCGCCGATGACAGCAAGGATTTCGCCGGGATAGAGATCGAAATCGGCATTGTCGAGAGCGGTGACACGCCCGTAGCGCTTGACGAGGCCACGCGCGGTGAGAAGGGGTTCGCCAGTCGTGGTCATGCCGATACCTTTCTGATCCATTGATCGATCGCGACGGCGCCGATGATCAGCACGCCCGTCAGGAGGACCTTCCACTGCGGATCGGCTCCGAGCATGTTGAGGCCCATGGAGACGACGCCGACGATCATGGCACCGAACAGCGTGCCGAGGATCGAACCACGGCCACCGAAGAGCGAGATGCCGCCGATCACCGTCGCGGTAATTGCCTGAAGATTGAAATCCGTCACCGCCGACGACGGCGAGACCGAGCCGTTACGGCCGATCGAAACCCAGGCGGCAAAGGCCGCGATCAGTCCCGAAACACCGTAGACCGCGAGCAGCACCTTCTTGGTCTGGATACCCGACAGCTTTGCCGCTTCCGGATCATCGCCAACAGCGTAGACATGCCGGCCCCAGGCGGTGTGATTGAGAATATACCAGAGCCCCACCACCAGCAGCACCATGGCGATGACGCCCAGCGTCAGCACTGCGCCGCCGACACGGAAGCTGACCGCGAAGAGATGCAGGAGCGGCGCCTTTTCATCGACATCGGTATCGCGGATGGTTTCATTGGCGGAATAGATGAAATTCGTCGCCATGACGATATTCCAGGTGCCGAGCGTCACGATGAACGGTGGCAGCTTCATGTTGGCGACGAGGAAACCGTTGAGCAATCCACAGAGGCCGCCCGCAGCCATGCCGGCGATAATGGCAACCGGTGTCGGCAGGCCGTAGGTGACGGCGACGTTACCCATGACGACGGAGGAAATCACCATGATCACACCGATCGAAAGATCGATGCCGGCGGTCAGGATGACCAGCGTCTGCGCCGCGGCAAGAATGCCGACGATTGCGATCTGCTGCAGGATCAGCGTCAAGGTATAGGCGGAGAAGAATCGTCCGCCGATGGCAAAGCCAAAGATGATGATCGCCATCACCAATACGATCAACGGCACGGCGGCCGGCGTCGAATGCAAGAAATGCTGCATGCGTTTGAGAAGAGAGACATCCTGGTGCTCGAACGAGGCGACATTTTTGTCGCTGCCGTCGAGAACACGCTCGAATTCCTGTGCTCCGGTCATTGTATTCCTCCGCTGCCGCGCCGAATTATACGCGGAAACCGCCGGGTGTTGAAACCGGCCGGATCTGAGGTCCGGCCGGCGTTGATGTCAGGAAGGCATGGTGGCGAGCCGAAGAGCCGCTTCAGCGAAAAATGTGAAGCAGTTTTCAGATTGGATCATGCCAAATTCAGGTGAGGCTTAGCCCCAGCACTTCGCCGTGCCTTCCTTGGTGTCGATCGACTTCAGGCCAGAAACCGGCTTGTCCGTCACCAGCGAGACGCCGGTGTCGAAGAAGGACTTGCCTTCGGTCGGCTTCGGCTTTTCGCCGGTATCGGCGAACTTCTTGATCGCCTCGACGCCGAGGGCTGCCATCATCAGCGGATATTGCTGCGACGTGGCACCGATCACGCCTTCCTTGACGGACTTGACGCCCGGGCAACCGCCGTCAACGGACACGATCAGAACCTGCTTTTCCAAGCCGACGGCCTTGAGCGCCTGATAGGCGCCGACAGCGGCCGGTTCGTTGATCGTGTGGATGACGTTGATGCTCGAATCCTTCTGCAGGAGGTTTTCCATGGCCTTGCGGCCGCCTTCCTCGTTGCCGTTGGTGACATCATGCCCGACGATGCGCGGGTCGGTTTCGTCGCCGATCTTGTTCGGATCCTTCGGATCAATGCCGAAGCCGATCATGAAGCCCTGGTCACGCAGCACGTCGACGGAAGGCTGCGACGGTGTCAGGTCGAGGAAGCCGACCTTGGCGTCCTTCACCTTATCGCCCAGCGTTTCCTTCGCCCACTGACCAATCAGCTTGCCGGCAAGAAGATTGTCGGTGGCAAAGGTCGCGTCGGCAGCGTCGGCCGGCTCCAGAGGCGTGTCGAGCGCGATGACCAGCAGGCCGGCGTCGCGTGCCTTCTTGACCGAGGAAACAATGCCCTTGGTGTCGGAAGCGGTGATCAGAATACCCTTGGCACCGCTGGCGATGCAGCTTTCAATCGCGGCAACCTGGCTTTCGCTGTCACCGTCGATCTTGCCGGCGTAGGACTTCAGCGTCACGCCGAGTTCCTTGGCCTTGGCGGTCGCACCTTCCTTCATCTTGACGAAGAAAGGGTTGGTGTCGGTTTTGGTGATCAGGCAAGCGGAGACATCGGCAGCCTTGGCCGGCGCGGCAAAAGCGACGCCGATTGCCAGTGCGGCGAGTGCTGCGGAAATAACAGATTTCTTCATTCAATCCTCCCAAGATTTGAAAACCGGGATCCCCCGGCCACCCGGCTCGTGTTGAGTCCGGATTTCAAGACGTGCCATGTCCGTTTAGATTTCTTCCCGCTGGACCGCCTCCAAGGTCATGCACACATCCTCGACGGGACATATCTGATCCTAAAGATTTCGCCCTGTCAATAAATAAATCCGATTGAATTATTAATCGGATATGGCATTTTGATGAAAAATAGGGCATGGCCATGATAGAAGGAGCGGGCCAATGTCTCCCCTGCAAGACGACGAGGAAACGCCGACATCACCCTTGATTCTCGACCCCAGCGGGGGTGCGAATCAGGTTCGCGTCCGCGCGCATAACGAACGGCTGGTGCTGTCGCTCGTGCGCCGCCACGGCGCGTTGTCGAAGGCCGATATTGCCCGGCGCAGCGGCTTGTCGGCACAAACCGTCTCCGTCATCATGCGGGCGCTGGAGAAGGATGGGCTGCTGTCGCGCGGCGAACCGGTGCGCGGGAGGGTCGGGCAGCCTTCCATTCCAATGCGGCTCAATCCGGACGCAGTGCTCTCCTTCGGCGTCAAGATCGGCCGGCGCAGCGCCGACCTCGTGCTGATGGATTTCGTCGGGCAGATCCGGATGCAGCTTCATCAGATCTATCCCTATCCGCTGCCGCAGGACATCCTGTCTTTCGTCACCTCTGGCATCCAGGAACTCGAATCGCGCCTCAGCGCCGGAGAGCGCGACAGGCTTGCCGGGCTTGGCATCGCCGCGCCCTTCGAGCTTTGGAACTGGGCCGAGGAGGTCGGAGCGCCCGATGGTGCGATGGAGGTCTGGCGCGGTGTCGACCTGCAGGCGGAAATCGCCGCCCGCGTGCCCTACCCCGTCTATCTGAAGAACGACGCCACCAGCGCCTGCGGGGCAGAACTCGTCTTCGGCGTCGGTCCTCATTATCCGGATTTCGTCTATTTCTTCATCGGTTCCTTCCTCGGTGGCGGCATCGTTCTGAACTCGTCGATCTTCGTCGGGCGCACCGGAACCGCCGGCGCGCTCGGCCCCCTGCCCGTGCGCGGCCCCAACGGCGAAACCCTTCAGCTGCTCGAGATCGCCTCCATCTTCGTGCTGGAAAACCTGCTGCGGGATCATGGCTTCGATCCGCAGCCGCTCTGGTATTCGGCGGACAACTGGATCGATTTCGGCGAGCCGCTGGAGATCTGGATCCAGGAGACGGCCAAGGCGCTGGCGCAGGCGATCGTCGCCGCCGCTTCGGTCATCGATTTCAGCGCCGCCGTCATCGATGGCGGCTTTCCCGACTGGGTGCGGGAACGGATCGTGCGCGCCACCATCAAGGAAGCCGCCGAGCTGGACCTGCAGGGCGTCGTCATGCCCGAAATTGTCGAAGGCATGGTGGGACCACAGGCGCGCGCCATCGGTGGCGCCAGCCTGCCGATCTTCGCGCGCTACCTCATCGATCAAAACATCCTCTTCAAGGAGATAGAGCATGCTGAAGGGCATTGACCCGCTATTGAGCCCCGAGCTGTTGGCGACGCTGCGCGCCATGGGCCATGGCGACGAAATTGCCCTCGTCGACGGCAATTATCCCGGCCTCGAACACGCCCGCCGCCTGATCCGTCTCGACGGCCACGGCGTCCTGCGGGTGCTCGACGCCATACTCAGCGTCCTACCGATCGACGATTTCGTACCACAGGCGATTTTCCGCGCAACGGTAAGGCAGGACCGCGACGCCGTCGATCCGGTGCACGCGGAGATGATCGAGGTCTGCGCCCGGCACGTCCCCGGCATCCATGTCGTGCCGCTGCTGCCAGCGGATTTCTATGAGCGGGTCAAGCAGACGCATGCGCTGGTGCAGACCAGCGAGCCGAGGCTCTATGGCAACATCATTTTGCGCAAAGGCGTGATTTATCCGCAGGGATAGTCAAGGCGATCATGCAAACGCAATGATGTGCTTACTCCCGCAGCCTTGGAGATATCAAGTTCCCATTTCGGAAACCAAAGCTTGTTTCCAAAGTGGGAACGCTCTATAAAATCTCCGATGAGAATTATTGCCAAGTCCACATTGATCAAATTCTGCACGCGATTGCCGAAAGCACGGCGAGCGGCGGCGGAAATGGCGATGGCGGAGTGGTATACGACGACCTCGGATGCCGAGTGGAACAATTTTGCCGAGATAAAGGCGACTTTCAATTCCGCTGATTACATAGCGAACGGAAAGATCGTTTTCGATGTCGGCGGCAATAAGTACCGCATAGTCGGCCTCATAGGTTTCCGAACGAAACGAGTGTTTGTCTTGTTCGTCGGGACGCACGCTGAATACGATGCCATCGATGTGACAAAGCTTTGACGGAGGTCACGATGATAGATCTTGGTGCTGTACGCACATTGCAAAATGAAGATGAATATGAGGCTGCCCTGAAAGCAGTACGGCCCTATTTCGACAATGAGCCAGAAGCGGATACGCTTGACGCGGCGCATTTCGACGCGCTCGTTCTGCTTATCGAGGAGTATGAAGCAAAGCACTACTCAATCCCACGGGTCTCGCCGGTGGACGTGATAAAATCAGTGATGACGGCAAACCACTATACACGCGCCGATTTGATCGAAATCGTCGGATCGAAGGCACGTGCCGCCGACCTACTGAATGGGCGTCGCGAAATCAATCTGGACCAAATCAGGAAGATTAGCCGAGCGTGGGGTATTCCAGCCGGCGCACTGGTCGGCGATCTCGTGGTTTGACCTAACTTGTAGCTTAGCTGCTTCGCAGCTCCAGCAATGTGAAGGCAGGGTTTGCCTGCCTTCAAATATCCCCCGCCAATGGCCCCCAGACGTCCGTCAGCGCAAAGCCATTCGCCATCGGATCGAAGGGGTCGAGCGCCACCTGGCTGAGACCGAAGGTGAAGCCACGGCCGGTGATGGTAGGGATGATAGCCGGCTTGCCCGCGACTTCGGTCTCCGCCTGCAGGCCGACCTCGAATTCCGAGCCGATGATCGAGCGGGATTTGAAGACATCGCCGACCTTGGCCTTGCCGCGCGCATGCAGCGTTGCCAGATTGGCGGAATTGCCGGTGCCGCAGGGTGAGCGATCGGCGCGACCCGGCCACATGGTCGTACAGGTGCGGATCGCGCCATCGGCATCGATATCGCGGAACATCACATAGGCGACGCCGGAGATTGCCGGGATTTCCGGATGGACGATCGACATCGTGCGGTTGATCAGCTCCTTGAGGACCATACCCGCCTGCACCAAGGACGCGGCATTCGCCTTTCCGATTGTCAGGTCGATCTGACCGACATCGACCAACGCGTAGAAGATACCGCCATAGCAGAGATCGAGCTTGATCCTGCCCCATTGCGGCGTGTCGATCGCGACATCCAGCTCATGTACGAAGGACGGCACCATGGTGAGGCGAACCTTCTCGCAGCGACCGTCTCGGCAGGTGGCCGTGGCGCGCACCAGTCCGGCGGCGGTCTCCAGTGTCACCACGGTTTCCGGCTCCTTCATCTCGACGATGCCGGATTCGAGCAGTGCCGTGGTCACGCAGATGGAGTTGGAGCCGGAGCTCGCATGCGCCTGATCCGGCTGCAGAATGATGAAGGCGGCGTCGGCATCGGGATGCCTCGCCGGCAGCAGCAGGTTGACCGAGCCGATCGGCGCGCCACGCGGTTCCAGCACCAGGAAACGGCGCAATTCCTCGCCTTTCGGATCGGTGTTCAGCCAATGCAGTTGCTCGGCAATCGTATTGCCGGGGATCTTCGGCACGCCGCCGATGGCGACCCTGCCGATTTCGCCCTCGCAATGAACATCCAGCAACTGGATCGTACGCTTCCATCTCATCTCGGTAACTCCAATCAGACGTGACGGGTGACGCCGCCGTCGACGCGGATATTCTGGCCAGTGATATAGCCGGCGCCGTCGGAGAGCAGGAAGGCCGCCGTCTTGGCGATCTCGCTCATCAGACCGATGCGCTTCATCGGCACCTTGTCGGCCGTTTCCGGCTTGTGGTTGAGGCTGTCGATATAGCCGGGCAGGATGCAGTTCATGCGGATATTGTCGGCCGCATAGCGATCCGAATAGAGTTTGGTGAAGGCACCGGCGGCGGCGCGATAGGTGCAGGAGACCGGGAAGACCAGCGTCGGCTCGTAGGCCGCGAAGGTGGTGATGTTGACGAAGGCGCCCTTGCCCTGCTTCTGCATGACCGGCGTCACCAGCCTTGCCATGCGGACCAGCGACAGGATCATCATGTCGGAACCGAGCGTCCAGTTCTCGTCGGTAATATCGAGCAGATCGCCCTTCGGCGGATGGCCGGTATGGTTGACCACAGCGTCGATGCGGCCATAGCTCTTCATCGTCAGATCGAAGATCGCCTGGATATCCTCGGCCTTTTCGGCGACGCCGCGCGAGGCGACACCACCGAGTTCGGCTGCCAATTTTTCGCAGCTTTCAGAGGGCGACATCAGCGCCAGGCGATAGCCGCCGGCGGCCAGTTCGCGAGCGATCGCCTCACCCATTCCACGGCCGCCGCCGGTGATCAGCGCGACGGGCTTTTCAGTTTCGGACATTTGTTTCCTCCTAGTAGCGATTGATGCGGAACGGGGTCATGTCGACCACGGGCGTTATGCCGGTCATCATATCGGCCATCAGTCGCGCTGTCGTCGCCGAAAAGGTGAGCCCCAGATGGCCGTGGCCGGTAGCATACCAGACGCCGGAAATACGGGACGACGGCGAAATGATCGGGATCGTATCGGGCAGTGCCGGACGATGGCCCATCCAGTCCCTGGCGTCCTCCACCTGCAGGCCGGGCAGTGCCCGTTGAGCATGGCGGGCAAGGATGCGCGGACGGCGGAAATCCGGGGGGGCATCGAGGCCGGCCAGCTCGACATTGCCGCCGACGCGGATGCCGCCGGCCGTCGGCGTCACCATGAAGGCGCGATGCGGCCAGATGATCGAATAGCGCATGGCGATGCCGGGCTTCATGATTTGCGTGTGATAGCCGCGCTCGGTCTCGAGCGGGATCGGCTCGCCAAGCGCCGAGGCGATGAAGCGCGTGCGAACGCCGGCGGCAAGCACCACATCATTGGCCTCCAGCCGCCGTCCGTCCTCCAAAAGCACGGTCACGACGCCCTTCGCCTGCCGCTCGACGGTTCGCACGGTGCCGGAGACAAAGGTGGTGCCGAGGGCCTTGGCGGCCCCCACCAGCTTGAGGACAAGCTGATAGGGATTGCGGATCGACTTGTTGTCCGGCAGCAGCACCGCCTTGGCGATATCGAGCGACAGTGCCGGTTCGTAATCGCGGATTTCCGCGCCAGAGAGAATTTTGTGTTCCAGACCGTAGCGCTGCATCAGCTGGATATGGGCACGATCGGCAGAGAATTCGGCTTCGGTCTCATAGATCGCGAGACATCCCTCTTCCGTCATCAGCTCCGGCACGCCGAGCGTATCGAGCATGGTCCTGAAATCCCCGAGGGCATGGCGCGACAGGCCCATGCCGGCATCCTCGATCTCTCTCAATCGCGACGGGCGACCGGCAGCGATGAAGCGCAGGAACCAGGGCAGCATTTTCGGCGCGTAGGACGGTCTCAACCAGACCGGGCCTTCCGGGTCCAGCAGCCAGCGGGGAATTTTCGCCCAGGTGGACGGGCCGGAGCCGGCGGCGAAATCGAGCGCGATGCTCGCCATATTGCCGAAAGAGGCGCCCTCACCCGGCTCGCCCTTGTCAATCAGCGTCACCTGCCGGCCGCGCCGCTGCAATTCGAAGGCGATCGCCGCGCCGATGATACCGGCCCCGACAACGACCACCGTACGCTTGTTTTCGTCCATTCCCAAAGTCCGTCCGCAAAGCACCGCAACACGCGATAAGGCACGACTCTGTGATATATCAGATCGTGGAAGGTGGCTACGATGTTTTTTGGCAGTGCTGCGGGCAACCTATTGGCCGAGCGCCGCGCCAACATTGCTGCCCGTCGTTGTCACGCTGTCGCCGACGGAACCAACGGTATTGCCAGCGGAAACGCCGACACGCCGCAGCTGTTCGCCATAGTTCCGGCGGGTGCGCGGATCGAAGATGGCGATCGGCGCGCTGACGGCGGCGCTCGCCGCACTGCCGACCGTCTGCGCCGCCCCGAGGGCGACAGCGCCGACCGCATCGCCGATGCCGACATCGGAATCGGTGATGGTCTGGCCCGCGATCAGCCGGTCGCCGATCAGCCGCACCACTTCCGGGCTCTCGGCGAACTTGCCGTGGTTCAGCCCGTCACCGGTCTTGAGCTTGGTAAGGTCGAGCACGGTGATGCCCTGTTTTTCCAGCTCGCTGCGATAGGGTTCGGCGGTCGGGTCGATCTGCCCGAGGCGATCGACATTGCCGGAAATACGGCGCGACAGTGACAATGCCCGGTCGTCCCGCGAGACGAACAGGGTGAAATGCGGCTTGTCCTTGCCGAGGGCGGCGAATTGCTGGCCGAACACATCGACGTCGAGGTCGGGAGAGGCGAGAATGACGTTGGTGATCTTCGGCGCGACGCGGCCGTCGCGGATCGCCATCTGCCGGAGAGCTTCCACGGCAAGCCAGGTGCCCATGGAATGCGCCATGACGGTGATATCGCCGACCCTGGGATCGGAAGCGGCGCGGTGCAGCATCTCTTCCAGCGCATCGCGGGAATAGTTGGTGCTCTCCTTGTCATAGGCATAATCGAAAATGCTGGCGCGCGACGGCCAGGTGAAAACCACCGGCGCGACATCGGCATGGGAATCATGGACGATCTGGGCGAAGCGGTAGACGGCATCCTCGTAGGTATTGTTGAAGCCATGCACGAAGATCAGCACCCGCTTGTTCTTCGGCAGATGCGGGCGCAGCCAGTCATGAACATCGGCTTCGGTCGGCAGCGGCCGGACGGCGGTGGTGACGAAATTCTTCAGGGGATCGCCGGGCAGCCTGCTCGGCCACTGCACCTGGCCGACCTTGCGATTGGCCTCGGGCGGGATCGAGATGCTGACGGCATCCACCTTCAGCCCCGCGCCGCGCTCGCCGGAAAACAGGATCGCCGGATCCTTGTCCGGCAGTCGGGTGGTGGCGACCATCAGGTCGACTTTGGTGGTGCCCGGCACATTTTCCGCGATCGGCTGCATGACGCCGACTGGGCGGCCACAGGCCGTCAGAGATAGCGCTGCGACAACGGCAACAGCCCGGAAAAATGTCCTCCCCCATTGGCCGGCATCTTCCATACGCTGCATCACACCCAACCCCATCGCCGCAAATCCAACGTGGCCGTCACTCTACGCATGAGGGATCATGGCGCAAGTCGGCTTCGTGGTTCGAGACCATATGAACCAGCTCTAATTCATGACAGCGAGGCAAAGAGGCAACGGTTGCCGGAACCGTTCGGGGAAACGCTTGGGAAATCATGGAAAATGAAAAGAGCCCGATGCGGGAGGAGGGTGCATCGGGCTCTTGATCCGGATTGGCAACAGGGAGGAGGAGAGTTGCCAAATCGATGAAGGAGCGCTGGGAGGAGGAGATGCGCTGCCTTCGAGAGGAGAGATATAACCGCGGGGTGGAGATGAACAGACAATCTTCCGCAATGCAGCAATGCAAGAAACGCAATGCTTTTAATAGCAAACACCTAAAATACCGCATACCTCGGGTATTTACGGCATTCGGCCGCCTATTTTACAGCCGAAAAATGCCGAAAAAAATGATTCACATAATCGTGATCCATCACTTTCGGGACGCGGATCGCCAAGCGTAGCCATATCATCACAACGGACGGCGCCAGCAGCGAGCGCCGTCCGTTGTCGAATCGCAAAGTGGCGAGATCTCGGCTTAGGCGGCTGCGAAGGCCTTCTTGCCTTCGGCATCCAGCGCCGCAAACTCTTCATCCGACAGGGTGATGTTGACGGCGGCGGTATTCTCCTCAAGGTGCTTGACCTTCGACGTGCCGGGGATCGGCAGCATCACCGGGCTGCGCTTCAGGACCCAGGCAAGCGCGATCTGGCTCGGGGCAACCCCGTGCCTCTTGGCGATGGTGTCGAGCAGCGAGCCTTCCTTGGCGAGTTCGCCCGATGCCAACGGGAACCAGGGGATGAAGCCGATAGTGTGCTTTTCGCAATAGTCGAGCACGTCTTCGCTGGTGCGGTCGATGAGGTTATAGCGGTTCTGCACCGTCGCCACCTTGAAGTATTTCGAAGCGGCCTCGATATCGGCGACCGATACTTCGCTGAGGCCGGCATGGCGGATGAGCTTGGCGTCGAGCAGCGACTTGATGGCGTCGAACTGTTCGGCCGCCGGCACCTTGGGATCGATGCGGTGAAGCTGCCAGAGGTCGATCTGCTCGAGGCCGAGATTGCGCAGGCTCTTATGCGCCTGCTGGATGAGATATTCCGGACGCCCCACGGGAATCCATTCGCCGGGGCCGGTCCGCGTCAGGCCGCCCTTGGTGGCGACAACCACCTTCTTGTCGTAGGGATAGAGCGCTTCCTTGATCAGGCGCTCGGAGACATCCGGACCGTAGGAATCGGCCGTGTCGATGAAGTCGATACCGAGGTCCGGCAGGCGCTTGAGGGTACGGATGGATTCGTCGTGATCGTCCGGCTCGCCCCAGATGCCGTAACCGGTGACGCGCATGGCGCCGAAACCGAGACGATTGACGGTGAGATCGCCGCCGATCTTGAATTGACCGGACTTGGCAGCGTTGAAATCTGACATGGTTTTGGTCCCTTGCACTTGGCCTATAATATCGTTGAGCTTATTCGAAATCCGTGGAAGCCGAGACTTGATCCCAGGCATCAAGCTCGGTCCTGAGCAGACCGAGCTATTCGCAAATGAGCTTGATGGCGTCGCGGCCTAACGGAAGATGGGTCGGCGGGTTTTCCGATACAATGAGCGGCGACAGAAGTTTTGCGGCTTTCTTCGATGCCTCGGATAACCTTCAGCCGAGATCAGCGACGGGAAGAGCGTTGCTCGACCAGCGAGCCGAGATCGGCAAGGGTTGCCCAGAGCTCCCTGAATAGATCCTGGGCAAACTCCTGCAAGGATAGATCCTGCGGCCTTTCGTTCCAGCGCTCGCCGCCGATGCGTACCGTGCTGACAACGATCGCCGATAGCAGGCGCAGGCGGAGCAACTCCCCCTCCCCGCCCCCGGACCGGGCATAGAGCGCATCCGTCAATTTCGTCTCGAGCTTGGCATATTTCAGCTGATGGCGGGCGCTCAGCACCGGCGTATCGTGGATCAGAGCACCGATAGCAAGGCTCTGGGGATCGGCCATGGCGGCAAGCAGTGCCGACGTCAAAGCGCCTTCGATGACCGCGACGATCGACGCATCCTTGGGCTGCGCGGCGACAGCGTCGGCCAGTTCGTCGGCAAAGCTGTCCTGCCAGGCGAAGACCACTTCTTCCTTGCTCGGAAAATAGTCGAAGAAACTGCGCTTGGAGACATCGGCGGCTTCGGTGATGTCCTCGATCGTCGCGCCGTCAAAGCCGTGTTCGAGAAACAGCGCCAGCGCCGCCGCCTCGATGCGCTCCCGCGTCTGGCGGCGCTTGCGTTCGCGCCGGCCTTCCTTCACGGCACCATCGATCTCCTGAACATCCGTCATGAATTGCCCCGCTATGCGCCCGCTTCCGACCGCCCCACATCGGCCGCGCCGGCGTCAGCCGCATAGACAGCGATTCCGGCATTCTCATTTGTGCTACGATATTCGGAGCCATCAATCGAGAGCTCCAGCGGTTTTCCACGCGATATGCGATAGACGCCCGCCGGCGGAATGTTGCGCACGGTGCCGCCTACGCGTGTTGCCTTCAGGCCGAGGCGATCGAGGATCGACCGCGGTACCGGACAGCGCGGACCGTAGGTGAACTGATAGAAGGAGCCGCCGGGCTTCATCGTCGCAAAAGCGCCGCCGACAATCGCCGTGATCTTCTCCGGAGGCATGGAAAGCAACGGCAGACCGCTGACAACCGCGCCGAATGGCGCATCGGCAAACAGGCCGCATTGGCCGAGCTGTGCCGCATCCATCTGCACCACGCGCGCTTGCGGAAAACGGCCGCGCAGCGGAACGGCGAATTCTTCGCCGAACTCGATCAGGGTCAAATCGCATTCGGAGACGCCGCGCGCCAGCAATGCGCGCGTGAAAACGCCGGTGCCGGGACCAAGTTCGAGGACCGGGCCGTCGAGCGGCTCGATCTCCTGCGTCATCAGCCGCGCCAGTCGCTCGCCGGACGGCGCGATCGCCGCCACGCGCATGGGATCACTCACCCAGGAGCGGAAGAACTGCACGAAATCGGAGCATGTCGTCTTTGTCGTCATTCCGTTGGTCCCATCTGCGGCCAAGAATACCAATTGTGGCATGATCACGCCACGAGCAGCGTGGCAATTCGAAGGCACAGCAACAAACCCATTGCTGAAATCAGCGGCATGAGAACCACAAAGGCGGTTCATAATCAATGCATTTTTTTAACTATTGTATTTTTGCGTTTAGTGCAATAATTAATCGAGTACAGAAATATGAGTTCTTCCCTTGGAGACCTGCAATGCCCGACTGGACCGTGAAAGACATTCCCTCGCAGATCGGCCGCGTCGCCGTCATCACCGGCGCCACCAGCGGCATCGGGTATGAAGCCGCCAAGGCGCTGGCG